>JACMPK010000096.1 GCA_014377535.1 Gemmatimonadaceae bacterium
AAACGCCACTGTCCCACGCTGCTGGTATGCATTCACGCGAAAGCGTCCGATACCCGAAACGCCGATCGCGAAGTCCGCCTCGCGGGTCTGCTGGAACTCCTTCAGGTATCGCTGCGGCATGATCTGCTCGGCGAGCGCCGAGAGATCCTCCGCCTTCAGCGCCGGGTGATCGAGGCTCACCAGGTCACCCGAGACGCGGATCGTCGGGGCGCGCCCGACTTTCAGGTGCAGGTCGGAACCATCGCGCTCGATGAGCGATGCCAGCCAGCTGCGCAGTTGTGCGGAGAGTTGCTGCCCCTGCCCGCTGATCGGCTTGTCGCCAATTGATTGCGACGCACCCGTGCTCGTCGGTTCAGACATTCGGGTCGACGCGGAAAAGAACCTGGCCGTATTCCACGGCAGACGAATCCTGCACCGCCACTTCGACCACGGTGCCGGACACGTCGCACTCGATCTCGTTCATGATCTTCATAGCCTCGATGATGCAGAGGATCTGCCCCTTCGAGACGCGGGTGCCGACGCTCGCATAAGAATTCGCACCCGGCTCAGGCTTCGCGTAGAACGTGCCGACCATCGGCGACTTTACTTCCAGCAGTGTGGACACCGGCTTCGGCGCCTCCACCGGCGCCGCAGGTGTGGCGACGGGAGCGGCGGCCGCAGGGGCGGCGAGTGCCGGTGCAGCCATCATCTGCGCGCCCATCACGGTGCCGCCACGCTGGGTGGGACTCTTCGAGACGCGGAGCTTCATCCCCTTGTCCGAGGTGATCTCCAGAGAGTCGACGGTCGATTCGTCGAGCATCTCGAGAACTTTCTTCAGATATCGCAGGTCGATCATGAGTGGGCTCTGACGGCAGATGACGCGAGTGTCACGGTCAATTCAACTCCAGCAGCTCGCGAGGAAAGTCGGTCAATCGTCGGGGACCGGCAGCAGCAAGCAGCACATCGTCCTCGATGCGCACGCCTCCCCATCCCGCACGATACACACCTGGCTCGACGGTGACTACCGCATCGAGAGGAAGAATCGCGTCAGCGGACGAGGCGAGGCGGGGGCCCTCGTGCACCTCGAGGCCGATCCCATGGCCCAGTGAGTGCCCGAATCCGTCAGCCAACCCCGCAGCCGTCAGGAAATCGCGGGCAATCGCATCGGCTTCGCGCCCGCGCATCCCGGCATGAACTTCGAGGCACGCCTTTTCCTGCGCCTGGCGGACGGCGTCGTACAACGACCGCTGTTCGGTTGACGCGCGGCCCACGACCACGGTGCGCGTGATGTCCGAACAGTAGCCTGCGTGGACGGCGCCGAAATCGAGCAGGAGGAAATCACCGGATTCCACCGCGCGGCTCGAACTCCGCGCGTGCGGCAGCGCCGAACGTGGCCCCGACGCGACGATGGTCGCAAACGGGAAGGCTTCGCTGCCCGCGTCGCGCAACGCCTTCTCGAGCAGGCCAGCGATCGCCGTTTCGCGCTGCCCGATCCGGATCAGCGGCAAGGTCACGGCAAGCGCATCGGTCGCCATCTGCGCCGCGACCTCGATCAGCGCAATCTCGCCGACATCTTTCCGCTCGCGCAGCGACTCCACGAGATCGCGAGCTGGCCGCCACTGCCATCGCGCGCCATCGCCAAGCAGTCGCTCGAAGTCACGGTGCAGCAGGTGGGCGCTTTCGAATCCGACCGTCTCAAGCCCCGCAACAGTCGGCAGGAACGCCCAGAGCTCGCTCCAGAGGCTGTTGCTCGCGACGATCACGCGCGCCGTGTCGCCGACTTCGTCCACGACCTGTGTCTGATAGCGAAAGTCGGTAAACAGTGTCACGCCACCGCGTCCGCTGACGAACACGAGTGCGTTGCTGCCGGAGAAGCCGGTGAGGTACCGCACGTTGGCGAGACTCGTGAGCAGCAGCCCGTCGAGATGCTGCTCGTGCATCACGATCTGCAGCGTGGCGATGCGCGCGCCAAGATCCGCCGTCACGCATTCTCCCGCAGGCGTCCGACGATCGCCCTGAGACCCAGTCGATAGCTGTCGGCGCCGAACCCGCAGATCATCCCGATGGCAAGACTCGCAAGCAGCGAGTGCCGACGCTCGGGCTCGCGCGCATGGATATTCGAGAGATGCACCTCGACGAACGGCACGGCGACGGCAGCCAGTGCATCGCGCAGCGCGAGCGAGGTGTGCGTGTAGGCTGCCGCATTCACGACGGCGCCATGAATCCGCCCGGCGCGCCAGGACTGGATCGCATCGATCAGCTGCCCCTCGCCATTGTGCTGGCAGCACTCGACCTGCACATCCAGCTCCGCCGCAATCACGACGATCGACGCATCGATCTGCGTCAGCGTCGTGCGACCGTAGATCGCCGGTTCACGCTCGCCGAGCAGGTTGAGATTCGGTCCGTGCAGCACGGCAATTCGCAGGGGCGTGTCCCTGCGGGTCGCGGGTGCGCTCACGAGAGCCCTTCGAGCCAGCGATGAAAGTCGGAGGACGGCGCCTGCGAAGGTTCTGCCGGCTTCGTATCGGTCGGTTGCGCCGCCCGGTCAGCAGCAGCCGCAGGCTCGTGCGGCGGCCCGGCCGCTGGTACTTCGTCCGTCGCCGCGGCGCGCCGATCGTCGCCCCCCGGCGACGGCGCCTGCGGCGAGGCTTGTGATTGGTTGCCGCTCATGTCAAGCGCAGACGGCACCGCGTCGACGGGTTGCATACCATCCGAGCCGCGCGAAGCCGGTTCTTTCACGGCCGCAGGCACGAACCGATCGAACCCGGTCCATGCGCCTGACGTCGCACCACTCGGCGGCGTCACGACGGGCATTCCGCCGAACGTCGGAGACAGGGATGGCGCCGCGTGTGGCACCGCCGGCGCAGCGCCCGTGAGCCGACCGGTTGCCAGCGGCGTATCGACTCGAATCCGCGGCGCGGAGCCGCTGCCGGAAAAAAATCGGTCGAAAGACAGAAGTGGCGCCAAGGCCGCGGCACTCGCCAGATCCGACGCAGCTGCTCGGGGCAGCTCGAGCACATCAGGCACCGGCAGCGTCGGTGGCTCTTTCAGTAGCCGGCCCACCATCTGCCCAGCAAGCACGCCGAGGTAATCGGCCGCCGCTCCATCGGACGCGCCAATGTCGGGATTTTGAAAGATCGCCGCGAGCGCGATGACAGACGGTGCTGCAGACGCGTCAGCAACATCACCGTCGAACTCGCTCGACGCCGCCGGCTCCACGAACCGGCCCAGGGTGACGCCGAACATGCCGTTTGACTCCATGAACATGTCGACGCTCCGCTCGTCGGCATTCGCGTCATCGTCGGCAAACCAGTCATCTCCCGGAAGCTCGGCTTCCGGCGGCTCGTCGTTCCATGCGGAGGCAAACGCCTCGTCGAGCGACTGGTCCGGCACGACAGGGACATTGGCGAAGGACGCAGGAACGAGCGATGAATCAAACGAACCGACATCACTCAAGTTCTCATACTGCAACGTATTGGCAGCGTCTGCCTGAAGTGATGCCTGAGACTCAGCCTGCGCCACCATGCGTCGCAGGTCGGCAATCTTGCGCGCGATGACCTCTTCATTGGGCGACAGGCTCTGCAACACCACGTAAATGTCAAGCGCCTGCTTTACGTAACCCTGCTGCTCGTACAGCACAGCCATGGTCTCGGTCATGAATTCCGGCGTTGACACGCCTGCATTCGTCGGCTCGTCGTCGTTCCACGACGCGTTCTCGTC
>JACMPK010000097.1 GCA_014377535.1 Gemmatimonadaceae bacterium
AGATGAACAGGATGTCCTTCGTGTTGATCTGGATGTATTCCTGCTGCGGATGCTTGCGGCCACCCTGCGGCGGAACACTCGCGACCGCACCCTCGAGGATCTTGAGCGGCGCCTGCTGCACGCCTTCGCCGCTGACGTCGCGCGTGATGCTCGGATTCTCGCTCTTGCGGGCGATCTTGTCGATCTCGTCGATGTAGACGATGCCGCGCTCGCACTCCTGCACGTTGAAATCGCCGGCCTGCAGCAATCGCACCAGAATGTTCTCGACATCCTCGCCGACATAGCCCGCTTCGGTCAATGTCGTGGCGTCGGCAATCGTGAACGGCACATCCAGGATCTTGGCCAGCGTCTGCGGGTGCAGCGTCTTGCCCACACCGGTAGGGCCAATCATGAGGATGTTGGACTTCTCCAGCTCGACATCCTCGTCGCGAGATGCGCCCAGGTTGATCCGCTTGTAGTGGTTGTACACCGCCACCGACAGCGCCTTCTTGGCACGCTCCTGCCCGATCACGTACTGATCGAGGACGTCCTTGATTTCCTGCGGGGTGGGAACCTGCGTGACCGCTTCCGCGACCTCGCGTTCCTCATCCTCGGCCAGGATCTCGTTGCAGAGCGCGATGCACTCATTGCAGATGTACACGGATGGTCCGGAAATGAATTTCCGCACGGCATCCTTGGACTTTCCGCAGAACGAGCAGCGCAGATGCTTGTCGTGCGACATTCGAGACCCGGCAAAAGCACACGGCGAATCCCCCGCGTGGGGACCCATCCACTACGTCGAAGTTACAGCCCGGGCACTGGATCGCAAAGAAGAGTCTTCGTGCCCGGAGATGGCAAGAGGCTGCACCACGGAAGGGTGCAGCCTCCTTTGGATATCGGCACCGCACCCGTTTCCGGATGCAGCGCCGTTCACTTCGGTCAGCCTGCCGAAACGACGGCGGGCTTGGTCTCAGTCGTGAGCTCGTTGCGGCTCGTCACGATGTTGTCGATGATGCCGTAATCCAGCGCTTCCTGTGCGCTCATGAAGCGGTCGCGGTCGGTGTCGCGCTCGATGATCTCGACCGGCTTGCCCGTGTGCTTGGCCATCAGCTCGTTCATCTTGCCCTTGAGGTACAGGATCTCACGAGCCTGGATCTCGATGTCCGATGCCGTGCCGCCGCCACCGTTCTGGGACGGCTGATGAATCATGATGCGGCTGTGCGGCAATGCCGAACGCTTGCCCTTGCGACCGGCGCTGAGCATGAATGCGCCCATGCTGGCCGCCATGCCCATGCAGATCGTGTTCACCGGCGCCGACATGAAATTCATCGTGTCGTAAATCGCCAGACCCGCCGAAATGCTGCCACCCGGCGAGTTGATGTACAGGCTGATGTCACGATCCGCATTGTCCGCCTGCAGGAACAGCAGCTGCGCGATGATCACGTTGGCGACGTCGTCATTGATCGGCGTGCCAAGAAAGATGATCCGGTCCATCAGCAGCCGCGAGAAGACGTCATACGACCGCTCGCCGCGGCTGGACCGTTCAATCACATACGGGGCATAAATGCTGGCCATGGTTCGTGCTTCCTGCTGAGGTTATGGCACCGGGCTGCCCCGGTGAGAACGCCTGCTGCTCTACGCTACCTGATTGACCGTGTTCCGTGCAATCAACCAGTTGAACACCTTCTCGTCGGTCACGGTTCGCTCAAGCTCCTTCAGCCGACCGCCCTTCTCGAGCTGCACGTAGAGCTGACCAGTCTCGACACCTTGTTCCGTCGCCATCTTCGCCACCTTGTCGTCCACGTCAGCGGTGCTGGCAACGAGACCCTCCTTTTCAGCGATCGTGTCGATCACCACGTCGCGACGCACCTGACGCTCGGCCATCGGGCGGAACTCACCGGCAAAGCGATCCTGCATGCCATCGGGCACCTTGTACATCTGCATGTACGCACCCATGACCTGCTGCACCCACGCATTCGGAACCTGGAACGGATTGGCCGCGATCACCTGATCCAGCAACTGCTCCTTCACGGCCGATTCGGCTTCGCGCCTGACATGCTCGCCCATGTCCGTCCGGACGGCCTCGGTCAGCTTCTCCACCGTGTCGAAGTCGCCAAGCTCGCGGGCGAAGGCGTCGTCGAGGGCAGGCAACATCTTCCGCTTCACCTCCAGCAGCGTCACGCGCGTGAGCTTCGCCTTGCCACGCTGTGCCTCGTCCGGGAAGTCGTCCGGCCAGCGTACGGGGCGCTCCACGGTCTCGCCCGGCTTGGCCTCCATGATCAGCTCCTCGATGCCGGCAATCGCCTGACCCTTGCCGAGCTCGAGCGGATACTCGCGCTGATCCGGCATCTCGGCTCCTTCTTCCTGCGACGCGATCTGCACCTTGACCTGATCACCGGGCTGCGGCTTGTCCTCGACCGGGCTGAGGGCCGCGCGCTGCTCGCGCAGCGTCTCGAGCTGCTCCTGCACCATCTCGTCCGTCACCATTTCCGACGGACGCGACACCGTGAAGCCCGATGTGGTCTCGATCACGATCTCGGGGCGCACCTCGAGATGAATGTCGAACGTCACCGGCTCGCCGTCCATGAACTTCAGGTCGTGAACGTGCGGCTGGGCGATGGGCTCGAGCTTCTCCTGATCGAGCGCCTGCTTCCAGGCATCCTGAACGAGACTTTCCATGGCCTCTTCGCGGATCTGGGAGGCATAGGCCTTCTTGATCAGATGAATCGGCGCCTTCCCCGGCCGGAAGCCGGGCATCCGGGCGGCGGAGGCATAACGCTTCACAGCCTTGTCTTCAGCGGCCTTGACGGTCTCGACTGAGACGGTCACACCGAGCAGGCGCTCGACGCCCTCGGCCTTCTTGACGGCAATTTCAAACGACATCGTCGGGTCGGAATCGGGAGATACGAAGAGCCGCCGGGACACGGCGGCACATCTGGTCAAGGTAACGGGACATGAGGCCGAGCGCGCGACCCGCCATAGCGGTCCGTGCGATACGCCCGCCGCGGGCGCGATCGTCCGGATCCGGTACATTGCACGATGAGGTATCCCCCGGAACTGCAGGATCCCGACCGACAGCCGCCACCGCGCACGCCAGTCACGCCACCGGCGATGCCAGCGGCCGGCGCCACCACCGAGTCGGCGCTCGCCTTTCCGAGCTTTCGCCAGCTCTTCACACTGATGGGCCGCGCTCTCAGGCTCCGCTGCCCGCACTGTGGCCTTGGTTCCGTTTTGCGCGGCTACGCGACGGTCAACGATCGGTGCACCCACTGCGGTTTCCGTTTCACTCGCAGCAGCGACTCGTATTTCTCCGGCGCCATGCTCACCAACCTCGCGGTCGCCGAGGGACTGTTCGCGGTGATCTTCGCCACGGTGCTGGTCGTGTCCTGGCCGAATGTCCCCTGGGACACACTGACCTGGCTCATGCCCCTTGGCGTCGCGCTGGCCCCGATCATCCTGCTGCCGTTCGCGAAGGTGGCGTGGCTCACGTTCGACGTTGCGTTCCGGCCCGTGACGCCTGACGAGATCGAGGCACCGACGCGCACCTGATGCTCACGATCCTCGCGTTTGGCATGGTCATCGTCTTCATGACGTTGATCTTGACGCGAAAACTGTCGCCGCTCACGGCCCTCATCCTGGTCCCGATCGTCTTCGGCCTCCTCGCCGGTTTCGCCGGCTCGCTCGGCGCGATGATGCTCGCGGGCATCGTGAAGATCGCGCCGACCGGAATCATGCTCACCTTCGCGATCCTGTACTTCGCGATCATGATCGACGCCGGGCTCTTCGAGCCGGCGGTGACGGCGCTGGTGCGCGTGGTGGGCGACGATCCGGTGCGCGTCGTGATGGGCACGGCGGTGCTCGCCCTCGTGGTGTCGCTCGACGGTGACGGCAGCACGACCTACATGATCACCTCCGCGGCCATGTTACCGCTCTACCGGCGGCTCGGCATCCGGCCATTGGTGCTGGCCTGCGTCACGATGCTCGCCGGCGGCGTGATGAATATCCTGCCATGGGGGGGGCCCACGGCGCGCGCCGCGACGGCACTCTCGGTGGATGCATCGACACTCTTCGTACCAATGATTCCGTCGATGCTGGTCGCCGGCGGTTTTGTGCTTTACGCCGCATGGCGCATGGGGCGCGACGAGCGAACGCGCCTCGCCGCCACCCATTGTGTACGTCCCGTGCACGACACGATGTGCGTCGGTGCCGGCACGCTTTCACACATGCGTCGCCCGGCGCTGCTGCCGGTGAACGTGGCGCTGACTGTAATGTTGATGCTCGCACTCGTGGTCGGCCTCCTGCCGTTGCCGGTGCTGTTCATGATCGCCTTCGCGATCGCGATCATGATCAACTATCCCAGTGTCAGTGAACAGAAGCAGCTCCTGGCTACGCACGCGGCCAACGCGATGGCCGTTGCGTCGTTGATCTTCGCTGCCGGCATCTTCACCGGCATCCTCTCCGGCACGAGGATGGTGGATGCCATGGCGGAAACGGTCGTGCAGCACGTCCCCGACGCGCTTGGGCCGTATCTCTCGATCGTGACGGGGCTCCTCAGCATCCCGTTCACCTTCTTCATCTCGAACGATGCTTTCTACTTCGGGATCCTGCCGATTCTCGCGAAGGCGGGCCAGGCGTACGGCATCACGGCCGCCGAGATGGGGCGCGCGTCGCTGATCGGCCAGCCGGTGCACCTGCTCAGTCCACTGGTGCCGTCCACATACCTGCTGGTCGGCCTCGCGGGCGTCGACTTCGATGCGCACCAGCGCTTCACTATTCGGTGGGCTCTTCTCACGGCGCTGGTGCTGCTTGGTGCCGGGCTGCTCACAACGGTGATTCCGCTGGTCGGCCACCTCGTCGCGTCCCCACGTCCGCACTGACCCCCGCTGCGTCATCACCGTGCCGTTGGGCGATCCGTTGGGCGACTGAGGCGACATCGGCGCACGATGACCGCCATTCAAATCGTGCATCACAGTACGGAATGCCGTCACGAAGCATCCATTCATTCGTTACTGTCGCGCGCTAGAATCGCAGCGACAGGCAGCTCAGACCACCGTCCATCTTCCGATATTCGCCCATCTCCAGCACCTCCAGCGCATAGCCGCACGCGCGAAGCTGCGCCTCGAGTTGCGGCTGGCCCGCCGAGACGAACACTGCATCGTTGACGCGCACGCAGTTGGCGCCGTACTCCTCGCCCGGCGGAACACGCACGACGTCGTAGCCTGCAAAGGCCGGATGATCCACGAGTGCATCGATCAACACGAGTCGCTGCGGTTCCAGGGCCGCAATACCGCTCTTGAGGTGCAGGATGCCTGGCACATCGCGGATGTCGACCGTGGACGACGTAATGCCGAACGGCGCCAGCCACGCGGCAAGCTGCGCAGCGCCGTCGCTGTTGGTGCGTTGCGAGATGCCGATGAACACATGATCGCCCGCTTCGCACACGTCGCCCGCGTCGAGTGTTCCAGGTTCGGTCACGCGTGCGAGGTCGCTGAAGTGCACGCGTAGCGCATCGGCCACCGCGTCCACTTCGCCGGCACGGCTCGCAGCGCCCGGGCGCGTGATGATCGCACCGCGGTCGGGACGGATCAGCGCCGTGTCCTCGACGAACGTGGCGTCGGGGTATCGCGGATCGGCATCGAGCATGACGAGTTGCACGCCATGCCGCACCAGTGCATCGCAATACGCGCGATGCTGCGTCAGGGCGCGATCCACGTCGGGCGTACCGAGGTCCGCAGTCGTCAGGCCGTCGGCGAAGTTGCGTGCGGGCGGGCGCACGATGGCGCGGGTGAAGCGTGAGAACATGGCGTGATCGGCGTCGGACGTGGACGTGCCCTGCACGCGAAGCGCGCAGCGGTTGCTGCACGGGATTCAATCGGCGACGCTGCCCCGAGGCAATGGCCGGGCGCCTGCGTGGGCCTCGCAATACGTTGCAGCGCGACCCCGCAGTCCACGCTGCCTTCAGTGCACTCCATGGCCGACTCCCTCGCGCGAACGCTGGGCACCCGCGACCTGACACTGCTCGTCATCGGCAACGTGATCGGATCCGGCATCTTCCTCGTGCCATCGGCAGTGCTGGCGCAGAGCGGCAGCTCGGTGCGGATCGCGATGACGGTGTGGGTGGTGGGTGGTGTGCTCTCGCTGCTCGGTGCCCTGAGCTACGCGGAGCTTGGCGCCATGGAGCAGCGCGGAAACGGCGGCGGGCTGTATGCCTACATCCGCGACGGATTCGGACCGTTTCCTGCATTTCTCTACGGCTGGACACTGTTCTTCGTGATCGGTGCCGGCACCATCGCCACGCTCTCGGTCGCAGCAGCGAACTACATGACGCAATTCATGCCGATGAGCGCCATGCAGAAGAACGTGTTCGCCGTGGCTTTGATCGTGATCATGATGGTGATCAACGTGCGCGGCACGCGCGGCAGCGCGATCGTGCAGAACGTCGCGACGGCAATCAAGGTCCTCGCAATCCTTGGCATGAGCGCCGTGCTGTTCGTGCTCGGCGACGGTAGTGCCGGCACGGCCACTGCGCGCGTGACGCCCGTCACCGCATCGGGCGTCGGGCTCTCGATCATCTCCGTGCTCTGGGCCTACGAGGGTTGGCAGTACGTCACCTTCGTATCCGGCGAGGCAAAGGATGCGCAGCGTTCCTTGCCGCGTGCCATCACGCTCGGCACCATCCTGCTCATCGTCATCTACCTCATCGCGAATCTCGCCTATCTCGCGGCGCTGGGTCCGGCGCGTGTCGCCGCGTCGGATCGCGTGGCAGGCGAAGCCGTGGCGACGGTCATGGGGCCGGCGGCGGGCTGGCTCATTGCTGCGGCGATCATCGTCTCGATGTACAGCGCTGCACATGCGACGGTGATCACGGTGCCGCGCGTGTATTACGCGATGGCCCACGACGGGTTGTTCTTCCGCAGGCTGACCGAGGTGCATCGCACGTATGGCACGCCCGCCGTCGCGATCATCTGCAGCTGCTCGTGGGCGATCGTGCTGGCGCTGAGCGGCACTTTCGAGCAGCTGCTGACATACGTGGTGTTCATCGGCTGGATCTTCTATGCGCTCGGTGCAGCCGCCGTGATCGCGCTGCGCATCAAACGCCCGCTGGCCGCCCGTCCCTTCAGGGTGCCGTTGTATCCACTCACGCCGCTGCTCTTCGTCATCGCAGGGTCGGCCATCGTGATCAACACGGTGATCGCGCAGCCGCGGGACGCAGCGATCGGCATCGCCGTCGTGCTGGCCGGCGCACCGGCGTACCTGATCTGGCGCCGACGGCTTCGTGCGGCCTCGAACACGTGAATCACGATGATAAGCCTGATGCGATACGCACTGGTGATCATGGGACCGGCAGGCGCTGGCAAGTCGCTGATCGGCGCGTCGCTCGCCGACGCGCTGCACCTGTCGTTCGTGGAGGGCGACGCATTCCACCCGCCGGGGAATGTGGCGCTGATGGCCGCTGGCACGCCGCTGGATGACGAGCACCGACATGGCTGGCTGCTGGCCCTTGCGGAGCAGCTGCGCGTGGCGCGCGCTGACGGCCGCGGCGTGGTGATGAGCTGCTCCGCGCTCAAGCGTCGCTATCGTGACCTGCTGCGATCCGCCGACGACACGGCCTGCTTCATCTTCCTCGAGGCGAGCGCCGAACTGCTCCGCGAGCGGCTGCAGGTGCGGACCGGGCATTACATGCCCGCCACGCTGCTCGGCAGTCAGCTTGCCGCACTCGAGCCGCCGCAGCACGACGAGTGCGCGCTGACCATCGACGCGGGGCAGGCGCCGGCTGCGATACTCGCGATCATCCTTGAACGACTGCCTGCACTGCAGCGTGGGACGGCATGACATCTTCGGTCGTCGTCCCGCCCGATACGCTGCTGCTGCTTTACGCGTTGCTCGCCGTCGTGGCGCTGGTCGTGCTGATTGCGAAGTACAAGCTGCATCCGTTCATCGTGCTGGTCACCGTTTCGCTCGCGATGGGCGTGGCCGCAGGGATGCCGTTGCCGACCGTAGTGAAGGCATTTCAGGATGGCGTCGGCAGTTCGCTCGGTTTCATCGCGATCGTCGTCGGACTCGGCACCATGCTCGGCAAGATGATGGCGGAGTCGGGCGGCGCGGCGCGCATCGCACGGACCCTGATCGGCGTCTTCGGCGAAGCGCGCGTGCACTGGGCGATCATGTTCGTCGCCTTCATCGTGGGCATACCAGTGTTCTTCCAGGTCGGGTTCGTGCTGCTGATTCCGCTGGTGTTCACGATTGCGCGGCAGACCGGCACGTCGCTGATCAAGATCGGCATTCCGCTCGTTGCCGGGCTGTCGGTGGTGCATGGCATGGTGCCACCGCATCCTGCCGCGATGCTCGCCGTGACGGCATTCAAGGCAGACGTTGGTCTCACCATCCTGTACGCCTTGCTCGTGGGGCTGCCGACGGCGGCGCTGGCCGGCCCGGTGTTCGCCAGCTGGGTCGCACCGCGGATTCACCTGCCCGCGCACAACCCGCTGGCCAATCAGTTCGTGAGTGACGACACGCGCGTGATGCCCGGCTTCGCGATCACCGTCTTCACGGTATTGCTGCCGGTGCTGCTCATGCTCTGCGCAAGCACGGCCGAAATTGCGCTCGACGCGGCGAATCCGGTGCGGCATGCACTGGCGTTCATCGGTAACCCGATCGTCTCGCTGCTGGTAGCGTTGCTGTTCTCGTTCTGGTCGCTCGGACGCGATCAGCAATTCAGCAGGGAGCAGCTGCTCAAGTTCATGAACGACTGCCTTTCGCCCACGGCGACGATCCTGCTCGTGATCGGTGCGGGCGGCGGATTCAACCGGGTGCTGATCGAGAGCGGCGTCGGACGTGCCATCGCCAATGTGGCGCTGCATGCGAATGCCTCGCCGTTGCTGATGGCATGGCTCATCGCGGCACTGATCCGCGTGGCCACCGGCTCAGCTACCGTCGCCATGACGACAGCTGCGGGCATCGTCGCGCCGATCGCGCTGCTGCGCCCCGGCACACCGCCGGAATTGCTCGTGCTGGCCACCGGCGCCGGCTCGCTCGTGCTGTCGCACGTCAACGATGCAGGGTTCTGGCTGATCAAGGAATTCTTCAACATGACGGTGCCGCAGACGCTTAGGACATGGACAGTCGCGGAGACCATCGTCGGCGTCGCGGGACTGGCATTCACGCTGCTGCTTGCCGCGTTGCTGTAGGCTGTGTATCGGACCCTGATCGTTGCCGCTGCCTTTTCCCGAGAACTCCATGCGTCACCACGTCACGCTGTCTCGCGCGCTGCTCGTTGCCGGCCTCTGGGGGTGCACCACGCAGAGCACTCCGCCGGTGACCCTGCCCAGCGGCGCGTCGCGTCTGCCCGTCGACAATTGGCTGGACGTCACCGCCACACTTGCCGCAGGGCGCACACCTGTCTACGACGGCGATGCACCGATGGTGTTCACATTCCTCAAGGACATGCGGAAGGGCGACGCGCTCACGCTCTCCACGTACGCCCTTGGCGCGCACAGCGGCACGCACATCGATGCGCCGATGCACTTCGTGAAGGACGGCGCCTCGATCGACAAGGTGGACGTCGCAGCCTTCATCGGTTCCGCACGCGTCATCGAGATCGCCGACAGCGTGCAGCAGATCAACGCCGCCGAGTTGAACCGGCATGACTGGAAGGGCGCCGAGCGCATCCTCTTCAGCACGCGCAGCACTGCGCGCGGATGGATGGACTCCTCCACCTTCCATCGTGACTTTGCGTACATCACCGAGGACGCGGCGCAGCTCCTCGCCACGGCCGGCGTGAAGCTCGTCGGCGTGGATTACATCTCGGCGGAGCAGTTCGCCGCGCCGGCACCGCGCGCGCACCAGATCCTGCTCGGCAAGGGTATCCCGATCGTCGAGGGGCTGGATCTGCACCGGACGTCTGCCGGTGACTACGACCTGATCGTGCTTCCCCTGAAGGTCGCGGGCCATGAGGGTGCGCCGGCGCGCGCAATCATGCGCCCGGTCAACACGGGTATCTCCGTCACGTTCTGACGAGGTGTTCTGTGCACGTGTTGCCATGCCGCATGTCTCACGCAACGAAACCGCCCATTGCGCGAGGAATAACGCGGTGCGGCGGTCTCGTACATCATGCGGCGTGGTCAGGTGACTAGACGGCGAGCAATTCCTCGACCGCCTCGCGTGCCGACTTCGACTTCTGTCCGCGCAGGCGGGCCCCCGGCGCGAGCCCGATCATGTCGGCGACAATCTTGCCCGAGCCCATGACACCCGGCAGCCCCGCGCCGGGATGCGTGCCGGCTCCCGCAAAATAAAGGTTGGGGATGTCTTCGCTCATGTTGTGCGGACGCAAGTACGCCGATTGAAACAGCGTCGGCTCCACGCCGAATGCGCTGCCAAGGTGACTGTTCAGCGTGTCGCGGAAGTAGCGCGGATCCACGTGATGCTCGGACACGACGCGCGACTTCAGGCCAGGCAGGTACCGCTCGTCGAGGTAACCCATGATGCGATCGGTGTACTTCTGGTGCGCCGCCGCCCAGTCTGTGTCACCGCCGAGATGCGGCACCGGCGATAGCACGTACCAGGCGTCGTCGCCCTCTGGTGCCAGCGATGGATCCGTGACCGTGGGACGGTGCAGGTACAGCGAAAAGTCATCCGACAGGTGCTTGCGGTCGAAGATGTCGCCCAGCAGACCCTTGTAGCGCGGGCCCATCAGGATCTCGTGATGGGCGATGTCCGGCCACATGTCGCGCGTGCCACGCGTGCCGAAGTAGCTCACGAACAGGCCCATGGAGTAATCGAGCTTCTTCAATCGCGTATCGGTGTTCTTCGGGCGGAACTCCGGCTTCACCAGCTGCATGTAACTGTTCGCGACATCGCCGTTGCAGACGACGGCGTCGGCGGTGATACGATCGCCGTTTACCAGCACTACGCCCGTCGTGCGGCGCGTCGTGGGATTGACGGCGACTTCGGCAACCTCGGCGTTCAGCCGCACGGTCCCGCCAATGTTGGTGAATGCACTTAAGAGGCCCCGGACCAGTGCACCCGTGCCGCCCATCACGAAGTGCACGCCCCACTTCTGCTCCAGCGTGTGCACCAGCGTGTACAGGCAGCTGGCCTGGAACGGGTTGCCGCCGATCAGCAGCGGATGAAAACTGAACACCTGCTGCAGCCGCGGATCCTTGATGTACTTGAAGACGAATGCAGTGACGGATCGCTGCGCCTGCAGCATCGCCAGCTTGGGCGCAACCTTCAGCATGCTGCCCACGGTGCTGAACGGCTGATCCACCAGCGACATGCCGGCGGCAAAGACCTTTTCCGTCTCGGCGAAGAACTTTTCGTAACCGGGAATGTCGTCCGGATTGAAGCGCCGGATTTCGTTCAACACGCTCTCGCGCTCGCCGTTGTAGCGGAAGACGGTGCCGTCCTCGAAGCGGACGTTGTAGAACGGGTCGATGGGGACGATCTGGACATGATCGCTCGTCTTCGCACCGGCGGTGGCGAAGATGTCGTCGATCATCCATGGCGCGGTGATGATCGTCGGTCCGCCGTCAAACTTGAAACCGTCACGCTCAAAGACGTACGCCCGCCCGCCGGGCTTGTCGAGCTTCTCGACGATTGTGACCTGGTGACCCTGTGCCTGCAGGCGGACTGCGGCGGACAAACCACCGAATCCGCTGCCGATGACGATGATGTTCATGCGGGATATCTCAGGAATCGCGCACGGGCTTCAACGGCTCGCGCGCAGGTGCATCAGGTGGCAGACGAACGCAGCGCTGAGTGCGAGCGCCAGCGTCCATGCGGGCCAACCAGCCGCGAGAGCGCGACAGGCGAGCGTGAAGCCGGCGCCGGCCCCAAGGAACGACGCCAGCTGGGGCAGCGGCAAACCGCGTCCGGTGCGGCGGGTCCATTGGGAAAGCAGGGCGCCCTCGATTACCAGCAGCGCCAGAATCGCATCGTACAGCGCAGGGGCACGAAGCCAGTCAAGCACCGGGCAACCCGCTGGGTTTCATCGTCCTGCGACTGCGACGTCTCCGCGGGCGCTGCTCGGACGAGTCGCGCTGCCAACAGGCTGCGGCCCCTTCCGAAGCGCGAGGCACAACGGAATTGCCATCGCGATTGCGCCCAACACGAACGCTGCCCAGAGGCCGCGACCGATGCAGATGCCAAGCGGCAACACGGCGTTCACCGCATACAGCGCAAGCGGGAATTTCGACGGTGAGACGTCGCGTGCCCAGCGTGTCGGTGGCACGATCATCAGCATCACACGGGCGACCACGATACCCGTCAGCAGCCAGCCCAGCCAGTTCGTGAGCGGCATACCATAGAAATGCCCGCCGATCAGGATGTTCTGCCACAGCGGCATGCCCTCGAGCGACGGAAGATGCCAGAGCCAGTGCACGCTGGCCACCATTGCCGGATCCATCGACACGTCCCACGCCGTCAACACCAGCCCTGCCACCAGCGACCACCACCAGCGGCTCGTGTTGTCATCTTTTGCGGGCAGGATGCGGCCGCAAATCGCCAGCGAGCAATACAGCATGAAGAACCAGGAGGTCGGGATGTTGAACGGCACGAGGCCGAACACCTTGTAACCCAACTGGTTCGTGTAGCTGTACGGGCCGAACGGCAGTCCCGTACCGGTGCCGAGCAATTCGGAGCCGAGCGAGATGCCGAAGCTCGTCACGAAGACGAGGATGGCGGTGCGGCGTCCCAGTCGACCAATGGAATGCAGCAGTCCGGCCAAGGCGCCAAGTACCACCGTAGTCTGGCCACCCCACTTAAAGCCGAACATCATGATCTTCTGGTTCGACGGCGTCTGCAACCATTCCGGGAACGGAGGCGACAGGAAGGTCGCAAACGCCAATCCGGAGAAAAACATCATGGCGCCGTGCGCCAGCAGGCATGCCAGAGCCACGCGCATCAATGGCGTGCTGTCGTCCTGTGGCATATGAGTGGCAACCGTCACGTGCAGTTCCTCGAGTCGAAGCAGCGGGAGTTACGTCAGCATGACGCACACTGGAGCGCGCGTCAATCGGACAGCAAAACAGCTCAAGCCAGTCGGACGAGCTCCTCGGACTGAACCGGCTGAGCCGGCTCCCACTCGAGTTGCGGGCCGGCATCCACCGGGTGAGGATGTCGAAGCTGTGTCACTGGTCGCGTGCGCCAGACGCGCGCCAGCACATTCAGTCGCGCAGACGTGCCAAGACGCGCACGCTGTCTCAAGCTGTCGAACCCGATTCGTTCGACAGCACCAAGAATACCGCTGTATCCGATCGCACACGCCCACGCGCAGCGTTGGGCATCGGGCGAGAGCAACGGGATACCAGGCATCGCCGCTTCATAGAGGGCACGTGCACGCCCAACCTGCTGCGTCATGAAGCGCTGCCAACGCGGATCTGTTGCAACGAGCGAGCCGTCGAGGATCTCGGCAGCAGACAGGCCGAACGCCGCCAGGTCGTGCAGCGGCAGATAGCATCGCCCGCGGCGTGCATCCTCGCCCACATCGCGCAGGATGTTGGTCAGCTGCATTGCGAGGCCGAGGGTCCGCGCGTACCGCAACGCAACTGCGCGGACCTGCGCGTCACCCTGCACGCCGAAAACCCAGGTGCACATCTCGCCAACAGACGCCGCGACGCCTTCGCAGTAAGCCGCCAGTTCCGGCCATGTCTCATAGCGCACGGGCTTCAGGTCCATCGCCACGCCGTCCAGCAGCTCGGTCAGCACGGCGGCGGGCACGTCGAACGCGCTCATGGCTCGATGCAGCTCGCTGAAGACGGGGTCGTCCGGTTGCCCTGCAAGTGTCGCCGACAGCTTCCGCTCATGATCGGCGAGCGCCGCAATCACCTCGGGGTCGGCCTCGAGTCCGCCGCACCGGGCACGATCGGCGCGGTCGACAATGTCATCAGCCACACGACAGAATGCGTACAGCGCAAAGGCAGCACGACGCTTCCCTCGGGGCAGGAAGATGCTTACCAGGTGGAACGTGCGTGCGTGCTGACGCACGATGCACTGGCATACCTGCGCATCACGATCACTCATCGCGGGACAGCGGGTCAGGGGTGAGGTCGACGACGGCCAAGCTCCACTGCGAGCTGAACGCGGGCACGTACATGAAGTTTCCCAACAGGATGTGAACGGGGCCGCATGCCGTCGCCGACAGTCAGCCCCGATTCCACAAGCTACCCCATCCGGGGTGCGGAATGAGTGCCAAGTGTCCGTGAGTCAGTTTCGTGCGCCTGCCACGAGGCTCAGCGCTGCGCCGACCGGCTTGAAGCCCAGTTCCAGCGCCTTGCCAACTGCGCTCAGGTACCCCCCCGATCGGTGCGAATGCCGTCGTCAGCCTTCGGCCGATGCCGCCAAGCACCGCAGCGACCACCTTGAACGGCATGTCTGCGCGTCCCTGCTCGCCCAGCCCTACACCCGCTCGGTCCAGCACCGAGTCACCCCGGCGCGACATGGCCAGCTCTGCCACCCAGGCCATCCTGGCGAGTCGGCTGTACTGGTTGGAGATGATCGCGGCGAGCGCGAAGAGAACCAGCACGAGGCAGACGCCGACAGCAGTCGTGAAGTGATCCGGGAGGAGAGGGCGGCGGAGCGGATGCACGCTGGCCCCGAGCTGCACGGGCGGGGCTGCCCGCGTACGGGCCGGACCTGCAGATGGCAGACGGCAAGCGCACAGCCAGTTCTCACTGCAATTCTCCTTCAATGCCAACGCCGGGACTCGAACCCGGACACCGTGAGGTACCAGATCCTAAGTCTGGCGTGTCTACCAATTCCACCACGTCGGCGTACTGCCTGGAAGCTACCATGTCGCGGGTCACGCGCGGACCGCGAAAACGGCGCCACCCGCTCTGCAGGTGGCGCCGTCATGACGACTAATGTGAATTGTGCAGGAGACTACTTGCCACCCACCCGCACGGTTTCGATGCGGTTGGTCTGCGACTGCACGTTGTAGACCCCTAGCGTGATCACGTCGCCGCCCTTCAAGCCGTTTAACGCCGCCTGCAATTCCGAGGTGGTGCGCACCGCGCGACGCGGTCGCGGATAAATCACCTCGGTAATGATGTCACTGCCGGCGAACAGCTTGCTGCGCGCCCCGCTCGTCACCTCGACATCCGTCACGCGCACGCCTTTCACGGTGGGCGGCACACGACCCTCGCGCACGAAGGTGTCCGAAAGCGCTTCGACGGTGATGCCCAGCTTGTCGGCCGACACCCCCTTCGACGTCTCCAAATCAGTCGCAGTCGGAGCGGTCGCGGCTGCAGCGACTGTTGGCTCGCCCGGCGCCTCCGCCAGTTTCACTCGGAACGTTTTCCTGTCGCCGAAGCGCATCACGTCCACCGAAACCACGTCGCCCGGCTTCTTCATCCTGACGATGCGCTGCAGCGCGCCGACACGATCCACCGGCGTGCCTTCGATTGCAATGATCACGTCACCCGGTTCCAGGCCCGCGATTTTCGCCGGGCTGGCCGTCTTGCCGTCGGTCGAGAAATCACCGACGGTCACGCCGGCAATTTTTGCCAGCTGTGCCGCCTTGGCCTCCTCGGCCGTGACGTCCTTGATCTGGATGCCGAGTACCGCACGCCGCACACGTCCATGCGCGATCAGGTCGTCCGCGACGTTCTTCGCGAGCGAGATCGGGATTGCGAAACCATATCCGCTGTAGTAGCCGGTCTCGCTGGCGATCATGCTGTTGATGCCGATGACCTCACCACGCGCATTCACCAGCGGACCGCCGGAGTTGCCCGGGTTGATCGCCGCATCCGTCTGGATGAAGTCCGTGATGGCGTAGCGATTCTCGAGCGCACGCGAAAGCTGCGGACCGCCACGTCCCTTGGCGCTGATGATGCCGGCAGTGACGGTGAAGTCCAGCCCGAGTGGGTTGCCGATAGCCAGCACCCAGCTGCCGATGCGTGCCGCGGCGTCGTCGCCGAAGGTGAGCGTCGGCAGGCTGCTGCCCTCGATCTTGATCACGGCCACGTCGGTCGTCGGATCCTTGCCGATCACCTTCGCGCTGAATTCACGATGATCCGTGAGGATGACCTTGATGCGGTCCGCATCGCCCACCACATGATTGTTGGTGAGGATGTAACCCGACGGCGTGATGAGGAAGCCTGTTCCGCTGCCTTCCATCGGCTGGCGCGGCTGGCGACCCTGAAACTGATTGAAAAACTCCTCCATCCCGGGCGGCACGTTCGTAGGGCGGCGAGCCTGTGTCTGGCGCGGCGCATCCTTCTCGACCTGAATGGAAACGACAGCGGGCGTCACGCGCTCCGCTACATCGGCGAAGCCCGGCGATCCACCATCGTCCCGCGGGCCACTGGCAGCGCGCGATCCGGAGCGCGCCGTCTGCGCGAAGCTCGACTGCGGCATCTCGAAGACCGTGGCGATGCCCAAACCACCTGCAAATGCCGCCATTACGGCGCCGGCGACTTTAGCGCGTGTCATCATGCTCATAGCGTGCTCACGGATCCGGGAAGAGTCGTTCGTCGATACCCTATCAGAACCACAACAGTTTCCTCGTCGTTCCGGCCATCGCACATCGTAACGCCCGACTCGGTCGCGCGGACAGGCACGCCCTCATTCCGGATGCCGGAATGAGGGCGTGCCCACGGTGCTGCCCAGCGGACGGTCGACTTACTTCTTGTCGTCCACGATCTCGTAATCCGCTTCGACCACATCTTCGGTCTTCGCGGCACCATCGGCGGCAGGATCCGAGGCCGGCGGTGCACCGGCATCCGTCGCGGACTGCGCATACAACGACGCACCCGCCTCGCTGTAGATCCGACTCAATTCGTCCTGCGCCGACTGGATTTCGGCAACATCCTCGCCTCGCAATGCCTTGCGTGCGCGTTCGACGGCGGCATCGAGCTTCTCCTTCGTCTCGGGGGCGAGGCGATCAGCCCACTCCTTCGCATTCTTCTCGACGTCGTACGTCATGCTGTCGAGACGATTCCGTGAATCGATGCTCTCACGGCGCTTCTTGTCTTCCTCGGCGTTCTTCTCGGCATCCTTGACCATGCGATCGACCTCGCCTTCCGACAAGCCGCTCGATGCCTCGATGCGGATCTTCTGCTCCTTGCCGGTCGTCTTGTCTTTGGCCGTCACGTGCAGGATGCCGTTGGCGTCGATATCGAAGACCACCTCGACCTGTGGCTGGCCGCGCGCTGCCGGCGGAATGCCTGTCAGCTGAAACTTGCCGATCGTCTTGTTGTACGTGGCCAGATCACGCTCGCCCTGCAGCACATGGATCTCGACCTGCGTCTGGTTGTCGTCTGCGGTGCTGAACGTCTCGGACTTCTTGGTCGGAATCGTGGTGTTGCGTGGAATCAACGTCGTCATCACGCCGCCGAGGGTCTCGATGCCCAGCGAGAGCGGCGTCACGTCGAGCAGCAGCACGTCCTTCTGCTCGCCGGTGAGCACCGCTCCCTGGACGGCCGCGCCAATGGCCACCACCTCGTCGGGATTCACGCCCTTGTTCGGCTCCTTGCCGAAGAACTTCTTGACGGTTTCCTGGATTTTCGGGATGCGCGTCGAGCCACCGACCAGCAGGATCTCGTCGATCTCACCGGGCTTCAGGCCTGCGTCAGACAGCGCCTTCTCCATCGGTGGAATGCATCGCGCAATCAGGTCGTCCACGAGCTGCTCGAACTTGGCGCGCGTGAGCGAGTAGTTCAGGTGCTTCGGGCCGCTGGCGTTCGCCGTGATGAACGGCAGGTTGATGTCGGTCGACTGGGTGCTCGACAACTCCATCTTCGCCTTCTCGCCGGCTTCCTTCAGACGCTGCAACGCCATCGGGTCCTTGGACAGGTCGATGGCCTGATCCTTCTTGAACTCCGCTACGAGCCAGTCGATCACGCGCTGGTCGAAGTCGTCGCCGCCCAGATGCGTGTCGCCGTTGGTGGACTTGACCTCGAACTGGCGCGAGCCGTCGACGTCATACAATTCCAGCACCGAGATGTCGTAGGTGCCGCCGCCAAGGTCGAATACGGCGACCTTCTCGTCCTTCTTCTTGTCGAGGCCATAGGCCAGCGCGGCAGCCGTCGGCTCGGTGATGATGCGGAGCACATCGAGCCCGGCAATCTTGCCTGCATCCTTGGTGGCCTGGCGCTGCGAATCGTTGAAATACGCCGGCACCGTGACGACGGCCTTCGTCACGCCATGTCCGAGGTAATCCTCGGCAGTCTGCTTCATCTTCTGCAGGATCATCGCGGAGATCTCGGGCGGCGTGTAGCGCTTGCCCTGGATCTCGACGCTCACGAGATCATTCTGACCGGCGACGATCGTGTACGGCACGCGTCCCCGCTCCTGCGTCGCCTCCGAGGTCTTGCGGCCCATGAAACGCTTGATCGAGAAGATCGTGTTCGTCGGGTTCGTCACGGCCTGTCGCTTGGCGATCTGTCCGACCAGCCGCTCGCCGTCCTTCGAAAAGCCCACGACCGACGGCGTCGTGCGACCACCCTCGGCATTCGGGATCACGACCGGATCCCCACCCTCCATCACGGCAACCACGGAATTCGTGGTACCGAGGTCAATGCCAATCACCTTGTCAGCCATTCGGATTAGTCCTCGAGTGTCGATATCAGCGCGCTCCAAAGCAGAAAGCCGGAGCCTATCGTCGTCGCCGCGCGAGAAATGCGCATGCGTGTCGACGTGAATCGCTAGGGGGCAAGATCGACACCTCCGATACATGCCGGATTGGCAGTGCGCATAGTCGCGCGCGGCAGGGTGCCGGCCGATCCACTGCCGCCAAGCGCAGTAGCCGTCAAGTCGCGGGTGGCATGGCGCGTTAAGATTCCACTTTCCCCGACTCTCACCCGCGAGCCATGTTCCCGATCGGCGACGAAAACCCGACCGAAAACCGTCCGATCATGACCTGGGCCATCCTTGCGGTAATGGTCGGTGCATGGCTGTTCGTGCAGGGTGGGGGAGCCGATGGCACAGCGCTGATCAAGAGCGTATGCGAGTTCGGCCTGGTTCCGGGCGAAGTGACACGTGTGGCACCTGTTGGCATGTCGGTGCCGATGGGAGCGGGCTGGGCTTGCCTGGTGGACCGTTCTGCCGTCAACTGGCTCACGCCACTGACTTCGATGTTCATGCATGGCGGGTGGGGACACCTGCTCGGCAACGCGCTCTTTCTCTGGGTCTTCGGTGACAATGTCGAGGACCTCACAGGACCGCGGCGATTTTTGAGTTTTTATCTCGTCTGCGGGTTGGCCGCTGCCGCGCTGCACGTCGCGCTGCAGCCCGGTTCGCCAATCCCGACCGTCGGCGCGTCAGGTGCGATTTCAGGTGTCATGGGCGGTTACCTGGTGCTGTTCCCACGCCACAGGGTGCGCATGTTCTTCCCGCCCATCTTTCTGTTCCACTTTCCGGCCTGGCTGGTGCTGCTCTGGTGGTTTGCGCTGCAGGTGTTGGCCGGCCTGCCGCAGTTGAACATGCTGCATGCAGACCCGTCGGGCGGCGTTGCCGTCTGGGCGCATGTGGGAGGGTTCGTGGCGGGCGTGCTGCTGATCCGCCGGTTTGCGCTGCCTGACAGGCTCGAGCGCCGCCAGCACCGGCAGCTCGCCGGGCGAGTGCGGTCGTACGTGTAACAGTCCGGTGTCGGATTTCTGTAACGACGCTGTGATCTTCTAAATTCGTCGCAGGGCAGCAGCCGGGGGCTTCGCCGGCGCTCAATACTTTTATGGAGCTCCTCCTCCGTGCGTTTGATTCCCCGCGATGATCGTTTTTTCGATCTCTTCGCTGAAATGGCCGGTATGCTCGTGCAGTCGGCCAATGTGTTGCAGCAGCTGTTCGCCGAACCTGCCCGCGTGGACGAGTTCACGGCCAATATCAAGAATCTCGAGCATCAGGCCGACCGACTGACGGCCGAGGCGAACCGGAAGGTCGACACGACGTTCGTGACGCCGCTGGATCGCGAGGACATTCATACGCTCGTGACACGCCTGGATAATGTCGTCGACCTGATCGACGGCTGCGCACGCCGCGCCCAGATCTACCGCATCACCGAGGCACGTGACCCGGCGATTCGCATGTGCGCGATCCTCGGCGAAGCCTGCGTGCAGATCCGGGAGGCGGTCGCGTCGATGAAGCGGCCGCAGATGGTCTACGAGCATGGTGTGCGCATCAAGCGACTGGAAGAGCAGGCCGACGCCATCTATCACGAGACGCTCGGGAACCTGTTCGCCGGCACGCCGGATCCACTGACCGTGATGAAGTGGAAGGACCTGTACGACTCGCTCGAGACCGCGATCGATGAATGTCACTACGTGTCGCTGGCGCTTGAGAGTATCTCGCTCAAGAACAGCTGAGTTGCCGTGATCGCATATGTCATCGGCATTGTCGTCGTCGCGCTGATCTTTGATTTCATCAACGGATTTCACGACTCTGCCAACTCCATCGCGACGATTGTCGGCACGCGTGTCCTGACGCCGTTCAAGGCGGTGCTCTGGGCGGCGACCTTCAACTTTATGGCGCTGTTCTTCTCGACGATGGCGGTCGCGAAGGCGATCAGCTCCGGTTACGTGGATCCGGGCGCCATCTCGGCCAACGTGATCGCAGCGGCGCTGCTCGGTGCGGTAATCTGGAACCTGATCACCTGGTGGTTTGGCATTCCGTCAAGCTCGTCGCACGCGCTGATCGGCGGGTTCGCTGGGGCCGCCGTCGCGAGCAAGGGGTTCGATGCGCTGAATTGGGGACCGAAGTGGATCGAAACGCTCACCGCGATCGCTCTGTCGCCTGCGCTCGGCGCCCTGTTGGGCCTCTCGCTGATGGCGCTCGTCTACCGTCTTTTCGGGAATTCGTCGCCTGGCAAGGTCGATCGGTTTTTCCGGCCGGCACAGCTGGCGAGTTCAGGGCTTCTGTCGCTGGCGCACGGCAGCAATGATGCGCAGAAGACGATGGGCATCATCGTTTCCCTGTTGTCGGCGCCGAGTGTCCGGAAGTTGTTCGAGCCCTATACGACAGGGTGGTTGAGCAACTTGTACGTACCCGACATGAACACGATCCCACTCTGGGTCGAGATCGGGGCCTACACCGCAATCTCGCTCGGTACGCTGTTCGGCGGATGGCGCATCGTGCACACGATGGGCACGCGGATCACGAAGCTGCGCCCAGTGGGCGGCTTCTGTGCCGAGACGGGCGGCGCCATCGTCATCCTGACGGCATCGCAGTTCGGCATACCGGTGAGCACCACGCACACGATCACCGGCTCCATCGTGGGTGTGGGCGCCGCCAATCGCGTGCGGGCGGTGCGCTGGGGCCTCGCCGGTAACATCGTCTGGGCCTGGGTCGTCACGATTCCTGCGGCTGGACTGCTGGCCGCGTTGAGCGCACTGTTGCTGAATGCCATCGTGGTGATCGGTCGTCCCGGCTGACCACGCGACGGCCCGCGCGGCCAGCGGTTGGTCCGCGTTTGATCCTGCGGGGAGCAAGTAGATGGCAACACAGCCGAAGAAGCGGCGAGGTGGTGATGCGGATGCCGACGCGATGGGCTCCGTCGGCGTCGCTGGCGAGGCGCACCTGTTCTTCAGTCGCGAGCTGAGCTGGCTGGAATTCAATGCGCGCGTGTTGAACGAGGCTCGTGATCCGCGCACCCCGCTGCTGGAGCGCCTCAAGTTCCTGGCGATCTTCAGCTCGAACCTGGACGAGTTCTACATGGTTCGCGTGGGCGGATTGCGTCGCAAGCTGAAGAGCGGGAAGGGA
>JACMPK010000098.1 GCA_014377535.1 Gemmatimonadaceae bacterium
CGCGAGCCCCGCTTTGACCTGCTGCGCCTGCGCCCACGAACGCAATTCGCCAGCAGCCAGAGGTGCGGCCGTTTGCATGCGGTAAGTGCCGATGTTCAATACCGAGGCCAGCGTCGCTTGAGTCAGATTGCCCTGTTCGTTCAATGCCACGGGCGCTGCGCTCGAGCCTTGCAGTGCTGTCTGTGAACTCGGGTCCCATGCGACGGCCTGCGCAGAGGCGAGCTGCGTGCGGGCATCGATGTCAGCCTCGAACTCAATCAGGTCCATGCCATAGGTCACGCTGAGCACCGGGCTCGAACTCGCGTCCGGCGGTGCGACCTTTGCCTTCCCGTCGGTCACGATCACGAGCATTCCGTTGGCATCGGCGCGTGACAGCGCGAAGTCCCAGTCGGTGCAGTAGTACTGGACGATTTCCTTGTGCACGACGTCCGTAGCAGTCGCCGTCGCAGGAACACTCACTGCGCTGAACAGCGTCTCGATGATGTCGCTGTCTTTCTTGTCGATGTAGTTGGCGTTCTTGCGGCCGACCGTCAGCGCGGTGGCTTTGTCGCGGCATTCGATCACGAGGCGCGAGTAGTTTTTGCCACTGATCTTCAGGCCGTGACGCATGACGACGCCGGTGAAGATCGGGGTCGTTGTGTTCGCGTACCCGGCAGAGATAACGATGACCGCACCCGGAACCAGTTGCGCCGAATCGCTGATCGGAAACTCCTGTGTCGCCATGTCCCCGTCGGAGATCACGATGCGCGCATACGGAATCGCGTTGACCGCACGCGTCACCGTCACAGACACAAGGCTGCCTGCAGCCGAGTCGGCGAGCGGCGAACCGTTGCTGGTCACCGTGACGGTGAGCGGTCCTTCCGAGTTCGTGATCGGCGATGCAGCCATGGGAGTTCTGTGCGCCTATCCCAGGGGTGGAAAGTGCAGCCGCTGGCCCGCCTGCAGCGAACGAAAGTCGGCCAGTCCGTTGAAGCGCGCGACTTCGGGGTAGTACGACGAATCGTTGTAGATGCGGTCGCACAGAAGCGGCAGCGTATCGCCTTCCCGCACCAGCACCGAATGGCTCAGGTCGGGCGACGATTTGTTGGAAACGAGCTCGCCCTCCTTCTTGCTCATCGTGCCGACAAAGCTCAAATCGACCTTGGCTCGCAGCGGTGCACCGCTCGGCTTGAAGAGCGAATAGCGCACCGACATCGAGTCGAGGCGGCCGAAGAAGATGATCGTGCCCCACAGCACCCGCACATGACTCGGCTCGTGCTTGTCGCTGACGTAGCTGTAGACAACCTGGTTCAGCTGTCCGAGCATCGTCTGCACGTCTCGCGGCGCGCCGCCGGGTGTCGGCGATGGGACGACACCCGTGCCGTCGAGCACGATGGCGAACTTGAGCGTGTCCGGATTGATGGCGCTGAACTTTGCGTCCGACGCGACCTGGCCCAGCGTCGGGCGCGTGTTGTACGCAATCGAATGCGCGTGACTCAACTCCGAGGGATTGACCATCGCGGTGAACGCAACCGCTGTTTCGATAGACAAAGTCCCATCAGGGCGGATCGAGCAGCGCGTCAACGTGAGCTGCGTTTTTTGGCCGGAGGCGGAGTTGGTGGATGTCATGGCGGGGCGTGGCTTTCAGCGCTCGGTCATGTCGCGCAGGCGCATGTTCATCAGCTCCTGGCACTCGGCAAGGATCTCTTCGCGCAGGCGCTCGAGCTCGGGCGGCGGACCCTCGTCGCCACGCTTGCTGCTGCCCGCGTGATCGTCGCCAACCGACGATTTGATGACCATGTGACGTACTTCTATCGTCATCAGACTTCCCTTGTCGAATACGCGTAGCTCAACTCGATTTTTTCCACGGCGACTTCGTTCTTCGTGGAGTTGAAGCCTTCGGTCTCCCAGTGCACGGGCCAGGCGTTGACGATCGACCAGCAGCGCAGCGGGCGGCCGTCGGCATCGAGCAGGAACACGTTGAGCATCTTTGGATAGATCGGTTTGTTGAGCCCGCCTTCCATCACTGCCTTGCACCACGCGACCAGCTTCGACTCGAGCGGCGCAATGCCCCGCTTGAGCACGAGCTTGGGGTGTCGCATGCCCTTGGGCACCTGCAGCGTGTAACGGTTTTCACCGCCTTCGGGCAATGCCTCCGTCTCGAACTCGGGCCCGATGCCGGTCACCTCCTGGAAGGAGGCGTCGGCATCGGCCGCGTTCGTGCCGAAGGTCACGCTGAAGTGGAACGCCGCTGCCTGCGGATAGGGGCTTGTCGGCGTCGGCATGGCTTGGGTCGGTTGCCGGCGTTGGACGACTGCGTGCTCAGGCGTTCGCGATCGTCAGCCCTTCGTGCGCGATCTCGATTGTCTCGACCGCCACTTCGTTGC
>JACMPK010000099.1 GCA_014377535.1 Gemmatimonadaceae bacterium
CACACCCGTGGACGCCGCCGGTTGGTGTGGTGTCCGCGGAGCTCGACCGCGACACGGGCCTGCCTGCGACGGCGACCACCGCACCCGAGAAGCGCTACACCGAGTGGTTCGTGGCCGGCACCGAGCCTGGCGCGATCGCAATCGATATCTGGAAGCTCATGGAGCTGGGTGGCATTGGTCGCTAGTTGACGCGGTGGCAGAGTCAGGCGTATTCATCGGTGAACCCACCACCAACCCGACTGCTCATGCGCTATCTCGTTTTTGTTTCCCTCTGCGCTGTCGCTTCTGGCACGCCCATGTTCGCGCGGGGCCCGACGATCGATGGTCAGCGCAGCGATCGACACTTCTCGCGCTCGGTCTGGCTCTTCAACCGCGAAGTGGCGCGGTAATCTAGGACAACAAGGCGACGAGGCGCACCGCATTGCGGCGGACGCGCCTCGACGCCACAGGCCGTCAGACCCCGGCCAACTCCCGCTCGATCACGAGCTCCACATTCGTCTGCGGCACGAGTGCGATCTCGAGCACTTCCTCCAGCGTCTGCACCGGGTAGAACGTCAGTGTCTGGCGCACCTCGTCCGGCACGTCCTCCAGATCCGCCTCGTTCGCCTTCGGGATGATCACGTGCTTGATGCCGGCGCGATGTGCGCCCAGCACCTTCTCCTTGATCCCGCCGATCGGCAGCACGCGACCACGCAGCGTGATCTCGCCGGTCATCGATACATCGCGGCGCACCGGGCGACCACTCATCTCGCTCACCAGGGCCGTCGCAATCGCGATGCCGGCACTCGGCCCGTCCTTCGGGATCGCGCCCGCCGGCACGTGGATATGCGCCTCGACGGCGCCAAGTCTGTTCGCCGGAATGCCGAGCGACGCGGCGTTGTTCGTTGCATACGTGAACGCGGCGCGCGCGCTCTCCTTCATCACGTCACCCAGCTGCCCGGTGAGGATCAGTGACACCGGGCCGCTCACGCCGAGACCATCTGTGATGGTCTCAACCGCCGTCTCTGCCACACCGGCGCGAGGCACCGACCGTGTGCCCGGACGACGCACCGATGCTTCCACGAACATGATGTCGCCACCCATCGGCGTGTAGTACATGCCGTTGGCGATACCCACGGCATCGGTCTCGGAGATCTTCTCGGGATGCACACGCGGCCTGCCGAGCAGCTCGCGCACGTCAGGCGTGTCGAGCACCTTCGGCACGTTCGCCGCGTCCTCGCCACCGGCGGCCAGCTTGCGCGCGACCTTGCGTGCGACGGCACCGATCTGCCGCTCCAGCTGACGCACACCCGCTTCACGCGTGTACTGGCTCACGACGGTCATCACCGCATCGGGCGTGAGCGTCACGCCAGCGCTCTTGAGCCCCGACTCGTCGAACTGACGCGGCACGAGATACTGCGTCGCGATCGCCGCCTTTTCCTTCTCGGTGTAGCCGCTGAATTCCACGACTTCCATGCGATCCAGCAGCGGGCCGGGAATGTGCTGGATGAAGTTCGATGTCGCGATGAAGAGCACTTCGCTCAGGTCGAACGGCACCCCGAGGTAGTGATCGGTAAAGCTGTTGTTCTGCGCGGGATCGAGCACCTCCAGCAGTGCGCTGGCCGGATCGCCCTGGAAGCCGGTGCCCAGCTTGTCCACTTCGTCCAGCAGGAACACGGGATTCCTCGTGCCTGCCGCCTTCATGCCGTTGATGATCCGACCGGGCATTGCGCCAACATAGGTGCGCCGATGTCCGCGGATGTCCGCCTCGTCACGCACGCCACCCAGCGCGATGCGCACGTACTCACGACCCAGCGCCCGCGCGATGGACTTCGCAATGGATGTCTTGCCCACACCCGGCGGGCCGTTGAACAGCAGGATCGGACCACGTGCCATCGCACGCGACTTCGCCTCGCGACCGTCCGTGATCGGCTTGTCCAGCACCGGCGCCGCTTCCTCGTCGCCCACGACCTTCACCGCCGGCAGTTCGCCTGTCTCGTGCAACTCGGCCTCCAGCTGACGGGCCCGCAGCTGCCGCACCGCGAGAAACTCCAGCACGCGATCCTTCACGTCGCCCAGGCCGTAATGATCTTCCTCGAGCACGGTCTCGGCGCGCGGCAGATCCAGCTGGTCGTCGCTGCGTGTGTTCCATGGCAGTTCCGCAATCGATTCGAGGTAGGTGCGGATCACCTGCGCCTCCATGCTCTCGCGACCGGCGCGCTCCAGCCGTGCCAGTTCGCGGTTCACTTCCTTCTGCGCATCGGCGGGCAACTCGAGCTTCGACAGCGTGTCGCGCAGCGCCTCGACTTCCTTGCTCGAGTCGTCATCGCCCAGCTCCTTCTGGATCGCCTTCAGCTGCTCGCGCAGGAACATTTCGCGCTGGCGGTCGCCCAGCTCTTCCTGCACCTGATTCTTGATGTCCTCCTGTGCGGAGAGCATGCCGATCTGCCGCTGCACGTGCACCAGCACGCGGCGGATGCGCTCCTCGACACTCAGTGTCTCGAGCAGCGCCTGCTTCTGCGCCACGTCCACGTCCAGGTAGCCGGCGACGAGGTCTGCAAAGCGACCGGGCTCGGTTACGCTGTCCAGCACCTGATGCACGACCTCTTCCGGCAGGCCGCGCTTCTCACCCAGCTCCATGGCGCGTTCGCGCGTCTCGCGATGCAGCGCCTCGAATGCCGGATCCTTCTCGTCGATGGGTTCCATGTCCGCCGTCGGCACCACGACCGCTGAGAGAAAGCCTTCGGTGCGGGTCCACTGCAGTGCGGTGGCGCGGGTCTCGCCCTGCAGCAGCAGCTGCACGCCGCCAAGGCCGCGCTGAATCTGCCCGATCCGAGCGATGACGCCGGTGGTGTAGAGGTTGTCGCCCGACGATTCATCGGAGTTATCGCGTTGCGCGACGGCGAACACGAGCCGGTCGCTCTTCAGCGCCATCTCTATTGCGCGCAAGGTGCCAGGACGCCCCGCAGCGATGGGCGCGGTGAGGCCGGGGAAAATTACCTGACCGCGCAGGGGCAGGACGGGAAGGGTCTGACGTTCGGTCATCGGACTGCAACTCCAGGAACGCGGAGGGCATGGCAATGCGCACTCCGGACACGATACGGACGCGACTGGCGAAAAACATCGGAACAGCGCCCTTGCCAGGGCAGTGGTCCGCGGGATGCCGGTCGCGTCACCTGCCCTCCACACTCGCAAGGGTCGGGCGCGAGCGTCGATGCCAAGTCGGCACGTCGCGTCAAACTTTTCCGGCCGCTCTGGCGTATGGGGTGCCATCGGGTCAGCATCAGCGGTTTGCTGAGTCGCGCGGGCTTGGGAGACCGGTCGACGCGCACCGGCGGATCGCCGAGCCCGACTACGACTCCTGCGCGTGGTCCCGAGATGCTACACTACATCGACTGCAATTCCGTTCCCCTTGGCCGGTCCCACGTGCTTGATCCGGTAGATGCCACCGCCGATACCGAACTGCTGGCGCGTGTCGAGCGCGCGCTTGCGCCGCAGTATGAGGTTGTCGGAGAACTTGGCCGCGGCGGCATGGGGATCGTTTATCGTGCGCGCGACACGCGACTGAAGCGCACCGTTGCGGTGAAGCTTCTGCCGCCGGAGCTGGCATACCGCACCGAGATCAAGTCGCGCTTCTTGCGGGAAGCGGAAATGGCAGCACAGCTCTCGCATCCCAACATCGTGCCGATCTACTCGGTGGATGAGAGAGACGGGCTGGTGTACTTCATCATGGCCTGCGTGGATGGCGACAACCTCGCGAAGCAGATGGCGGCGCGTGGCCCACTGCCGGTCGGCGACGTGCGCCGCATCCTGCGCGAGATCTCGGGCGCGCTGGCCTTTGCACATGCGCGCAACTTCATCCACCGCGACATCAAGCCTGACAACATCCTGATCGACAAGGATGACGGACGCGCGATCGTGACGGATTTCGGCATCGCGCGCGCCGTGCAGGACGGCGCAGAGACACGGCTGACGGCCACCGGCATCGCCATCGGCACGCCGGCGTACATGAGCCCGGAGCAGTGTGCCGGCGATCGCGAGATCGATGGCCGCGCCGACCTGTACGCGCTGGGCACGCTGGGCTACCAGATGCTGGCGGGCCGGCTGCCGTTCGACGCCACCAGCACCCCGGCGCTCCTCGTCAAGCAG
>JACMPK010000100.1 GCA_014377535.1 Gemmatimonadaceae bacterium
ACACATGCGACGCGTGCCGAACTCTGTCGACGCGCGCTCCGTAATCCAGAAGTCGAGACTGGTTCGTGCACACGCTTGCAATGACTCGATCGGAGCCGGAGCGACGGCTGCTGCAGGTACGACTCGCGTCGGTCTCCACGACCACAGCACTGCAAATGGACGCGCGAAACTCAGCCTTTCAGCTTAAAGTCTTTCTGCAGGGTACGCTGCGTCAGGAGCTGCATGCGAGCATGATAACGGCGACATTGATGATGCGATGACTTAGAGATTCCACGTCGATCCAGATGACGCCGTGCCGTGCTCGCAGCGGGCGCATGCTGGGCGCTAAGCCACGCCATGAGGTGGGTCAGGCGCGCAGATCAGACAGCTTGAGCAGAAGCCGAAATCTTCTGCTGATTGGATGCTCAACGTTGCATTCGCTTGAGCGGGCGCTGTTCAAACCGCATAGCTTTCACGAAAGATGCTTGGCGCGAGCGGGCCAACGCGGCGAGTCTGTGTCGCTCGCGACACTGCACCAAGAACATGTCGAACTGAAATCACGATGCCAGAAAGACTGCTTGAGCCTGACCTGCCTCACAGGATGCTCGCGAGTCTGAATGACGCGGTGCTCGTCACGGCAGCGGAGCCGATCGATGTGCCTGGCCCACGCATCGTGTACGTCAACGAGGCATTCGAACGGATGACCGGATATTGTGCGGCCGACGTGATCGGATTAACGCCGCGAATCCTGCAGGGGGTTCGATCCAGTCGCTCGGAGTTAGCGCGGCTCCGCGCCGCATTCGAAGCGTGGACGTCGTGCCGGATCTGCGTGACGAACTATCGTAAGAATGGTACGCCATTCGACGTCGAATTCGAGGTCGTTCCGGTCGCCAACGATATCGGTTTGTTCACGCACTGGGTGTCGATTCAGCGTGAAGTCACCGATCGCACCTTGGCGGTCGCCGTGATCGACGCGGCTGAAACGGTGGAGGCACTTTTCCAGAATGCCGGCGTCGAGTTGGCAGAGTTTACCGGCGCAGATGGATGCACGGTGTGCGCGCGCAGCTCGGTTGAGGAGCCTTGGTTTGTCCATCATGTAAGTTATGAGGCGAAAAGCGCCGTATTGCACCAGATCACGCCACCGGCCGCCGTGTCTGCTGCAATCGACGTGATCGACAGCAGCCCGCACGGCGAATCGAAGCGAGCGCTCGAGCATGATGAAATACTCGTACGTAAGGTGCAGCACGAACTGCCGGGTGGTGGCACAATCGCGATACTCGTGTGGCGCGCGAGCACTGGTGCGTGGCCGCTTGCCGATGAGTTGCTTCCACCGGTCATCAGGCGAATCAGTGCGAAATACAATGGCTTGATTACTCAGCGCGACCGTGCGCGGCTGCAGGGTGAGCTGATGCGCGCCCAGAAGCTTGAGGCGGTCGGGCGGTTGGCCGGCGGCGTGGCACACGACTTCAACAACCTGCTCACCGTTATCACGGGCAACATGGAGTTTCTGCGCGAACAACTACGCAGTCAACTACCCGCAGAGCCAATGGAGCTGGACGAAGTGCTGCAGGCTGCCATGCGCGCACGGAAATTGGTGGAGCGGCTGATGTCAATCAGTCACCGCCGAACCGGCGCACACGAAGCGGTCGACCTGCGTACGCTGGTCACATCAACTGGCGCGCTGTTGCGTCGTACACTCGGCGCGAACATCGACGTGGTGACCGATGTCCCGCCTGAACCGCTGCTGATTGACGGCGACTCGATGCTCCTTGAGCAGGCGCTGCTCAACCTCGCGCTCAACGCCCGTGATGCAATCGAGTCAGAAGAAGATTCCTTTCATGTGCCCGCGCATGGAACGATTACCATTGCCGCGCGCATTGCGAGCCTGGCCGGAGCCGAGTTGCGTCGCTGGGCACCGTTGCAGGCCGGCAACTGCGTGGAGCTCACCGTGCGCGACACGGGCCCGGGCATGACTGATCAGGTGTACTCACGTGCGTTCGAGCCGTTCTTCACCACCAAGGACATCGGCGCGGGTACCGGGCTTGGCCTGTCCTCTGTCCATGGCACGGTGACGAATTTCTCTGGCGTCGTGCATATCGAGCGGTGCACTCCGCATGGTGTCATGCTACGAATGCGCTTTCCCGTGGGTACGATCCCGCTGGTGCGTACACCTGGCGAGCAGCCTCGAGTCCACGCTACGCCACGCCGCACATTGCTCGTGGTCGAGGACGAAGCCAGCGTTCGAAAGGTCATCGTCCGCATTCTGGAGTCAGCCGGGCATCGCGTGATCGAGGCCATGCATGGTGCCGACGCGTTGGCCAAGCTCGCCATACTGAATGAAAACCTCGATGCAGTGCTCACCGACGTCAGCATGCCGGTGATGGGCGGGATCACCATGGCACGTGAAATTCGGCTTACGTGCCCTAAGCTGCCATTGCTGTTCATGAGCGGGAATGCGGAGCCAGACCTGCTGGAGGAGTTCGGGGCCGCAGTCTCGATGCTCAACAAGCCCTTCCCAACCGCACGGCTGCTCGCGGCCCTTGAGGCGTTGTTGCCAGAAGCGGCCAGCTCATGAGGTGATGCGGTCGGCGTTCGTGAACGGGGGTGCGCTGTACCGTGCGTACGGCACGCACCCACGTCCTTAAACGGCCTCTTTCAAACTGCCCGATACACGCTCGGTTCGACTGCGAATCCAGACGGTCAGTTCGTCGGCTGACTTCGGCCGCGAAAACAGATATCCCTGCGCCAGCACGCAGCCAATGCGCTCCAGCTCCACCCGCTGCGCCTCGTCCTCGACGCCCTCGGCGACCGTCTCAAGCCCCAGCGTCTGGCCGAGCGTGATGATGGTGCGCGCCAGCGCCGCGTCGGAGCCGCCGCGTGATACACCCTCGACAAAGGCGCGGTCAATCTTGAGTATGTCTACCGGGAAACGCTGCAAGTAGCTGAGGCTTGAATAGCCTGTGCCGAAATCATCGATCGCGAGCCGTACGCCGAGGGCCTTAAGCGCATTCAAGGTGCGAAGAGAACTCTCCGTGTCGCGCATGATCACACTCTCGGTAATCTCGAGGGTGATGCAGTCCGCGGGGGCGTTCGTACGCGCCAGGATGTCGGCGACGGTCGTGACGAAATCGTCTTCGTGCAGCTGCTTGCCCGAAATGTTCACGGCGACCGACGGCATCGTGGCGGGATCCCAACGCTCGCTCCACCACAGCGTTCGCCACGCGACGAGCTGACGGCACGCGGTCTCGAGCACCCAGTTTCCGAGCGGAATGATTGCGCCGGTATGCTCGGCGACCGGCACGAATTCCGTCGGCGCAATCAGTCCTCGCGTGACATGCTGCCAGCGCAACAGGGCTTCGACGCTGCGCAGCGTCCCGGTCCGCAGGTCCACGATGGGCTGGTAAGCAAGGAATAGCCCCGACTTCTCCGGCGCAGCGGCTGCCGCGCGCACGTCGGATTCCAGCTGGAGACGCTCAACGATCGCAGTGTACATCGCGGGCTCGAACACCGCGTGGCGAGCCTTCCCGGCGTCCTTCGCCTCATACATCGCGACGTCGGCGTTTCGCAGCAGCGTATCCACGTCTTCGCCCGATTCGGCAAACGTCACGCCGACACTGGCCGACACCGACACGACGCGACCCTCGAGCAGAAGTGGCCGCTGCAACGACATCTTGATGCGATCGACAATCGACATGACTTCGGCCGACGTGGCCACCTGCTCCATGAGAATGGCGAATTCGTCGCCGCCAAATCGCGCAACCGTGTCCGCCGTGCGGATCTCTTCGCGAATGCGCTTGGCAACCACACGAAGCAGTTGATCACCCGTCTCGTGACCAAAACTGTCGTTGACGGACTTGAAGTCGTCGAGGTCCAGGAACATCACGACGAGGCGCAGGTCCGGCTGCAGCTGTCGAATTGCCACCGCGTGTTCGAGGCGATCACGGAAGAGCGACCGGTTCGGCAGGCCGGTGAGTGCATCGTGAAACGCATCGTGAATCAGCCGCGCCTCGAGCTGCTTCCGCTGCGTCACGTCGCGGAACACCGTCTGTATGGCCGCCGTGCCTTCGTAGGGAATGCCAACGGACGCAGCGTCGACCTCGCGTAATTCACCGTCCAATCGGATCAGCCGATACTCCGAACGCGACGCGTCGGCGTGCACCCGTCGCAATACCGCCGCGAGATCGTCGCGGTGAACGAAGTCCGCGGTGCGTCGCCCCACCAGCACATCAGTCGACGTTGCGCCAATCAGCGACGCACCGGCTGTATTGACGTACACCAGGTAGCCGCCGCGATGGACGGCGATCGCTTCGGGAGAGGTCTCGACCAGCAGGCGGTATCGCGACTCGCTCTCGAGCAGCGCTCGTTGCCGACTCTCGAGTCGCTCGCGGATTGCCTCTTCGGCGGCGAGCGTACCTACCATCGCGGCCTGCCGCTGCATTGCAATGAACGCCGCGCCGGCAGCAATGAATGCGCCGAAGACGATCGTGATGCTGTGCGATTCCCAGATCGTCAGCTGCGGGAAGACCGCACTCTTGCTCGCTTCGAAAATGAAGAACACCAGCGCACCGCAAACAAAAGCCATCAACGTCGCTTGCGCACGACGCGCGGCGGGGATGACGATGGCGCGAAACGACGACGAGTTTGACGGCAGGGACTGCATGCACGGGGGTCGGAGATACCGTGAGGTATCGACGATGCCACTCAGTTCTGTATCGTAAAGCTCGAGGCTGTTACGTAACGGGTCCGTGACGAGCGACCCTTGAGGGCGCGAACTGCTCGCCGGCGCCGATTTCTGCAGAAAGGAATCCGCTCACACTGGCGGTACGAACCTGCGACGCAACTGCCCGCGACAAATCATACAGGCTGCGCGGCAGCCCCTGCATCTACCGGCGATGGTGCGAGCGCGGGCGGTACAAGCCGGTGCAGTGCGCGACCAGCAGGCGCGAGAAACATCACGACGGCCATCGCACCCAGGACATTGAACGTCACATGCGCATTCGCCAGCTGCTGTGCGGCGTCCCCGCCCAGCGACTGCACGAAGGTGACGAGCGGTTGCAGCAGCAGGACGCCAATCGCGACCGTCAGGACATTGAAGAGCAGGTGAAAGATTCCGGCCCGCAGTGCTTCACGCGAGCGACCCATCGTGGCCAGCAGCGTGTCAGCGCAGGTCCCGATCTCGGCACCCAGCATCACCGCGATGCCGCCAGGCAATGCCAGCATTCCCTGCGCCGCAAGCGTGATCGCGATTCCGACGGTCGCGGACGATGACTGCAGGATCAATGTGATGAGAGCGCCGGCTGCGACGCCAATCAGCGGATTCTCGAGCTGCAGCATCCAGTCAGCGAATCGCGCGCTTTGCTTCAGCGGCTCCACAGCCGCACCCATCTGCGCCAGGCCGAAGAAGATCAGGCCCATGCCGAACACGGCAGCCCCTGTCTGACGCCATGTTTCCGATCGTCCCGCGACGAACAGCAACAAGCCGACGGCGAGGACGACGGGTGAATAGCGCTGCACATCGAGCGCAATCAGCTGGCTGGAGATGGTCGTCCCGATATTCGCACCCAGAATCACGCCAAGCGAATTCTGGAACGAGAGCAGGCCTGCATCAACTAGCGCGATCACCATGATGATCGTGACCGACGATGAGTCCAGCACCGCTGTGGCCAGTGTGCCGCTGGCTACACCGGCAAACCGGTTGGTCGTCGCACGCTCCAGCACGCGACGCATGCGATCGCCGGCCACTGCGCGCATGCCCGTCGCGAGGTGCGACACACCGTACAGGAACAACGCCAGCCCTGCGACCATGCCGAGCACTACTTCCGTGTATTCCACGCATCGTTGTTGGCTGTCGGAAGCGCGCAGGTGCGCCAACGGTGTGCAGCGCCGTGTGGCACGCGAACGAGAAGCGCTGCTGCTGCGCACGGTGGCGCGGTAACCACCGGCTGCACCCTGCACCGCCATGGTACGCGCTCGTGCGACGTTCGCTTACGTTGCAGCCGCGGTGTGACGCGCTCGTTACGAGACAGCGGTTCCGACGATCGGGCAGACCTGATGGTGCATTGTGCCGCCGAAACGGCAACACTGCCACGGTAGTGGCGCGGTGCCCCGGCAATGCGAAGGGCTGCTGGCTGGAGCGGGAACCGATGCGGGGTCAGCGGCGGCAGACATGTGGATCGGCGCCGCTCCTGTCGGGACGGGCCTCGCGTCACTGACGGTGAATGGCACCGGGGTGAAGATCGAGCCGAACGGCACCATTGCCGCGTTTCTGCCGCTGCCTGCCGGCGGCATATTTCTCCATCTCGCTGCACCGGAACGCACCCGGACCTCGCTGTCCGCCCGAGGCAATGAGTAAACAAACCGGCGGTGCAATCGCGGGATTGTGCGCGCGACAAGACGCGCCTGCGTGCGGAACACGATCATCCACGCAAGGCAAATTAATTCGTGGATGATGAACTTCGAATCCGAGTTGCTCGTCCGTTGGATGCGCAGTTAGAGGTTGTCGCGGAAACACCAGACGGTGAGCGCCAGCGTGATTGCGCTGATCGTCGTGAAGTACCAGCGCCGCAGCCAGACGGCATCACCATTGGCAGCACGGGCGCTGCGGGCAGGTGACACAGGCGTACGAAGCGGTCAGAGTGTCCAATGGCGCCGCAGACACCTGCGACTGCACGCTGACAGTGCTGCAGTCGTGCTCATGCGAGACAGTAAAGCGCGCTCATGACACACCAGCTGACGGTGACCGATTGGTGATACGCCTAACCGGCGCACAGGCGTCGGTCGGGGCAAGTGACGCACATGCTTCCAAAAGTTCAGCACGGTGCCGCTGAACGCATTGGTGACAACGAAGGCGATCGGCAGTTCCGACTCCGCATCCGAGACGACTTCAGCATCGAAGCCACGTTCCCGCAGAAACGTGGCGGCAGATGACGCACTTACCACGAGATCGCTGGCGACCAAACCGCGGCTGACGTCCGCCTTTATTCCCGCTGTCTACTTCGCGAAGATGCGTGCACCGAGTTCCGGAACGAGCAGAGAATTTCGGCCGCGCAGGAAAGTGACGAGCCACGCGACGAGGCCGCAGACGATGATCGCAACGGGCACGATGACTCAGAGTGGACGCTGGAACAGCCACTGCGCAGCGTGGATTTTTGAGTCACCGTTGAACAACCGTGTCGTCGGTCTGCTCGTCGATCGTGATGATGAATGCCCTGATCCCGATCACGCTTCCGTCGCGGTAGCGTCAAAGATCACAGTCACGGCTCACGCATGATGGTGCCGTGCTCGAGAACGAGCATCCAGCTACCATTCTCGCGCAGCCACGTTGTGGAATACCGCTCATGGAATGAGAACGTGTCCGTGCCTGCACGCGCGCGACCGCGAAAGTGCCCGATAACGATGGCGACTGAACCGTAAACGCGAACCACGACACTGTCGCTCTGCCCCTCAACGATGTCAACGCGCCCTGACGTGAGGGCCTTGAGCTGCGCAGACCGGGTGTGCACTTCGCCGCCGGGGCCGAGGTACGTGAAGTAAGGGCGGTACAGCGAGTCGAGCGACGCCGAGTCGCCCTCGACCAGCGCACGATCGTACGCCGCATTGCCGGCAGTAGCGCGGCCGCAGGATCAGTCATCGACGCATCGCGGCACGCGGCAACTGCGGCCACCGAAACCGCAAGAAGGGCGTACCCTCTGATCCTGACAGCCATGACACAGCCTCACTTGTCGGCTTGAAACTACGGCACCTGCCCTGGCATCTCGTCGGACACGACCGGTTGTGTCGTACTCACGGACCAGCGCCGGCGTTGTGGCCGAGCGCACACACGCCATTCGTACTGCCGGCTGTTAAACGCGGCCACTGGAACTCAACGAGCTGGCGCTGCAAGTCTGCCTCAAAGTCGATCCCGGCGTCACTGCAGCGCGCAACGCGCGACCTGACTCACCCGTACTTCGCTCCGCGTGCGACGGCCACATCCACCACGTAGGCGATGAACGAGTAGTGCTCGAAATAATGCCGGGACACATGCTCCATGATGCGATCAGCCAGCTCGGGATGAACTATCGCCTCGATGCGCACATTGCTCCCGGGCACATCGGTCGCGTGTGCATGGCGCGAGCCCTCGCCACGTCCCTCGATCACGGTACAGCCCGTGGCGCCGAGCTCGCGCAACTCGCTGGTCAGACGCGTCTCGAGCACGGGTTCAGCGACAATGACAACCATCTTCAGCGGCGTCGTGATCATGGAGTTCCATGCGCCATCTGCGCAATCTTGAAGTAGATCGGGATGCCGACCAGCACGTTGAACGGAAAGGTGATGGCCAACGCCAATGTGAGATAGTACGTCGGATTCGCGTCCGGAAGCGTCATGCGGACCGCCGGCGGTGCTGCGATGTAGCTCGCGCTCGCCGCCATGGCGCCCAGCATGGTGGCGCCGCCGATCGAGAGGCCCGCAAGACTGCCCAGCCAGGTGCCAAGTGCGCCGTGCACGAGAGGCATGATCATGCCGAACGCAAGCAAAAACGGGCCGACCTTCTTCAGGTCTCCCAAGCGCGCTCCTGCAAGAACGCCCATCTCGAGCATGAAGATACAGAGTGCACCGCGAAAGACCGCTCCCTTGGTATCGTAAAATGGCTCGATGACCTTCCAGTTCTTGTCACCGATCAGGAAGCCGACGATCAGGCCGCCAACCAGCAGCACCATCGTGCGACCGGTCAACACCTCGTGCAGCAATTCGGAGGTCGGCCGCGACTTGGCGCCACTGCGCAACGCGCCAATGGCCAGCGCGATGTGAATACCCGGACTCTCGAGCAGCGTGAGCAGGGTCGGCATGAATCCCTCGGGTTCCGCGCCCATGCCCTTCACGAAGGTGGATGCCGCAATGAAGGTGACGGCCGACACGGAGCCGTAGTGCGCCGCAATACCCGCGCTGTCCGCCTCGCCGAATTTTCCGAGGTACCGTAGCGTGAGGTAGGCGGATACGGGCGTGATGCAACCGATCAGCAGCGTGACCATGGCCGGTCGTGCGATCTCCGCCAGCGACGCGTGTGCGAGTTCGACGCCGCCATGCAGCCCAAGACTCCAGAGCAGATAGATCGACAACCCCTGGTAGATCTCCTTGGGCAGCGCAAATTCGCTGCGAATGACCCTTGCAATCACACCCAACACGAAGGCAAGGGCGATCGGCGATAACAGATTGACCCGGAGAATTTCACTCATGGGGTGCCGTGCTCTCGCTGAAAACGAATGTGGAGATGATCCTCCGTCTGCGTCATGCGCCGAGTTCCACTGGCGTGACATTCCCGGTCGCGAGATCGTAGACTCCACCGACGACGAGCAACTTCTGTTCACGAACCAGCTTGTTGATCACGGTCGAACCATCACGCAGTGCCATGGCCTGGTTGCGCACGTTCTCGATGACGGCCTTGTCGAGATTGCCCCCGGCTGCACGGGTCGCCGGCCGGATGTGAAAGTACAAGGCGCTGATCTGACCGGGCACGTCGGTGCCGGCCATGGTCGCAGCCACGGCACCGCACGACGTGTGGCCGAGCACATACAGCACCTTCGCGCCGAGGACCGCCGTTCCGAATTCCAGCGATGCGATCTGTTCGGCCACCGCAATGTTGCCAGCAATGCGCGATACGAAGAGATCGCCGAACCCCTGGTCGAACACGATTTCAACCGGGACGCGTGAGTCAGCGCAACCGAGGAACGCGGCGAACGGTGCCTGCTTCGGCGCAATCTCGCGGAGACGCGCCATGTCGCGATGCGGCGCGATCGACCGACCTGCGGCGAATCGACGATTCCCGTCCTGCAGCGCCGCCAACGCTTCGGCGGGCGTCTCCGGTGCCGGGGCGTAGACGGCCGTACGCTCGTCGGCGCTGAGCGAGGCGGCATGCATCACGCCGGGCACACCCGCCATGGCGGCTGCGCCGGCCAGAGTCGCAGAACTCCGGCCCAGGAAGTCACGGCGGGTGAGCGGTGCTGCGGTGTCGAAACGCGAATCAGGGCACATGGCTGGCTCCGGCAAGGAAGTGGTGAACGACCGAACGGCAGAAATCTTGCCGCGCCGATGCTATTGGCAAATTCATAGGTTGAACCAATGTTTAGTAAATGACTAAAGCACTCGCACCCCCCGATCTCGGCGCGCTGAACTATCAGCACTTGCGCTATTTCTGGACTGTCGCGCACCACGGAAGCATCGCGGCAGCCGTTCCGCTGCTGGGGGTCTCTCAGCCGACGGTCACCGAACAGCTGCATGCGCTCGAGATCGCGCTTGGTGCTCCACTCTTCGTCCGACGCGGACGCAACCGCGCCCTCACGGAACACGGACATCTCGTCCTGCGCTACGCAGACGAGATCTTCACGCTCGGCAAGGAACTGCTCACCGCATCGCGGTCCAATGTCGAGGGTCGCCCGCTGCGACTGACCATCGGTGTCGCCGATTCGTTGCCGAAGCTCACCGCCTGGCGGCTCATCGAACCGGCATTTGCACTGGGTCCGCTCTGGCGTGTGACCGTGCGCAACGACAAGATCGAACGATTGATTCACGACCTCGCCGCCGACACGCTCGATCTGGTAATTGCTGATTCACCCATGCCTGCAGGAACGCGAGTCCGGGCGTATTCTCATTTGCTCGGCGAAAGTGCGATCACGGTCTTTGCGGCCCCCGCCCTCGCAGACAGACTGACCGCCGGTTTCCCCAGATCCTTGTCAGGGGCACCGATGCTGATGCCCGGTGACGGGTCGCTTTTGCGACGCCACGTGACGCAGTGGTGTACCGACAATGGGATCGAGCCCGACGTGGTTGCCGAAGTGGATGACATGGCGATGCTGCAACTGCTCGGCCATGATGGTCTTGGCGTGTTCTGTGCGCCGAGTGTGGTCGAGGCGGAGGTCAAGCGCACGTTCGACGTGCAGATCATCGGTCGATTGCGCGGCGTGCGCGAGCGCTTCTATGCACTCAGTGCGGAACGCCGCCTCCGTCATCCAGCCGTGATCGCCATTGCCGACGCGGCTCGTCGGCGACTCGCGGCGACCCGTCGCAGCACGCGCGCGAAGTAGCCGCGCATTGGTGATGGCGCCGTGACCTTCTGCGACGCGTATTTGAACTGCTGTGTCTGGTACTGCATCCACGCAACATTGCGCACTTCATACCCGCACTCATATTGGAGCGCTTGTTGTACCCTGCCGAGGGCGGACGCCCTGCGACAGTGCTGTTTCTTCATCTTGGAGAGGGCACCATGAAGACATTCCGCATCACGCTGGTGACGCTCGCGCTGTTCGCCGTCGCCTGTTCGGAGCAGCCAGCCACAGGCCCGGAAGCATCCGTCATGCTCGCGCCGGGCAACGGCGTCCGGCACCGCGTGTCCGTCGGCGGGCACGATCTTGACGTCCCCAAAGGCGACAAGAATTTTTCGTTGATCGCCATCCAGAGCGCCGATGGCTCGGTGAAGGGTCGGTACACGGACATGTTCGGTGCCGGCACCACCACGGGGGGCTACCATGTCGATGTCGATTGCCTCGTGGTCGATGGCAAACAGGCGTGGATTGGTGGCATCATCACGAACGGCTCGATCAATGGCGTCGACTTCACGGGCCAGCGCGCGCTCACACGCGTGGTGGACAACGGGAAGTCGGCGAACGATTTGCCGGATCAGATCAGCTATTCTTACAACTATCCTGCCAACGACAGTCCGGTACGTTGCACGCTTAAGCAAAACCTGACGCTGCTTCTGATGACCGATGGCCAAGTGACAGTTGACTGACGGACGCTGAGATTTGCTGAGGGGCGTCGGCCGCATCGCGGCGCTCCTCTCCTCGGCGAGCTGCAGGGATGTGATGGTGCCGACGCGTCTTGAAGCTGGGCTGCATGGCACTCCAGCTGAGTCGAAGTACGCCACCACACTGTCCCACGCCACACGAGCGCTTCACCATCGCCGCCGCGCGGTCCAGCAGCGTGTCCAGATCCGCCCGCGATAGGTAGCGACCGTTCGCCACGACGGCCGTGATGCGTTTTGTGTGCTCGATATTCTCCATTGGATTCGCATCGAGCAGCACCAGATCGGCCAGCTTGCCTGCGGTGACGGTCCCCAACTCCGCCTCGCGTCCGAGAAACCGTGCCGGATTGATCGTGGCACACTGCAAGGCCGCCAACGGTGTCAGCCCGCCTTTCACCAGCAGCGACAGCTCATCGTGCAGACTGAACCCGAAGAACAGGAACGGAAACGTGTTGTCGGCATCCGTCCCCGCCAACAGCAATGCGCCACCCAGCTGCAGATCCGCAGACATGCGAAGGTGATTCATGAACTCCCGCCCTCGCTCGGCGAACACGCTGGCAGCGCCGAGAGTCGATAGGCGCACTCCTCTCGCGTCCTTGGCGAACCTGTAGAGGCGTGCGCTCCGCCATGGAGCATGTACGACGCCCCCTGCGCGCGGGACCGTGGCCTGTGGCGTTCGACAAGTCTCGTCATCACACGAGGCGGTGACCGGTACGCGAACCGCTCGCGCCGGAGTCGGGGCCTTCCGGCGCTGGTGACGCCGTGCAATCCGACGGATACCTTGTGGACAATGACGCAACACGAGCCTGGCAGCACAGACAGCGACCTTCTGGATCGCCTGCGGAAGGCGATCGGCAGTGCCTACGAGATCGACCGCTGCATCGGCGAGGGCGGCATGGCGACCGTCTTTCTCGCGCGCGACCTGCGACATGGTCGGCTCGTGGCGATCAAGCTGCTGACCCCCGAGCTTGGCGCGATCATCGGTGCCGTGCGCTTTCTCGCGGAAATCAAGGTCACCGCGCCGCTGCAGCATCCCCACATCCTCGGCCTGCTCGATTCCGGGGAAGGTGATGGGTTGCTCTGGTACGTGATGCCGTATGTGGACGGCGAATCCCTGCGCCAGCGTCTCGATCGCGAACGACAGCTCGCGATCCCGGACGCGGTGCGCCTGACCACGGAGGTCGCCGACGCACTGCACTACGCGCACCGACAGGGGATCATTCATCGCGACATCAAGCCCGAGAATGTGTTGCTGCGTGATGGCCGCGCGGTCGTGGCGGACTTCGGCATCGCCCTCGCGGCATCGCGCGCGGGTGGCACGCGACTGACCGGCACAGGGCTCTCGCTGGGCACGCCGGCGTACATGAGTCCCGAGCAGGCCATGGGAGACCGTGAGCTGGATGCGCGCAGCGATCAGTATTCGCTCGCCGCGATGCTGTACGAGATGCTTGCCGGAGTTCCGCCGCACACCGGTCCCACGATGCAGGCCGTGATGTCGGCCCTGCTGACGCGGCCCCCTGAACCCATTCGTTCGTTGCGTGAATCCGTGCCAGATGCCGTGGCGGACGCGCTGGAGATCGCGCTCGCCAAGCTGCCCGCCGATCGATTTCCAACGACCGAGGCGTTCGCACGCGCGCTGGTCGACGGCCCGTTGACCGGTGGCGTGCGCAGAGCACAGCACGGCACACGTACGGCGACGAAATCGTGGGGGCGCCGCGGAATCGCGTTCGTTGCCGTGGCAATGCTCGTCGGCATCGGCATCGGCGCAGCCTCGTCGTACGTCGCGCGGTCCGCACCTGCATCGGTCATGCCGATTCTGCAGTTCGATGTGCTCGCGGACTCCGGGCTCCAGATCGATCCTTTCGCCGAATTGACACCGGATGGATCGACGTTGGTGTATCGAGCCTTCGATGGCGATTCGATCGCGATGTACACGCATCGCTTCGCAGAAGGCGTGTCCCGACGCGTCCGAAGCGCCGAACGCGGGCGCAAGGCGCCGCTCAGCACGCCGATGATCTCGCCGGATGGACTCGAGATGATCTACGCCACCGAGACCGGCCTTCAGCGTGAGCGTCTCGACGGGCGCAACACGTCACAGATCGTCGAGAACCGCACGGTGAACGTGTTTCTGGTGGGTGGCGCCTGGATGCCGGGGAATCGGCTGATCTACGGCATCAGCGCCAACGCCAGTACCGGCAATCGACAGTTCGTCGTCGACCTGAAGGGAGGCGGCGCACAACGGTGGTCGCTGGCGGGTGACACCGTGTCGATGCTGCACTCGTTTGCGGCTCTCCCCGATACGGACCGCGTCCTCGCCGTGCGGCTCTCGGGCGGCATCAGTACGATCGGAGTGGTGTCACTCGGTGCGCGTACGTTCACGGTCATTCGACCAGGACTCTCGCCGCGCTATCTCGCGTCAGGACATCTCCTCTTCGGGCAGACGAGCGGCGCGGTATCGGTGCAGCCGTTCGACCTGCAGCGCGGCGACACCACCGGCCCGCCGGTGCAGGTGGCCGAGCAGGTCTCCATTGTGATGGACGCGATCGTCACCTTTGCGTCCGCGCCCACGGGCATGCTGGTGACGACGTCGCGCGCCGCTGGCGATGCGACGCTGCGTGTCTCGCGCGGCTCCGGTGGTGCCGCCGTGCTGCTCACCGGACCGAAATTCTGGGAACCACGCCTGTCGCCTGACGGACGACGCCTGGCCGTCGCACGGTACCTCACCGACCAGAACTTCAGTGAACTCTGGCTCTACGACTTCGCGACGCAGACCGATCAACGTCTGACGCAGAATGGTGCGGCTGGTGCCGATGCGAACGACGTCGTGTGGAGCCCGGATGGCCGACAGCTGGTCTACTCGGCGTACGATTCCGCCGACGCGTATTCTCAGGCGCAAGGCAAGAGCCTCTGGGTGATGCCAGTGGATCGCAGTGCGCCCGCGCGACTCCTGCTGAAGGAAGCGGGAGGGGATCACTGGCCCGCGTGCTTCACGCCCGATGGCCGGAACGTGGTGTATGTGCTTCGCACCAAGTCCGCCAATCGCCGCGAAATCTGGACAGTGCCGATCGACGGCGGGCCACCGCGCCCGCTGCTGCAGACGTCGTACAACGTCGGCGCGCCGCGCTTCTCACCCGACGGGCGATGGATCACGTTCGAGTCTGACGAGACAGGACAGCGCGAGGTCTATGTGCAGCCGTATCCCGGTCCGGGACCGCGGCTGCGCCTCTCGACCGCGGGAGGGCGCACGCCGATGTTCACGAACGCCGGAAGGACGCTCGTCTACTGGACGCGTGATGTCCTCGAGGAGGTCGATCTCGATCTCTCGAAGCCCGAGCCGATCCTCGCGCGTCGCCGACGCGTGACGGTGTCGTTCCCGACATTCACGGAGTCGCCGCAGTACGACTTCACGGCCGACGGGAGCACGTTCGTGGCGGTGCAGATGCCGCCCTCATCGAATCGGTTCGTCGTCTCGACGCGGCTGATGGTCGCGGTGCCCACGGCGCGATGACTACCGGTCGTCATCGTGACGTGGTCGTCCAGTTTCCGAGTTGCCCGGCCGAGTTGGATGTCTACCACGATCGTCCCGCTGCCCGCGCCCGCGAGGTGCAACCCGGAGATTTTGGTACCGCGAGCAGAGAGCGGAACCCGCCAGTCCCAATGCAACTGCCCAACAGCGGCAGCGATCGGTGAGGGCAGCTCGCGGACAAACCACCCCGCGCGATTCGTTCCGGTCACCTGCAAGTACCGCGTGCCACTCGAGACGATGACTGCCGCCACGGGCAATTGCTGACCGCGCACGACAGGACGGCGGCCACGACGACCGCAGGCATCAGTCGCATCAATCGACGCACCAGCCGATGCGTGACGACGGCGGCGCGGATCGCATCTCGCATCGGCGGTGCCGGGTGTGAAATCGACAACAAGGCAGCACGCTGTCGTCGCCGAGCCCTTGCGAGTTACGGCGCGTCGAGCTATGGCGAGAGGTGATCATGTCCGGGGCGATACCACTTCCATGCCATCCAGAGCAATCCCGTGAAGATCGTCATCGCCAGACCAAATGCCGGCACCTCGCCGATGGAGCCGACCAACACCGTCAAGGCCTTGGTGCGGCCAGTCTGATCGTCCAGCACTTCAGGCTCGGGACGGCGGGTAATCGGCCAGTCGCAGCAACGCTTTGTGGAGCGCGCTGAGACTCGTCTTGCGGCTTCAACACCAGCTGCTGCAGCGGGCGATCGAAGACCATGCGCGCGGAGCGCGCTTCCGAAGATGCCCGTATGCAGCATGCGTCGTCAGGCCGGCGCTTGACGGAGGCGTTCCGCAGCGAACGAATTGGACTGGCGTGTCATTGGGGTCGTGCACGACAGTACGCACCGCCCTCGCACCGAAGCGGCACGAACAGCTCTCCCTGTATGCGCCACGTTCCATCCAGGCGACGCCACTGGGCGTGGTAGCTGCCGCGGATCACCAATGGTCCGTCTGGCTCAGTCCAGGTGCCCACCCAGTGTCCGCGCTCAGACGCCACGCCCCACGCGTCGAAGACGGCAATCGAATCAGGAGTTCGTACCCAACGGGTATCGGGTCGCCGCACAAATTGCGCGGCCATGCGCGACACGTTGGCCGCCACTCCCATCCCAATGGCGCTCGTGGAGGACACGACGGTCACATCTGGCATCATCTCACGGGCAATGCCGGCGGTGTCGTGCCGGGCGATCGCCGCATTGGATCGCGAACGGGATGCCACAATGGCCCGGACATCTGCTGAGGACCTGGTGCGAACAGCGGCCTGCCCGCACACCACGTAAGGCAACACGAGCATGGCGCCGCCCAGCATGGCCCGCTGCATCGAACGGCAACGGAGTGGAGTCATGATCGCCTCAAGGTGAGGGTGGACGGCAAGGACACCAGCCAGACAGCGGCGCAAGAGCGTGGGTTTGCTGCGCTGCGGCCGCGGAATGTTGTTCGAACGCGCCGACGCCGATCTCACGGTCGTCGCGCGGCCGGTGACTGCATCGACCAGACCGACCCTGATCGAATGTTCCGTACCGACTTCTACAGGATTCTCGTTGTCAAATCGCGCACCGCGAAAGCTTCTACGGCTTCGGCTTCGGCTTCGGCTTCGGCAGGTACTCAGCCGGAATTTCGTTGCCGGGTCGCTCGCTATCCCAATAGATGGTCACGACCCACCATCGATTTCCGTCCTTCAACAATTGAATCGAGTTGATACCCCGCGCAAATGGCGTCTCATTGGGGTCAGCAGTCCGTCGCGACTCGTACGTGCTGAATGCGTGAAGCACGCTGCCGTATCGTTCCACCTTGCGACTGATCTCCCGCTCGAAGAATCCGCTTTTCACAAGGCTCGGCCCACCCGTTCGTACGTAGTCGTCTGCGCTCAGCACGGCGACGGCGGCGGTGCCATCGGGATTGACTCGGGTTGGCATCAATCTGGCGTTCGGCAGAAGCAGTGAACGAAAACGGTTCCAATCACGCTCCTGGCCTGCCGGCCCCGAAATCACGTCGTACAGCGATTTGAGGATCGCATCCACCGACTCCACCTCGGAAGGCCGAGCCGCGGGCCGCGGACTCGTGTCGACGGAGGGCGGTCGAATGAACACGGCCGCATTTTGAGCATGAGCGGTGCCGCCGAAAGCGGTAACGGACGCGAACAGGACACCCCCGAGCAAACGATTGGACATGCGAGATCACCTGAGTTGCGCCGCCGGAACATGCAGAACGACTTGAACTGCTGGAATCTGTGTCGTTTCGATGGCAGTGCACAAGACCTGCCGTCGGTGTGTGGTCAGTCAGATCGATGGTGCTGCGATCGCGATGCAAAATTTGCTGGGTCGGAACGGATCGCTGGCAAACTGGAAAATTCTGTCTGCACGTGCACACCATCCACGAATTTGGTGGGCAGACATAAGCAAGTCACGCACCGATTCGCACTCAGTGCCCCCGTCAATCCCGTCGTGAATGTCACCGTGCGGACGTATAAGTGAACGTGCAATACGCCAACGGGAGCGGGCCCGAGTTCGAACATAGACATGCAGAAACTCACGTCTCGGCGACAAAAACTCGACACTCTCGTAGCTGATGTTTTTTGTCAGAGGAGCGTGACTCGTTGGACCGATCGTAAGACATGAGCACGAGATTAACGCAGGGTGGAATCGGAGTGTGTCGGCACGCCGCCGCGCGCATCGTTGACGATGGGTGGATCCGGACATCGTCAACTCGTGCGACAGGATTCGTTTCGAGCTCGCAACGGTGACCGATCAGCAATTCTGTGCGTGAGGCATAGCATGGTCCTCGACCGGAGCAACGTTTCGTTGGATGTCTGCCGGATCGATATGCCACTCCACAAACGGTCGCGCCTTCAGCACTCTGATTCCCCGCCAGCCGGACACACGCAGGAGATGCTCATCGCCCGATACGAAAAGGCGCGCGTTCGCGGCGACCGCGGCCGCCAGGAACATCTCGTCTTCGGGATCTTCGCTCACGCGCGCGTCGAGCGGTGGGGCATTCATCGCAGGGCGTGCACCGTCAGTATCGCGAGCCGCGCGTTGAGCGTACCGACGAGCGGCGCACGTCCTTTGCTGCGTTCACGCTCAACCCGTCGGTACTCTTCCAGAATCGGCGGCGACGTGACGACGCGAATCAGACCCGTGCTCCATGCTGTCAAAGTATGGTTGGTCACGCCATCAGCGGGAATCCCTGACACCAGCACGTTGGTTTCCGGCATGACCTTCACTTGGCGCGTCATGCCTTCTTGATCGTACGCGGCACGTCGGCCGACTTACCACCCGCGGCCTTCGAAAGCTGTTGACGATCCGCAACTTGATGGTGCGTACAGAGAGGCGATGGAATCCAGACTTCACGGCAGAGCACGCTGCGCATTTTTGACTTTTGTGACAGCTGCGAGCGAACGAAACCGGCTGCTGCTCACCTTGCGGCCGACCAGACCTCCAGCACGCTTGGTGTGATCAGTTTGGCATTGCGGCTATCGATGCCGTCAAATCGTGCGTTTCAATCGTCACAGCGGTGTGATGTGTGTCAAGCCACGGCATGCGACTTGAACGGGTCGTGGCGTGTCTCAGTCGGCACAGGACACGCACGTATCACGAAGCGCCGGTTTACCACACTCGCACAGGGATCCTGCACATGATCGACGCCGTCGGCTTCGCCGCGAAGAACTTGGACAGCAGTCTGGAACGCCACGAATTTCAGCGGGACGAGCCCGGTGAGCACGACGTAGTCATCGATGTCATGTTTTGTGGCGTATGTCATTCGGATGTGCACCAGGTCAAGAACGAATGGGCAAACACCGTCTATCCCTGCATGCCGGGGCACGAGGCCGTTGGCCGCGTGTCTCGCGTTGGGGCTGCCGTCACGGCGTTCACCGTTGGTGACATCGTTGGCGTGGGGTGCATGGTCGACAGTTGCCGCAGTTGTGATCCGTGCCAGAACGGCGAGGAGAATTACTGCGAAGGCCCGAACAGCTGGCTCGCCACGTACAATGGACCGATGATTCCGAAGGCGAAGGCGCAGACGGGCGAAAACATGTACGGCCGCGACAATACGTTCGGCGGCTATTCCTCCGTGCTGGTGGTGAACGAGGATTTCGTCATCCCGATTCCCGCAGCACTGCCGCCGGCTGCCGCCGCACCGATCCTGTGTGCCGGTGTCACGACCTACTCACCAATGAAGGAGTGGGGTGTCGGAGAGGGGCATCGGGTCGGTGTGGTGGGCCATGGCGGGCTTGGACACATGGCCGCGAAGCTGGCGAAGGCACTCGGCGCTGATGTCACGATCTTCACCAGCAGCACAGCAAAGGTCGCGGAGCTGGTCGCGGCTGGTCTGGACGCGGTACATGAAGCCGACACCGACCGCCTGAAGTCGCTCGAACGTGGCTTCGACTTCATCCTGTCGACCATCCCGCAGAGGCATGACGTCAACCCGTTCGTCATGCTGCTCAAGAAGGGCGGGGTGCTCTGTGTGGTCGGCGCGCTTGAGCCGCTCGAGCCGGTAAACAATCAGGAAGTGGCGTTTCACCGGCGCACGGTGACCGGTTCGCTGATCGGCAGTATCACCGAGACGGTCGAAGTGCTGGAGTTCTGCGCCGAGCATGGCATCACGCCCGACATCGAGATCATTCCGATCGAGCAGGTGAACGAGGCGTACGAGAAGATGTCGTCGGGAGAGGTGCGGTACCGTTACGTGATCGACATGGCGTCGCTCTCGGCCGTATGATCGGCGGTTGATGGGGCGAGGCTGCCGGCGTACCGTCTCCGATCCTGTCGCGAGGTTGCAGGGGTGCAGCGCGTGCCATTCGTGATCGTCCGGCGTTCCAACAAGGTGCGGACGTCGATGCAGACCCGCATGGAGCTTCCACAGGAACGGGCATGGCTCGACGAGGCAGGATCAACGTGCGCGGCGCCGGCGTTTCGCGTCGACGCTGCGCGGAACGACTGCGCCGCCCGTGATGCCGTGCGTCAGCGTGACTCGGATACCTCGCGGATCGCCCCGGCAACATGGATTACACTCCTTCTACACTGCACGGCGACACGCCTTTGCGCGACATCGCGATGCTCTGGTTGAAGACGGACTCCATGATCGAACGGCTGAAATTCGTGCAGGACGTCCTCAGTGACGGCTTCACGATGGCCGACGTCTGCGCCCGGTACGGCGTGATTGTCCCTAATGACTACAAATGGATCGCGCGCTATGCGGAGGAGGGCCGGCGTGGGCTCGCCGACCGGAGCCGTGCGCCTCTACGTGCCCGCACACGCTCTCGACGTCCATGACCGAGCTGCTCGTAGCCGAGCGTGTCGCGCATGCGTTCTGTGGCATCCGCAAGCTGCTGACGGTGCTCAAGACCACACCTCTACGCGTTCGCGACTGGACCGCCCCCAGTACGGTCGCCCGTCGACTCGCGCGGCGTGGGCTCGTGCAGCGCCGACGGGTGCGGCGACCGACCACGCATCCTGGCGTGATTCCCGCCGTGGCGGACGCGCCCAACGATCTGTGGACCGCCGATTTCAAAGGCCAGTTCCCGGCGGGCGATCACGTGTACTGCTACCCGCTCACCGTCGCCGATCTCACCTCACGGTTCCTGCTGACGTGTCATGGATTGCGCTCCACCACGTGCGAACTGGCCAAGCCGATCTTCGAGCGCACGTTTCGCAGTATGGAGGAAATCGACGACGGGTTGTGGGCGATCTACTTCCATACGGTCCTGCTGGCCACGCTGGACGAACGCGATTAGATCATCCAGAGCTGACCCACGTGGAAAGCATGTTGCCGGACCAAAGTGTCAATCATGTTCCCGACCGTTCACCTGCGCCCAGACCTTGTCGCCTCATAGATCGGCTTTACACGGCGCCGCGAGAAGGCCGATAACCATGCCGAGTGGCGCTCCGATCACCGCACCGCTGATCATCCCCACAGCAGCCCCACCATATTCTTCCTTGCGCCCCGCCGCATATCCAATGATTCCACCGAGGACTGCGCCCCAAAGCAATCCGCGGTGCACAACCGCGCGGCGGTTACCTCGACATGGCTCACTGCCGTGTGTGACGGAGACTGGTCCGGCATTGCGCGCCACTGATAGCAGCGACGGAGGCGCGGGCTGCGCTTGCGTATTCACCGGCCAGACTGCAACGGTGGTGCGATTCGGTGCCTGCAAGAACGGAGCGATAACTCGCTGTGCATCTGCGCACCGTGGCGCGAGAACAATGGCCAGTGCGGCGATACAGACAACAACAGGTTGCATAGCAACCGGAGTGAAGTGCTGCATATGCTTCCGTTGCTGGCTGAGCGGTCTGACGAAACGGCGTTCTGCTGCATTGCGACGGCGCCTATGCTGCTCCTGCACAGCGACAATCGGTCGTAACGTCAGCAGCAACGCGCGTTAGCGCGCTACCCGACTGCGAGCAGAGGCAGGCGTTAAAACATGACACGATACGCAAAGGCGAGGCGGCCACCACCGCCCGGAACAAGGCCGACTCGCACTGATTGCGTCGTCGCCCAACGCTCTTCCACAAGCACGGCGCCGAGCCCCGTGCCGACCAGCGCAAAGAGCAGAGCAGCTGGCGCGACGAACAGCGTACCCGGAATCATGATGTCATCGCGTGTGGTCAGATCAGCGTGCAGGGAGAGTCCCACGGCCACAAGACCGAGCGCGCCACTGATCAGTGCGCCTCGACGCGCTCCATGCCCGCGGGGTGTCCCCAGACTGACAGCGTATGCACGCAGTTCGGTAATGGGATACGCAGCAACCGAGTCCACGCGGTCAACCTGAAGCCAAATCGAGTCGCAGCGCATTGTCACCACGCGGCCGGTTTCTAGGTTCCCGTTTGCGGTCTCCACGCGAATGCGCGTGTTCGCTGGTACGCCTCCGAGCGACTGCGCGAACACCGCGCGACCGACAGTAGCGCAAGCGAAAGCGACAACGAACACCCGCTGCGCAACGATTCGCTGCATATGACCCCCGTAGGAACGAGCTTTGCCGAGCCGAGCGTCCTAACGAAACTAGGTTCTGCTGCAATACGACCTAACCAAAACTTACTCCTGCTCGCTGACCGCCGGTCGCATTATCAACAGCAACCTGCGTCAGATGCGCGAACCACACTGTCGAACTATCGTAGCAGTTGTGCAGACGAATCTGGACAAGCAATCGATGGAATGCTCTGAGAGTCCGTAGCCGCAAAGATACCGATCCTAAGGAATCCGGTCGGAAAAACGGCTCCGCCCCGGCAAGCGCGGTATTCGCTATCCGAGCTTTGGCGGGATAGCGCTCGAAACGCAGGCGTTCCCCGACGCATCGAACCAGCTCCAGTTTCCGAGCACGATCCTGCGGCCGGGTGTGACGTATGAGAGCAGGACAGTTTGGCGATTCCCTCTCTGCCAATATGAGTGAGACACCGATCTTCCCGTACTTTAGTGTACGTGGGGGATGGAGGATGTGCTCGTGTCTCCTGCTCCTGCGCTCGTGCTGAATCCTGATGTTGGGGTGTCCCCGACCCGTACCCGCCGCCGGTTCACGGCGGCGTACAAGCGCCAGATTCTCGACGCCGCGGCGGCGTGTACACAGCCCGGTGCGATTGGCGCCCTGCTGCGCCGCGAAGGTTTGTATTCCTCGCACCTGGCCGCGTGGCGCGCCGCCGACCGGCAGGGCGAGGCCCGCACACCGCGACGTGGTCCGGCACCGACCGCGCCCAATCCATTAACACCGCGCGTCGCCGAGTTGGAGCGCGCGCTGGCCCAAGCCACGCGGCGCGCGGACCGCGCGGAATTAATTGTCGACGCCCAAAAAAAGTTCTCGCAACTCATCGGCCTGACACTGCCCCCGCTCGACGCATCGCGCGAGCCGCGCTGATGACGACGCTCACGAGTCCCGCCGCCCACGGCCAGCGCCGCGCGCTCTGCCACGCGCTCGGCGTGGCCCCCGCGACCTGCTATCGGGCGCGAGATCGCGCGCAGCGCGCGACGGTCACGCCCCGACGGCGGGCACCGGCACGCGCCCTCACGGCGCCCGAATGCGCGCAGGTGCTCGCGGTCCTGCACGA
>JACMPK010000101.1 GCA_014377535.1 Gemmatimonadaceae bacterium
AGGTTCCGGTACTGCGACACGAACCCCGGATCGTCCGGTCTGTCGTCGTAGGCGCCGAACACGGCACTCGTGCCGCTGCCTGCAATGAGGTGGGCCGCCATGCGATGAAGCGCGTCCGCCGCGAGAACGACATCCGCGTCGACGAAGACCAGAATGTTGCCGCCCGCCACGGCAGCACCCGCATTGCGCGCATGCGCTGGCCCGCGGGGGCCATCCGCGATCTGCACGAGGCGATCAGCCACTCTCCCCGCCACATCGCACGTACCATCGTCACTGCCGTCGTCCACGACGATCAGCTCCCACGTTACACCTGGCAGTTCGCTGGCACGAATCGCATGCAGGCAGCGGCGCAGGGTCGCCTCGCTGCGATACGCTGGCACGATCACGCTCAACGCGAGTGCGTCAGCGCCCGGTGGCACGGCTGCTCCCATGACCCACGGCAACGCTCGACGGCGGCGTGCGCTGCTCCTCGTGATACTCGAAGTCGGTGTTCACCGCCCAGATGTCGTGCGTCGCCAGCCCCAGCATGTTGTCCACTGTCAGCATGGCTGTGTACATGGAGTGGTCCTGATTGTTGTACTTGTGCATCCCGTTCCTGCCAATGGTGTGCAGGTTCGGGATGCGGTCGATGCAGGCTCGCACCTGATCCAGGTGGCCGCGGTAATGCGCATCATAAATCGGGTAGGCCTTCCGCATCCTGACCACCGTGCCATCGGTGATGTCCGCAGCATCGGCGAGGCCGAGTGTCTCGAGCTCGGTCGTCGCGAGTTGCTGCAGCGCTGCGTCGCTGGATTCCCACAGGCCGTCGCCCTCGAAACAGAAGTACTCCATACCGACGCAGGTCCCGCCTCCCGGTGGGACCATGTCGTTGCTCCAGTTGTTGAAGTTCTGGATGCGGCCGACCTTCACGCCCGGCGTGTGTACGTAGATCCAGTTGTCGGGAAACAGGTCGACGCGATCGAGCATCAGCGCAACCACGAGGAAATCGCGGTACCGCAGCGCGTCACCCGCCGACTGCACCGCAGGACTGGCATGCGCCCGCAACGAACGGACCAGTGCGCGGACATCGGTCGTCGAGATCACATGGTCAGCCTCGATCCGTACCTCATGCCCGTCGGCTTCGCAGATTACGGCGGACGCGCTGCCATCGGTCATCTCGATGGTCACCATACGATGCTGCATACGGACCTCGCCGCCCAGTGCCACGACACGGTCGCGTGCGGCTTCCCACATCTGTCCCGGTCCGAGACGCGGATACTTGAAGGTGTGAATCAACGACTTGATGTCATCATTGCGCCGCTGCAGCGAAGTGGCCGTCAGGATTGCGCGCGTGAGCGAAAGACCCTGAATGCGCTGCGCCGCCCACTCGGCGCTGATCTCGTGGCACGGCAGGCCCCAGACTTTCTCGGTGTACGTCTTGAAGAAGATCTCGTACAGTCGTCGGCCGAAGCGGTTCACGACCCACTGCTCGAACGTCTCCTCAACCGGTGACGGACGGAGCTTCGCCTCGAAATAGCTCAGCAGGATGCGCGCCGTGTTGATCAGGCCCAGCCCCGACAGCGCGTTCCACGCCTGCAGCGGATAATCGAAGAAGCGACCATCGTAGTGAATGCGCGACAGTCGAGGCACATCGATGAACTCATTGCCGAGCAGTTCATCCCAGAGCGCCTGGACAGGCGTGATCTTGGTGAAGAACCGGTGGCCGCCGATGTCGAAGCGATAGCCCTTGTAGCAGGCAGTCTGCGAGATGCCGCCGATCAC
>JACMPK010000102.1 GCA_014377535.1 Gemmatimonadaceae bacterium
CGCGGGCTGTGGTCGTAGTGGTAATCGAGGCCGCATTCACCGATTGCGACTGCGCCATCGGCAACGAGCGCACGCAGCAGTGGCATGTCGCGCGGCGCATCGAACGTGTCCGCGTCGTGCGGGTGCACGCCCGCCGTGAAGAAGAGTCGTGACGGATCGCTGCGCGCGAGGTCGCGCGCCGCAGTCGTCGTCTCACCGATGACCACGACGTGCGTCACGCCCGCCTCCCAGGCGCGCTGCAGCATGACTGGCCTGTCCGCATCGAATTTCTCGCCCGCGAGGTGCGCGTGACTGTCAATCAGCATGCGTGACCCCCGCAACGACAAAACCGCCGCGCAAGGCGACGGTCCGTCGAACCAACCTACGGGAACGCAGGCTCACCGCCTGAGCGCCTCACCAGCGGGCTTCAGCTTTGCGTCCGCAACACGTGCCGCAGCACCCGATGTAGCGCGGCGGGGAAACTTGCGCTCGATCCAGAGCAGCACCGGGCCAGCGACGTAGATGGAGCTGAACGTGGCGACGAAGATGCCGAACGTCATGACCCATGCGAACGGCCGGATCACCTCGCCCGCGAAAAGCAGGAGCGCGAGCGACGCCGCGAATGTGGTGGCGTGTGTCATGATCGAACGGGGCAGCGTGTCGTTGATCGACCGGTTCAACACGTCGTGCAATGTGGTGCGGCCCGAGGTCTTCAGGTTCTCGCGCACACGATCGAAAATGATGATCGTGTCGTTCATGGAGTAGCCGAGCAGCGTCAGGATGGCGGCGACGACCGTCAGCGACACTTCGAGGTGCAGCAACTTGATGAACGCCAGCGTGATGATCGTGTCGTGCAATGTCGCGACGACGGCCGCCACACCGAAGCGCCACTCGAAGCGGAAGGCGAGATAGATCAGCGTGGCGAGCGACACGAGTACCATGGCCAGGACAGCGCGCCGGCTCAGCTCTTCACCAACCTTCGGGCCGATCGACTCGGTGCGTGCGACGGTGTAGGTGTCGGCCCCGAGCGTCTTCGACAGCGCCGCACGGATGTCGTCCTCCACCTTGACGGCACCGGCTGCCTGAGACGCGACCAGTTCCTTGTCCTGCGCGCGGATGGTGTATTCGTCGGCCCCACCGTATTGCTGCACTTCCGCGCCCTTGATGCCTGCGCCGTCGAGCGCGGCACGGATCCTGGACGCATCGGTCGGTTGCTTGAACTTCAGCTGCACCAGTGTGCCGCCGGTGAACTCCACGGAGTAATTGATGCCACCGGTGACCGCGAACGATGCGAAGCCGATGCCCATGAAGGCGAGAGTCGCGATGGCTGCGACCTTCCACCACTTGATAAAGTCGTACTTGGTGTTGTGAAAGATTCGCAGCACCAGATACTCAGGGGCTTCGTGCCGCCGGTGCGGTCGAGCCAGAGGAGGAGAAGGGTTCGCGTCACGAAGAGGGCCGTGAACAACGAGGCGGCGACGCCGACCACCAGCGTGACGGCGAAGCCGCGCACTGGTCCCGTGCCGTACTGATACAGCACTGCGCCGGAGAGGATCGTCGCGACGCTGGTATCGACGATCGCGCTCAAGGCGTGCTTGAATCCTTCATCGATGGAGAGGCGCGCCGACTTGCCGCGATCCATCTCCTCGCGAATGCGCTCGAAGATCAACACGTTCGCATCGACCGCGATGCCGACGCCGAGGACGAGACCGGCGAGGCCAGGCAGAGTCAGCGTGGCGCCGAAACCGGCGAGCACGGCCAACGTGAAGAAGATGTAGAGCGCCAACGCCGCGCAGGCGACGGCTCCGCTGAAGCGGTAATAGCCGACCATGATTATGACCACCATCATGATGGCAATACCGAACGCCAGCTTGCCCTTGTCGATCGAATCCTGTCCGAGGCTTGCACCGATGTTACGGATCTCGGCCACTTTGAGCGGCACCGGCAGCGCGCCAGCGCGCAGCACGAGCGCAAGATCCTGCGCATCCTGCAGCGAGCCACCACCGAGCGTGATCTGGCCGTTTCGGCCGATGGCGCTGTTGATCGTCGGCGCAGTCACGACACGATCGTCGAGGACGACGGCCATGTTGTCGCGCACATGCTTGCCGGTTTCACGACGGAAGATGCGACCACCTTCCGCGTTGAACTCGAATTCGACGATGAAACCACCCTCGAGCTGGTTGTTGTTCGGCTTCGCGTTGGTGAGGTACTCACCCGTGATGATCGGACGACTGTCCAACACGTACAATTCACGGTACGCGCCCTGTCCCGGCGCACCGGCAACCGTGTCACTGCCGAATCGAATGACCTTGCCCGGCGCGACCGCAGCGACGACGGCCGTGTCGGCGAGCAGGCGCTGCAGCCGAATCACGTCGGCTTCCTTGACGAAGTACTGGCCCGGGAACTGGCCCGGCTGGATGGCACGTGTGAAGGCGCCGTTCGCGTCCTTTGCCACCGTTTCGGGCGCGACAGCGGACTTCGCCGAATCAGACCCGGTCTTTGCCGAGGTCGCACCGGCCTTCTTCGAGGTGTCGCCGCTGAGCAGCCCGCTGAGCGGCGCAGCAGCAGACGGACCCTTCGCGACGCCTGGCGCGGAGGCTGCGACATCCAGACCGCGACTGCGCACCGCCGCATCCATCCGTGGCAGCGACTTCTCGAGCGCGTTGGTCTTGTCGGTGATCTGGAACTGCAGGAACGCCGACGCCTCCAGTAGTTTCAACGCGCGCTGCTGGTCGTCGATGCCCGGCAGCTCCACGATGATGCGCTCATCGCCGACCAGCTGCACGACAGGCTCGGACACGCCGAACTGGTCGATGCGGTTGCGGACGGTCGTCAGCGCGCGGCTGAGGGCGTCCTTCTTGTCGGCGACGGCACCCTTGCTCTCGTCGATCTCGAGGGCGACGTGCATGCCGCCCTGCAGGTCGAGACCGTACTTGAGAGGCCAAAGGCGCTTGGTGGTGTCGACGAACGAGCCGTCGGGCGCTTTCTCGCGCACAGCAGTGTTGCGCGGGAAGAGTGCGAAAACCGAGAGCCCGATGGCGGCGGCAATCAGCAGGAGGCGGGACCGCAGACTGTTCATGCCCTGCAGTGGATGAAGGGGAGGCGTTCGATGTATGGATTAGCCGTACAAGGTAGCCGGTTCAGCCGAAGCTGGTCAACGCAGTCCGGGCTGCTATCTCGTCGATGGCAAGCTGCGCCCTCAGTTCCGGCAGGTCGCTGAACCGTCGGATGGCCCGCAGCGGCGCGACGAGATCGATGCGGACATCGGCTCCGTACAGATCTTCGCTGAAATCGAACAGGTGCGCCTCGACGGTCTGGCGGGCATCGGCAACGGTCGGCCGTGCGCCGAGGTTCATCATCGCGCCGTACGGCCCACGGGGCGTCTGCACGACCGCGGCGTACACACCGGCCGGCGGCAGCAGCTTGCGCGATGGGGGGGCGCCGAGATTGATGGTCGGGAAACCGATGGTGCGACCGCGCTGGTCGCCGCGCAAAACGACGCCCGAGAGTGAGTATCGACGGCCGAGGGAACGGCGTGCCGTCTCGAGATCGCCGTTCGCGATTGCGACGCGGATGCCGGACGACGACACCACCGTTCCGTCGGCGAGACTGACGCGCTCCACCTGCTCGACGGCGAAGGCCTCGGAGACGCCGAGCGCCATCAACTGCTCGCGCCCCCCCGCCCTGTCGCGCCCGAACCCGTGATCGTGCCCGATCGTCAGCGCCTCCATGCGGAAGCGGGGGCGCAGCACGCGCCGCACGAATTCCGCGGCGGTCAACGCCGCGAGGTCGCGCGTAAACGGCAGGACGGCGCAGTAGTCGATACCGATGGTCGCCAGCGCCTCGAATTTCTCCATGCCGGGCGTCAGGAGCATCGGCACGGCACTCGGCCGCACAACCTCGTTCGGATGCGGCGCGAACGTCACCAGGACACTGGCCATCTGGTGCGCGCGTGCCCGAGCCACGAGCCGCAGCAGCACGTCAAGGTGACCAAGGTGCACGCCGTCAAATGTCCCAACGGTGACCGCGGTGCGCTCCACGTTCGGTGGGAGCGCAGAGACCGAGCGCGGGTCAGGCATCGCGCATGACGACGCGCGGCTGCCAGCGGTCTCCCACGCGCTCGCCAAGCGCAATGAGCCCGCCATGTTCTGCCGCGACGAGAGCGACGTGCGATGTGCGCTCCAGCGGCTCGTCGGTGACGGCGATGTCCAAACCACGGCGAATGCGGTGCACCTCGTCGTTGGTGAGCGCGACATGCGGCATGTGCGGCAGCGCGTCGAGCGGTGAGCGGAGTCGGGGCGCTTCGTCGCGCAGTGCGAGCACCGGTTGCGCCGCATTCACATGGAACGCACCGGCGGCGACGCGCCGCAGCGCGGTGAGGTGCGCCGCACTGCTCACCGACCGTGCCAAATCACGCGCGAGCGAGCGCACATAGGTGCCGCCGCCGCAGACGATGCGCACGTCGCACGAGTCGCCATGCCACGCGAGCAGCTCCCAGGAATGCACCGTGATGTTCACCGGCTTGAGCTCCAGCATCACGCCGGCGCGCGCAGCCTCGTACGCACGCTGGCCATTCACGCGCTTGGCGGAGAATGCCGGCGGTACCTGCGAGATCACGCCGGTGAGCGACGGCAGTGCGGCCAGCACCGCACACTCCTTCGGCGGTGGCGCCTCACGAATCACGATACCGAGCAAATCTTCGGTGTCGGTTTCGCGTCCGAACTGGATCGTGGCTTCGTACACCTTCGGCTCACCGGGGATGTACGGCAGAAGTCGCGTCGCGCGGCCGGTGAGCAGCACGAGCAAGCCGGTCGCGAACGGATCGAGCGTACCCGCGTGACCGATCCGCTTCTCGTGCAGCGCACGACGTGCCGCCAGCACAGCATCATGTGACGAGATGCCGGCCGACTTGTCGAGCAGGAGCAGTCCGTCAGTCGCCGCGGTCGTCATCGTCGCCAGCGACAGGAGTCTCGCCAGATGTCTCAGCCACGCCGTCGCTGGTCTCGGACGTCTTGATCTGAGCAAGCAGGGTCTCGATGCGCGCTGCGTACGCGATGCTTTCGTCAACCTTGAAGAAGATCTCAGGTGCGGCACGGAGCCGCAGCGCACGACCGACCGGGCCACGCAGCTGCGGTGCGAGGTCGTGCAGCCCCTCGCGCGCCAGGCGCTTCGCGTCCTCATCGCCGAGAATACTGACGAAGATCTTCGCGGTGCGCAGGTCACGTGACACCTCGACGCTGGTCACCGTCACGAAGGCGCCAGTGATGCGCGGGTCCTGCACGTCACGCGACAACACGCGCGCGACTTCTTCCCGTATTGCAGCGGCCACCCGATCCGGGCGACGTTCGTTTCCGGCCATCAGTATCTCCAGTGCGCAGCGGGCCGGATCTGCCGGGTCCCTCACGCAGTGGCCCCCACAGTGCAGATGCACCGAGGGGGCCACGGTAAGAATCAAGCGCCTCAGAGCGTGCGCGCGATTTCCTCGGTGCGGAAGCATTCGAGCACGTCGCCGACCTTGATGTCATTGAAGTTCTCGATGGCGATACCACACTCGTAGCCTTCCTTCACTTCCTTCACGTCGTCCTTGAAGCGACGCAGCGAGGAGATGCTTCCCTCGTACACTTCCACACCGTCGCGGATGACGCGCATCTTGCCCTGTCGGTTCATCATGCCGCTGCGAACCATGCAGCCGGCAATCGCGCCGAGCTTCGGGACACGGAACACCTCGCGCACCTCGGCCTCGCCGAAGATGACTTCGCGCTGTTCCGGACGAAGCATGCCTTCAAGCGCGGACTTCACGTCGGAGACGGCCTCGTAGATGATGCGATACAGCTTGATGTCCACGCCTTCGCGTTCTGCTGCCGAGCGCGCCTTGTTGTCGGGGCGCACATGGAAGCCGATGATGATCGCGCCGGCAGCCTTGGCGAGCAGGATGTCGCTCTCCGAGATCGCGCCGACACCACGCTGAATGACCTCGACCTGCACCTCGGCGTTCGAGAGCTGCTGAAGCGCATCGGCCAGTGCCTCGGCCGGTCCACCCTGGTCGGCCTTGATGAGCATCTTGAGCGTGCGCTTCTCGCCCGAATTCGCAGCGGCCATGAAGTCCGCCAGCGATACCGACGACTTGCTGGTCCGTCGGCTTCGCGCCTCGCGCTCGAGACGTTCGCGACGCTGCGCGATCTCACGCGCTTCCGATGCATCTTCGACGACGACGAACTGGTCGCCAGCCATGGGCACGCCGGTCATACCGAGCACCTGCACCGGAAGGGCCGGACCCGCCGACTTCACGACCTTGCCACGCTCGTCGAGCAGCGCACGCACACGACCGGAGAAGACACCGCAGATGAAGTCATCGCCAACCTTCACCGTCCCGTTCTGGATCAGCACCGTCGCCACCGGACCCTTGCCCTGATCGAGCTGCGCCTCGACCACGGCACCCTGCGCACGACGTGCCGGATTGGCTTTCAGGTCGAGAATTTCCGCCTGCAGCAGGATCTGATCGAGCAGCTGCTCAACGTTCGTACCCTTCTTCGCGGAGATGTCGCTGGCCAAGACCGCACCGCCGAAATCCTCGAGGATGACGTTCTGCTGCAACAGGTCCTGACGGACCTTCGCGGCATCGGCACCCGGCGCATCGATCTTGTTGATTGCGACCACGAGCGGCACACCGGCGTTCTTCGCATGCGAGATCGCCTCGATGGTCTGCGGCATCACCTTGTCATCGGCTGCGACGACCAGTACGACGATGTCGGTCACCTGCGCACCGCGTGCACGCATGGCCGTGAAGGCCTCGTGTCCCGGCGTGTCGAGGAACGTGATGGTCTTGCCACCGGCGAGCGTGACGTGATATGCGCCGATGTGCTGCGTGATGCCGCCGGCTTCGCCAGCGACCACGTTCGCCTTGCGGATGTAGTCGAGCAGCGACGTCTTGCCGTGGTCGACATGACCCATGATCGTGACGACCGGCGGACGCGACACGAGGTCCTCGGCGGCATCGACGATCTTGTCGCCTTCTTCCTCGACCTGATACTCCTCTTCCTTGACGGCCTGAAATCCGAACTCGCCGGCGATCAGTTCGATCTGGTCGAAATCGAGACGCTGGTTGATGGTGACCATCAATCCAAGATGCTTGAACGCGAACCCGACGATTTCCGTGGCGGCAACCTTGAGGATCTGCGCCAGTTCCGAAACCGTGATGAACTCGTTCACGCGCACTGTCGTGCGCTCACGCTCGGCGGCGGCCGCGCGGAAAGCCTCGAGTTCCTCGCGAGACGCGGAATCATCGAAGCGACGGCCACGACGTGCGGGGCCGCGCAATGCACTCATCGTCTTCGAGATGTTCGCGTCGACCGCAGCCTGATCAACCGAACCACGCTTACCCTTTTTGCCACCACCGCGGCGTGGATCGCCGCCGGCACGCGGAGCGGTGCTCCCGGCTCCAGGCGCACCAGCGGGACGCGGCGGACCACCGCCCGGCGGACGCGCCGCAGGAGCGCCGAATGACGGCGTTGCGGAAGCCACTGGACGCGGGCCGTTGAAGCTCCCACCGCTCTGACCCGGACGGCCACGCGGCGGCAGACCGGCACCGGCTGCGCGAGGACGATCCGGTAGCCCGGCCGAGGCCGGACGAAGCGGCGGTCGGGCATTACCCGGCGGGCCGCTCGTGACGTTCTGCTGAGTCGTCGGCGAAGCGCTTGCGTACGGCTTGGGCATGGACTGCGGCGGCAGCGTCGCGGGCGACACGGTTTCGGGCCGGATGATCACCGGCTCGACGACAGCAGCAGGCACGAGCCCCGGCTCCGGCATGATTGCAACAGGTCCACCCGCAGCATCAGCCTTGTTGCCATCGGCAGGCGTTGGCGGTGCAACGTACACGGGCGGAGGAGGCGGCGCGGCAGCGGCAATCGCGGCAGCACGCGCCGCTTCGATCACAGCGGCTGCGTCGGTCTCGGCCTGCGCGGCCGCATCGTGAATGGCCTGCTGGGCCGCGACATCGGACGCTTTGCGCCGCCGGACAGCCGGCGCACCAGCGTCGGACTCGGCGGGCTCGGCGGCCGCGACCGGAGGAGCCACGACGGGTTCCGCGGCTGGCGCAGCGCCCTTGCGGCGGCGCGCAGCCGCAGGAGCGGGTGCGTTGGCCTTGGCGAGGCGAACGCGCTTTTCACGCTCCCACCGTGCCCGAATCCGTGACACCTGATCGTCGGTCAGCCCGCTTTGCGGGCTCAGCACCGGCACATCCATCGAACGCAACATGGCGATCACCTCGTCCACGTTGATCTCGAACTCACCGGCCATATCCATGTCGCGCAACTTGCTCAAACCCAGCCTCCGAAAGTCACTCCGAGCGCCCGGTGTCGAGCCCGATGGCTCGAACGCCCCGCGCCAACCCCGCATCGGTAATCCCCAGTGCTGCGGTCTGATCACGCCCGCAGGCTGCGCCCAACTCGTCCGCCGACAACACCTCAATGATGTCGATTCCCTTCGCCTTCAGGAGCGGAATCACTTTGTCGCGGCTGTGCCGCGACACATCGTGAGCGACGACGGCAAGCTTGAGCGTGCCCTTCTTCGCCTCGACGCGCACTTGTTCCACTCCAACCACGACCAGCCGACCACGAAACCCGAGCCCGAGCAACGCGGCGAGCTTGCGTGCCCCGGCCGACTCGCTCAGGCGCCGACTCCGTTCGGCGTGCCGCCTTCCTCGCTGGCATCATCAATCGTCAGCTCGTCCAAGATACCCATGATGCGATCCGCCTCGGCTGGCGCAATACCCGGCAGCTTGAGGAAATCGCCGCGTTCGAGATCAATGATATCGTTAAGCGTACGGTACCCGCCTGCCTCCAGCACGGCGACGGTGCCCATCGACAGTCCTTCGAGGGCCGAGAGCGGCACGTCGGCGACCGGCTCTTCCGGCAGTGGCGCGAAGCCCGGCCCACCTTCGGTCCGCTCCACCCACTCGCGGCTCGAATACAGGTCGATTTTCCAGCCGGTCAGTTCCGACGCCAAGCGGACGTTCTGGCCACTGCGACCGATGGCCAGCGAGAGCTGATCTTCGTCGACGACGGCCTGAATCGTCTTCGTGCCCGGATCGCTGAACACACGCGCCACCTTGGCCGGCGCGAGCGCAAGCTTGGCGAAGCGCTCAGGATCGGCAGACCACGGCACGATGTCGATACGCTCACCACCTAGTTCGTTCACGACGGCCTGCACGCGGGCACCCTTGAGGCCAACGCATGCGCCGACCGGATCAATGGCATCGTCACGCGAGAAGACCGCGATCTTCGTGCGGCTTCCGACTTCACGCGCCGCTGCACGAATCTCGACGACCGCTTGCTGAATCTCGGGCACTTCCAGCTTGAAGAGCGCCTGCACGAACAATGGATCGGAGCGACTGAAAACAAGGCGCGGTCCCTTCGGCGTGTCTTCGACCTTCTTCAGCACGGCACGAATGGTCTCGCCCTGATGGTAATGCTCGCGATGATTCTGTTCGCGATAGGGGATGATGGCTTCGGCCTCGCGATGACGATTCAGCATGAGCACCAGCTTGCCGCGCTCGATCTGCTGCACTTCGCCCGAAAAAAGATCACCGACGCGACCCGAAAACTCATCCTTGATCTTCGTGCGCTCGCCTTCGCGCACACGCTGAAGAATGCGTTGCTTAGCAGCTTGCACGGCGGTCCGGCCGAACTCAGCAAATTCGATCGGCGTTTCCATCACGTCGCCGACCTCGAAGCTCTCGTCCAGGAAGCGCGCTTCCTCGAGCGTCACTTCGCGCACCGGATCCGTGACTTCAGCCGACACCGTACGTAAGCGCACGATGCGAATCTCTCCCTTCGTCTCGTCGATCTCGACCTCCGCATCGACCGTCGGCCCATACTTCCGACCGAGCGCCGCCAGAATGCCGTCCTGCAACAGCGCACGCAACTCCTCGCGATCCATCTGCTTGGAGTTGGTGAGTTCCTTGATTGCGTTCAAAATATCCATCGATCCCTGTTCCTTCTATCGATTCCAGATGACAACCAGCCGCGCGGTTTTCACGTCGGCGAGTGCCACCCGATGTTCCGTTCCCTGGTCGTCCTGCACCACGCCCGTGTCGACGTCCGCGTTCTCATCGATGCCGAGCAGCACACCTTCCACCCTGCTTCCGACCAGCGCACCGCTCGTGACTGCCACACGGCGCCCAGCGAACCGACGCCAGTCGGCAGCGTGACGCAGCGGGCGATCCATGCCCGGAGACGACACTTCCAGCCTATACGATTCCACGACCAGACCACTGCCGTCGAGCACCGCCTCGATAGCGCGTGAGACTGCCGCGCAATCTTCGATCATGATCTTCGCACCGTCCGGACGGTCGATACGCACCTCGAGCAATGGCCGGTTACGAGTACCGCCGCCAGTGAGCGAGAAGAGCTCGAAGCCCGCCTCAGTCACCGCCGAATCGACCACCTGCTGCACAGCTGCTGCAATGGGTGCCGCCACGTTCCAGACCTCTCGCACGCATTCTTACAGAAACAAAAAAGTGCGGGGAGGCCCCCACACTTTCACAGTGTAGTACCGAATTGCTTTTGAGATCATAACCGCTTGGACAGGTCCATTCAAGCGCCTTGCACGCCGTCACTTGCCTCAGGCGATCGAGATGAGGACACCAAGCTGCCGACCGGCATCGCCGGCGCGGTGCGAAAACAGCCGGTCGTTGGAGCACCGCGTGCACCACTCGCTGATGGCAATGTCGCGCACCCCTGCCCCACGTGCACGGTCGGCGATCGCGGCCCGCAGGTCCACGGTTGTGTTCCCTGGAACGGACGCGCCTGTCAGCTGCGTGAACACGTCAGGGCTGACCTCGTAACAGCTGCCGCAGATCGCCGGGCCAAGGTGGATACGCAGACTCGGCGGCGCAAATCCGGCGCGGAGAAACCAAAGGATCGCCTGCTCCGTGATTCCCGCGGCCGTCCCCCGCCATCCGGAATGCAGAATCGCTCCGGCACCCGAGGGATGTCCGATGAATACCGGGACGCAGTCGGCGATCGTGACCGCCGCGGCGGTGCCGCGCCGTGCCCACGCATGCCCGTCGACGGCATCCGTTCGCAGCCAGCCTGACCAGCCCCGCGCATGCACCGTGAACTTCTGCCCATGCACCTGAGAGGCGCTGGCGAAGCGGTCGCAGCCCAAAGCAGTCACGCCAGCCACGAGGGTGTTCCAGCGCGCAAACACCTCGACCGCCGGCTCCACGCCCTGCGTGCCGTAGGTGCCCGCGGCACGAGTCGTGGTGAAGGCCTGCATTCCCCATTCAACGAAATCGGGAATGCTGAGGTGCGCCGGCAGGGTCATTCCTCGATACGTGTGATGCGTGCGCCGAGGGCGTTGAGGCGCTCATCGATGCGCTCGTAGCCGCGCTCGATCTGGCCGACGTTCTGAATCGTGCTCGTGCCGTTTGCGCAGAGTGCCGCAAGCAGCATCGCCATGCCGGCGCGGATGTCGGGGCTCTCGACCGTGGCCGCGCGCAACTGCGACGGACCCGAGACGAGCGCGCGATGCGGATCGCACAGTACGATACGCGCGCCCATCGAGATCAGCTTGTCGACGAAGAACATGCGCGACTCGAACATCTTCTCGTGCATCAGGATGAGGCCCTCGCACTGGGTGGCCGTCACGATGGCAATCGACATCACGTCGGCGGGAAATGCAGGCCACGGCTGGTCTTCAAGCTTCGGCACGTGCCCGCCCAGGTCGTCCTTGATTCGACGCTCCTGCTCCGCCGGCACCACGAGATCGCTGCCCTCGATGCGACACGTGATGCCAAGGCGCTCAAAGCCCATGAGGATGGAGCGAAGATGCTCGACGCCGGCATCGGCAATGCGCAGTTCGGACCGCGTGACTGCCGCGAGCCCGATGAAGCTGCCGACCTCGATGTGATCGGGACCGATGGTGTGCGTGCAGCCATGCAATTTGTCGACGCCATGCACGGTGAGCGTGTTGGTGCCGATGCCCTCGATCATCGCGCCCATGCCGACGAGGAAATGGGCGAGGTCCTGGACGTGCGGTTCGCTTGCCGCGTTGCGGAAGATCGTCGTACCCTTGGCCAACGCCGCGGCACACATGGCGTTCTCGGTGCCTGTGACACTTGGCTCATCGAGAAAGATGTCGCGACCGCGGAGTTCCTTCGCGCTCAGCGTGAACCGCTCGCCAGACGTGAACGTCGCGCCAAGCTGCTCGAATGCGAAGAAGTGCGTGTCCAGGCGTCGGCGTCCGATCACGTCGCCGCCTGGCGGCGGAAGGGTCACGTGACCGCAGCGTGCGAGCAAGGGACCGGCGAGCAGGATCGAGGCGCGGATTTTTTCGCAGAGATCGGGATCGAGCGTGGCGGGTTGAATGTCGCGGGCACAAATGCGCAGACTATTCGGCGCGATCCACTCAGCCTCGGCGCCGACCGAGCGGAGCAGCAGCACCAGCGTCTCGATGTCGCGGATGCGCGGCACGTTCTTGAGCGTGACCTCGTCCTCCGTGAGCAGCGCGGCAGCGACGATGGGCAGCGCCGCGTTCTTGTTGCCGGCGGGCCGGATGGTTCCCGAGAGCCGATGTCCACCTTCCACCACATATCGCAGACCTGCCATGCACACGCTCCCGTACGGGTCAGTTAAGCGCGTGAAGGTGCCGGACTCATGGCAGCAGGTCAAGACGCAGGGGTGCGCCGCTTGACGGCCGACGGGTACTTTTGGGCATGCACATGAACCTTGCACTCGCGTTCGTCGCCGATACGCTGCTCGTCCGCCCCGTTGACGTGCCTGCCCCATGGTACAGCGTGGCGACGGGCATCCTCAGCATCATCGTAACCGTGCTGCTGCTCGGCATCGCGATCGCATTGCTGGGCATGGCGCGAGCTGTGAAGCATGCGGAGCACCGACTTGGCGGGCGGCTCCAGGGGCTCGCTGACGAACTGATCCCGCTCGCGAAAAACGTCAACCAGATCGCGGGTCAGGTTTCCGAAGTGATGACATCGGCACGCGGTGACATCGCACGCCTTTCCGGCACGATCGGCGCGGTGGACGATGCCGTGCGCGATGCGCTGGACGCCAGCGAGGCACGATTGCACCAGTTCGGCGCCATGCTCGATGCGGTGCAGGATGAAGCGCAGGCGACGGTCGCCTCAGCCACCGGCATGATGCGCGGGATGCGGACCGGCGCGGGCGCGTTGGTCACGAATCTTTTCCGCAGCAAGGAATCTCGCAGTGATCCCGCTCCACGCGCGCGATCCGGGATGGGCGCACGCGAGCGAGCGGCGCTGCTCGACGAGTCCGACGTGATCGCTCGCATCGCCGCACTCGAGGCGGCGTTGGCCTCGACCCGGACCGAGGAGGATGACAACGACATGGATGACGTGATTCCCCGTGATCGTTCATGGGGCGCACGCGACGAGGGCGCTCGCGACGAGGGCACGGACCGTGACGACGATGAGTACGACGAGGAATGGGATGAGCATGAAGACGAGGACGAGGATGACGACGATCGCGACGACGAGGACGACGGCGCGACCGACGACGATGACGATGACGAACTCGACGACGAACTCGATGATGATGATGAGGCGGACGCGGACGACGCACTCGTGGACGAGCAGGACGATGCAGCCGGCGACGGCGTGGAGCCACGGCATGGTGGTCCGCGGATCCGGCCCCGCGGGCGCGCGTGACCTGCCGCCGGGCATCGGACGTCGTCGCGCCACTGCTGCTGGCGCTGGTCTGGATCGCACTCACACCGAGCGACCTGTTTGCGTGGACGCCGGGCACGCACATCCACCTCGGCGAAGCAGTTCTTCGCTCGCTGACATTATTACCGGCTGGTACGGCCGCCCTGCTCCGCACGTACCCACAGGACTTTCTCTACGGTAGCATCGCCGCCGACACGTCGATGGCGAAGAAATACGCGCCGGCGGGCCGGCATTGCCATTCGTGGGCGGTGGGGTTCGAGATCTACGAGCGTGCCCGTGATGAGGCGCTGCGGACATTCGCGCTCGGTTACCTGTCGCATCTCGCGGCCGATGTCGTCGCACACAACTTCTTCGTTCCACGACAGCTGACCGTCACCAGCAGCACATCGACGGTGGGGCACAGCTACTGGGAAAGCCGCTTCGAGACGCACCTTGGCGATGCGGCCGCGCGACGTGCGCGCGACGTGATCCTGCTGGATCATTCACGCGCCGACGCGCACCTGGACGACATCCTGAGTCCCACGATCTTCAGCACGAGCACGAATCGCCGCCTGTTCCGCGGCATGGTGCATGTCACCGACAGCGAAAGCTGGCAGCGCATCTACCGCATCATGGCGGAGAACAGTCGCTGGGGACTGACTCGACCCGAGGTGGAAGTGAACCTCACCCGGTCGTTCAACTATGTCATCGACCTGCTGGCGCACCTCGACCAGTCGGAGTCATACCAATTCGATCCGAGCGGCGACGAGGCCCTGCGTCTGGCCAAGCGTCTACGCCGCGCGTCCCTGCGACGCGGCGGTGATCCGTTCGTGCGGGAGGAGGCCGAGCGGCACTTCGGGCTGCCCTCGTCTCCGCTGCGTCATGCTGAGACGCTCGAGATTCCGCTCTATCCGGTCGCGCGCGACGACAACAGCTGATTGACGAGCTTCGGATCGGCCCTGCCCTGCGACTTCTTCATCACGAGCCCGACGAGCAGCCCGACCAGCTTCTTCTCGCCAGCTGCATACCGTGCCGCCTCGACCGGATGCTCGGCGAGCACTTCGTCAACCCAGCCAGCCAACGCATTGTCATCGCGCACCTGCACGAGGCCGTCGCGCTCGGCAATCGCGCGCGGTGTGTCCGTCGAGACGAGGAGTTGCGCGAAGATCTTCTTCGCGGCGCTGCTGCTGACGACACCGTCGCGTACCAGGTCGATCAGTGCGGCCAGCCGCGCCGGTTCGAGCGACATCGCGTCCCACGCCGTGTCGCGCTCATTGACAACAGCACGCACTTCACCGTTCACCCAATTGGCGACGGACTTCGCGTCCGCATGCAACGCCAGCACAGCCTCGAAGAATGGGCCCGTTGCCGGATCCGCCGTCAGTTCCTGCACGTCGTACTCCGACAACTTCATCGCGGCGTAGCGTGCGCGGCGCGCCGCAGGCAGCTCCGGCAGCGTCTCGCGCACACGCGCGAGTTCCGCGTCGGAAATGAGAAGCGGCGGCAGGTCCGGTTCCGGGAAGTAACGGTAGTCGCTCGAGCCTTCCTTGCTGCGTGCCGGCCTGATCTCGCCCTTCGCACCGTCCCACAGCAACGTCTGCTGCTGCACTGATCCGCCGGCCACGAGAACGCCGCACTGGCGACGGAATTCCGCGGCGAGCGCCCTCTCGACACCCGAGAAGGAATTCATGTTTTTGACCTCACACTTGGTGCCCAGCCTCACCTGGCCGAACGGACGTGCGCTGACGTTCGCATCGACACGCAGGCTGCCTTCTTCCATGTTGCAGTCACTGATATCGAGATAGAGCAGAATCTGCTTCAGCGTGCGCAAATAGGCGCCCGCTTCCTCGGGCGAGCGCATCTCAGGCTCGCTCACGATCTCGACCAGCGGCACACCGCTGCGATTCAGGTCGACCGCCGTCGCACTCTCGTAGCGGTCGTGGATCGACTTGCCCGCATCCTCTTCCATGTGCGCGCGCGTGATACCGATCACGCGTGGTTCGCCGTTGATGAGCAGGCCGATGTCGAGGCGACCGTGCTCGGCGATCGGCGTGTCATGCTGCGAGATCTGGTATCCCTTCGGCAGGTCGGGATAGAAGTAATTCTTGCGCGCGAAGATCGAGCGTGCGTTCACCGTGAAGCCGAAGCCCAGTGCCACGCGCAGGGCCAGTTCCACCGCACGTGCGTTGAGCACCGGCAAAGCACCAGGCAATGCAAGGCAGACCGGGCAGGTATTCTGGTTCGGCGGCGCACCAAAGTTCGTCGAGCAGCCGCAGAAGGCCTTCGTCTGCGTCTTGAGCTGCACATGCACCTCGAGGCCCACGACCATCTCGAACCCGGCCGTCACGTCAGTCTCCATCGCGGTGCTCATGCGAGTGCCTCCGGTCCCAATGCGTGTTCCAGCGCGTAAGCCGCGCAGAACATGTCGGCCTCGCGGAAGTGCGCTGCCAGCAGCTGTCCGCCCACCGGCATGCCGTCGACGAGACCGATCGGCTGCGACATCGCCGGCACGCCGGCAAGGTTCGCGGTCGCGGTGAAGATGTCGCTGAGATACATGTCGAGCGGATCGCTCCTGGCGCCGAACGTAAATGCGGGCGACGGCGTCGTGGGCGTGAACAGCACGTGCACGCCGCTGGCGAAGACGTTGGCGAAGTCCTGGGTGATCCTTTCGCGCACGAGCATCGCCTTCAAGTAGTAGGCGTCGTAATGGCCCTGCGACAGCACGTACGTGCCCAGGATGATGCGCCGCGTGACCTCGGGGCCGAAGCCTTCGGAGCGGGTGCGTTCGTACATGTCACTGAGGTCGTCGGCTGCTGCGCGCGGCCCGTATCGCACGCCATCGAAGCGCGCCAGGTTCGACGACGCCTCGGCCGGCGCAAGAATGTAGTAAACGGGAATCGCGAGATCGGTGTGCGGCAGCGAAACCGTGCGGATCTCCGCGCCGAGCTGACGCAGCACGTCGATGGCGCGATCACATTTCGCGCGAATCTTCGCATCGAGCGATGCCGGATAGTATTCCGTCGGCACGCCGACCACGAGGCCGGTCAGCGGCCTGCCTGCCGCGGCACGGTAGTCACCGACGGGGACGTCGACGGCGGTTGCATCCTGCGGGTCATGACCGGCAATCACCTGCAGGCCCACTGCCGCATCGTCGACGGATCGACCGAATACGCCGATGTGATCGAGCGACGACGCGAAGGCTACCAGGCCGAAGCGGCTCACGCGTCCGTACGTCGGCTTCACGCCGACGATGCCGCAGAATGCCGCGGGTTGCCGCACCGAGCCGCCGGTTTCCGACCCGTATGCGATGCGGCACGCGCCGGACGCCACTGCGGCTGCCGAACCGCCGCTGCTGCCACCAGGCACGCGTGAGTGATCGAGAGGATTGCGCGTCGGACCGAAGGCAGAGTTCTCGGTAGACGAGCCCATCGCAAACTCGTCCATGTTCGTCTTGCCGATGATCACGGCTCCGGCTGCGCGCAGCTTGCTCACGGCCGTCGCCTCGTAAGGGCTGACCCAGCCTGCAAGGATTCTCGAACCGCAGCTCGTGCTGAGCGTCGTCGTCGCGATGTTGTCCTTCACCGCCACGGGCACGCCGTGGAGGATACCCTGCGGTGCAACGTCGGCGGCAACACGAACGTCAGCCTCGGACGCGACGGTCACGAACGCATTGAGCGCCGCATTCGCGGCAACACGGGCCAGTGACGCAGTGACGACATCGGCCGCACTGGCACCACGATCCGCAATCGTGCGCGCAGTCTGCGCGGCCGACAGGTCGAGCACATCCTGCGCGGTCATTCGTCGCCTTCCGTTGCGCCAAGCTGGCTGTGCGTGCTCAGTCGCGGCACGAGCAGGAATCCGTCGCGCGGCGACGGTGCGAACTGCGCCAGCGGACGTGCCAGCGGCACGGAGCCGACGATGTCATCGCGTCGCGGCATCGCGGTGCGCGCGTCGTCGCCGACCGAGGTCACATCGACTGTCTCGAGCACTGCCATGTGGTCCAGGATGCCATTCAGCTCACGCACCAGCGCTGGCACGCGATCGGCAGGCATCGCCAGCCGGGCAAGGGCGGCAACGTGCAGGACGTCAGCGTCGGAAACAGCCATTTACTCGTGCTCCGGTTCAAGATTCGCTTGTGCAACCACCAGTGTCTTGCGGCCAATCTGCTCGTCGTCGAAATCGATGCGCACCTTCATGTCGCGACCCGATCCCGTCACCTCGGCGACGGTGCCGACGCCGAACTTCCGGTGCCGCACGCGCGCGCCGGCTAGCACCTGCACCGCCTCGGGCTGCACATCATCGAAGCCGGTCGGCTTGGCCGAGTACCGCGACGAGGTGATGCCACCGAACTGTGCGTCACTGATCGGCGCGGGCTTCGCCTCGCGTGGTGTCCAGCGACCACCTTGTCCACCGCTCCTGCCCCATGCCGCACCATCGTCGCCGCCACCGCCGCCGTAGCTCGAGCGACCCTGGCTGCGCGCGCGCGGCGTGATTGCCACCTCGACCAGATCCGGAGGCAGCGCCTCAAGAAAGCTCGACGCGCGTGAACTCATCGTCTCGCCGTTGCGACGACGCGTCTCGGCGTGCGAAAGAATCAGCACCGACTCGGCGCGTGTGATGCCGACGTAGAACAGGCGTCGCTCCTCCTCGAGCATCGCCGGGTCATCGTAGGCGCGTGCCAACGGAAAGAGTCCATCTTCGAGCCCCGTGAGATACACCACCGGATACTCGAGTCCCTTGGCGTTGTGCAGCGTCATCATGGTGATCGCATCAGCCGTGGGATCGAGCGCGTCGGCCCCGGCAACGAGCATCGCCTTCTGCAGGAAACGATCGAGCGGCGTGAGACCCACTTCGCCGTCGTCATCCGCGAGTGCCTCGGCGGCACCGCTCACGAGTTCGCGCACATTCTCGATGCGATCGAGCCCTTCCTGACCCTCGGCGCGCAGCAGCTCGATGTAGCCGATGCGCGCGATCAGTGCCTCCAATACCTCGTTGACCGCGGACTCGGTCGCCATCGCGCGCAGTGCGGCGAGGTTGGCGGCAAAGTCTGCGAGCGCTGCGCGTGCCGCCGTGCGCAGGCCTTCGAGCATTACCGGTGTGCCGGCCGCCTGCAGCAACGGAATGCGCGCCGCGGATGCCTGTGCCGCCAGCAGTTCGATGGTCGTGTCGCCCAGGCCACGTCGCGGCACGCTGATCGCGCGGCGGAACGCCTCGTCATCGGCGGGATTCGCAATCAGCTTCAGATACGACATCAGGTCGCGAATCTCGCGACGGTCGTAGAAGCGCACGGCGCCGATCAGGCGGTATGGCCAGCCGCGCTTGCGCATCGCATCCTCGAAGGCGCGACTCTGCGAGTTGGTGCGATAGAGAATTGCGACCTGCTTCAGGTCCACGGTGCGACGTGCGCGGCGATCGGCGATGTCCTCGGCGATGTACTCCGCCTCGTCACGCTCGTCGAGGCAGCGCACGCGCCGCGGGCGCACGCCACTCGGGCGCGTCGCGCGCAGCGTCTTGCCGCGACGTTCCTTGTTCGGCGTGATCGCCGCGTTGGCGAGTGCCAGGATCTCCGGCGTGGAGCGATAATTCTCCTCGAGCCGCACCACGGTGGCGGAGGTGAACTCGCGCTCGAAGTCCAGGATGTTGCGAATGTCGGCGCCACGCCAGCCGTAGATCGACTGATCGTCGTCACCCACCACCATCACGTTGCCCTCGCTGCCGGCGAGCAGCGAGATCAGCTGATACTGCGCCTTGTTGGTGTCCTGGTACTCGTCGACGAGGATGAACGCAAAGCGGTGCCGATAGCCCTCGAGCAACGCGGCATTCTCCTGCAGCAGCTGCACCGGCAGCGTCAGCAGGTCGTCAAACCCGACCGCATTCTGCGCGCGCAGCGTGTCGTCGTAAAGCGGATACAGCTTCGCCACCACCTGCGACAACGGATCGCGCGCGAGTCGTGCGTATTCGGTGGGCGTGACGAGCGCGTTCTTCGCATCGGAGATTTGGCCGAGCACGGCTTTCGGTGCCCATTCCTTCGGCGAGATGCGCAGCCCCTCCATCAGGCGCTTGATCACGCCGAGCGCGTCATCCTCGTCGTAGATCGTGAACTGCGACGTGCGGCCGACACGATCGGCATCGCGCCGCAGCAGCCGCGCGCCGATGGCGTGGAAGGTGCCGACCCACATGCCCTGCGGCGTGCCGCCAATGAGGCGCCCGATGCGGTCGCGCATCTCGCCGGCCGCCTTGTTGGTGAACGTGACCGCGAGGATCTGGTGCGGCGGAACGTTTTCCGCCTCGATCAGGCGTGCGATGCGCGTCGTGAGCACGCGCGTCTTGCCCGACCCTGCGCCAGCCAGCACGAGCAGCGGCCCGTGCGTGTGCATGACCGCGGCATACTGGTCGCGGTTCAGGCCGGCCAGCGGTGAAACAGGAATATCCGTCATCGCTCCAACATAATCTCGAAGGCCGCACCCCGATCCGTGGGCAGCAACGTCAGGCGACCACCATGGTTGTCGGTAATGATGCGTCGCGCGAGTGCGAGGCCGATGCCCCAGCCGCGCGGCTTCGTGGTGAAACCGGCCTTGAAGATCTCGTGGCGAAGTTCTCGCGGCACGCCGGGACCATCGTCGGCGATGATCACTCGCGCGCCACCTTCAGGCAGCGGATCAACTCGCAGATCCACGCGACCACCACGTCCGGCCAGCGCGTCGATGCCGTTGCGCACCAGCGATTCCAGCGCCCATTCCAGCAAGACCGCATCACCTTCCACCGTCAGCGGATCGTCAGGCAGGATGGCGCTGATGGTGACCGTGTGCGTGAGCGTCGGCACGCGGGCGCGGAAGTAGGTGGCGACGCGGAAGACGATCTCGCGAACGTCGACCGGATCACGCTGCGCCGGTCGGCCGATGCGCTCGAAACGATGTGCCACGCGCTCGAGTCGCTCCAGATCCACGCGCATGTGGCCCACGGCCGCGGGCGTGGTCGTGTCGCCGGGCTGTTCACGTTCCGAGAGCAGCTCCACCCAACCGGCCAGCGCAGTGAGCGGTGTCCCCAGCTGGTGCGCTGCCTCGCGCGCCATGCCGGCAAACACGCGCTCACGTTCCGCGCGCCCGCGCGCCACCAGCGCGTAGACGCCCGCGAGCAGGAACAGCCCGAGCGTGACCACCGTGATGATCGGCACGACGCGCAGCCCTTCCACCAGCGGCGTGTCGCCGTAGTGCACGTTGCCGACACCGGGCTGGCTGATCGGCACGTTCGCGCGATCGAGCACGCGCACATACTCTCGCACCTTCGGCGAGTCGATGGTCGCATCGAACGGCAGATTCGCAAACGCGGTCGGCGTGCCGGACGAATTCGTGACGATGACCGGCACACCGGCCTGCCTGATGTAGCGCGACAGGTCGAGCAATGCCGACGTGCCGTCGTCGCCTTCCTGGCTCAGGGCCTGGTAGACGCGCGCATACATCTGGCTCGAGCGTGCTGCCTCGCGGCGGAGATCAGTGACGACGCGCTGCGTGTAAACAAGCCACCAGACCAGCAGTGCCACGACGCCGCTGGCGAGGAAAAGCACAGGCGCAACGCGCCGTGCTCCCATCAGCCCAGCCGCGCAGTACCGAGATACGACTGCAACGCTGCGGGGATCGCGATGCTGCCGTCAGGATGCTGCCCATGCTCGATCAGCGCCGCGATGATGCGAGGCAGCGCCAGACCCGAGCCGTTGAGCGTATGCACGAGGCGCGGCTTCTCGCCAGGCGACGGGCGATACCGGATGTTCATCCGCCGCGCCTGAAAATCACCGAAGCTGGAGCAGCTCGAAACCTCCAGCCACTTGCCGACGCCCGGGGCCCAGACTTCGAGATCATACGTCTTCGTGCTCGCAAAGCCCGTATCGCCCGCCGCCAGCAGCAACACGCGATACGGCAGCTCCAGCTTGCGCAGAATTGCCTCCGCGTGTCCGCTCAGGCGCTCCAGCTCTGCATCCGACTCGTCAGGAGCCGCATATCGCACCAACTCGACCTTGTCGAACTCGTGAACGCGCAGCAGGCCGCGTGTGTCCTTGCCGGCGGCGCCAGCCTCCTTGCGAAAGCAGGCGCTGTAGGCCGTCAGAGCCTTCGGAAGGTCGGCGGCATCGAGGATCTCGTCGCGATAGAGATTCGTGACGGGCACTTCAGCCGTAGAAATCAGAAACCCTACATCGCCGTGCAGCGCGTACATGTCGTCCTCGAACTTCGGCAGCTGCCCGGTGCCCGTCATCGACGTGCGATTGACGACGAGCGGCACCCACGTCTCCTCGTACCCATGCTCCGACGTGTGCGTGTCGAGCATCAGGTTGATCAGCGACCGCACCAGCCGTGCGCCAAGTCCACGATAGACGATGAATCCCGAGCCGCTGATCTTCGCGCCGCGCGCGAGATCCACGATGCCCAGTTCACCGGCGACATCCCAGTGCGGCCGCACGCCGGTCGCGTCACGCGGAGTGCCCCAGCTGCGCACGATCGCATTGTGCGACTCGTCTCCAGCGGGCACTCCGTCGCGCGTGATGTTCGGCAGCTCGAGCATCAGGCCGTGCACCGTGCTCTCCGTCGCGGTGAGATCGGCCTCGAGCCGCGCGATCTCCGCACCGACCGACCGGCTCTCCGCCACGAGCTCCGTAACGTCCTCGCCCACACGCTTCTTCTGCGCGACGTCCTGCGTCATCACGTTGCGGCGCGCCTTGCGCTCCTCGACCGCCGTAATGAGCGCCCGACGCTCCTTTTCAAGCCCTTCGAGGCGATCGAGGATCGGGCCCAGCGTATCGAGCTTCCCGCGACGTGCGAAGCCGTCGCGCAACAGGTGCATCTGCTCGCGAACGAGCCGGAGATCATGCATGGATCAGAATGTCGGGATCCCGGTCGCAAACGACCGGAAATTGCAGCTCGGCTGGATGGTCGAGCGGACGAACAGTTCACGCGAGCCGGGATTGACGCTGTCGACGACGAACTTGGCATACAGCAGCGTGCCACCGGTGGTCTGGTTGACGCAGAAGTCCGACGAGCTCCGCACGAACACGACCTGTCCCCTCGTGATCACCAGCGCGGTGTCGGCACGAAAACCGGACTCCGGCGCGCGGTCCGCTGCGGCATATGTCCCCGTGCCGGCGGCCAGTGCCACCAACGGTGGCGCTGCGATCGTGCCCGGTGGCGGCGTGGCGATGGTGCGCGCAGGATACACCGTGATGCGTCCGGCGCCGTCGAGATCAAAACCAAGGTCGAACTGCAGGCCAATCGAATCCAGGCGATAGCGCGTGAACGAGCCGATCCGCCACAAGGCGCGTGCCGATGCGGGCGTGCCTGTGAGCGTCCTGATCGCGAAGCTGTCGGTGACCGTCTGGAACGGCGCCTTGATGGTGAACGGGTCTCCGCAGGCGGCGGCGGCAAAGGCGCAGAGCGTCAGCGCCAGGAATGACGTCGCGCGGAAGACACGGGGCATGCAACGGTGGATGCGGGGTGACACAGCAGGATTCGACGGGTAGAATACCGGACCGGTCGAAGCTCTTCAAGCGATTGTGCCATCGATGGTTGGCAAATTTCCCTCACTACACTGCTCCGATGGCAAGTATCCGTGATCTGGTCGACGCCGTTCGCAGCCACGACGGCGTCGAAGCAGCCATCGTGCTGGGTCGGGATGGACTGCTCGTGGACGGTGACACGGTGTCGTATCTGGATGGTGAACAGGTGGCCGCGCACTCGCCGGCGGTGTTCGCGGCCGCCGATGCCCTCGGGAAGGCGGCGCGTGCCGGCCAGCTGCAGACCGCCATCCTCGAGTTCCCGGGCACCATCGCCATCATCTCGGCAATGAGCGAGGACGCGCTTCTCGTCGTCCTCGCGAGGCCGACGGCTGCCCTGCCGCCACTGATCGGCGAGGTGCGCCGCCTGCGACAGCACATCGGCTCGCTGGCGTGATTTCGCGGGGCTGATGTCGCTGGCCTGTCCTGCTGGCCCGATCAGCTGACCTGCGACCTGTCGGGTGCCGGCTTCTCTCACACACACATTCATGTCACTCTGGACCGTCATTCTCGCCGGTGGCGTCGGGTCAAGATTCTGGCCCATCAGCACGCCCGCCCTGCCGAAGCAGCTGCTCCCGCTGGTGACAGGGCAGCCCATGCTCCGCGATGCCGTGGACCGGCTCCTGCCGCTGGTGCCCGGTGAGCGCATGTTGATTCTGACGAATGCCACGCTGCGACCGGCGATTGCCACGATGCTGCCTGAGGTGCCGCAGCAGAACATCATCTGCGAACCTCGCCCCGCCGGGACCGCGGCGGCGCTGGCGTGGGCGTCGCGCATCATCGAATCGCGCGACCCCGACGCGCTCATGCTGTCGGTGCATGCCGACTGGGCAATCGGCGATCCCGAAGGGTTTCGCACGGCGCTGCTCCGCGCTGCCAATGTTGCCGAGGCCAACGATGTACTGGTGACTGTCGGCGTAACGCCGACGCGGCCCGATCCCGGCTTCGGTTATATCGAGCCCGGCGAGCGCATCGGACAGGTCGCGTATCGCGTTGCACGATTCCTCGAAAAGCCCGACCGCGTGCGCGCGCGCGAACTGATTGCCAACGGCTGCCTCTGGAACTCCGGCATTTTCGTCTGGCGCGCCGCGCGATTCCTGCAGGAAGTGCAGACACATTGTCCCGAAGTTTCGCGTGCGAACGACCAGGTGACACTGGAGGGCTTCTTCGGCGCCGTGCAATCGATCAGCGTGGATGTGGGCGTGCTGGAACGCAGCGATCGCGTGTACGTGGTGCCGGGCGCATTTGGCTGGGACGATGTCGGCACGTGGGCCGCGCTCCGCCGTGTCAGACCGGGTGATGCGGCCTCGAACGCGCTGCATGGCGACGTGATACCGGTGATGGCCTCGGGCAACGTGGTGCATGCCGAGGGGCCGAGCGTGGTGCTGTATGGCGTGTCGGACCTCGTGGTGGTTGCGGTCGACGGCCTCACGGTCGTGACGACGCTGGAACATGCGGCAGACCTCAAGACGCTGATTGACACGTTGCCTGCGCGACTCGCGGATCGCGGGTGAGTCCGGTCGTCCTGCTCGACCATGCCGTTGGCATGACAGACGACGATGCGCTCGCGCCGATTACCACGGCGCGGCCGTTGGCCGAAGTACGAGCGGGTGCACGACTGATCCGTGAACGCTGGTCTGCAGCGCTGGGCAGCAGCGTGACGGGCGTGATCGCCGCGGCGCGGCTGCACGGTTTCGAGGAGCCTGGATCCGCGCCGGTGCTGCAGGATGACGCGGTGCTGGAGCCGGGCACCATCGTCGCGCTCAGCCACTTCGCGCCGTCGCTCGTACGCACGGAGTCGACTGGCATCGACACGTGGATGCATGGAGGACATGCGGTCGCCGCAGTACTGGATGCCGCATGCACGGTGCGCGAGCTGCGCGACATCGGCATCGTGGCAGGACATCGCACGACAGACGTGGCAGGCTGGCTGCTGGCGCGGCCGTGGGACCTGATCGGCCACCTGAGCGCGATGCTCGGCGCAGATGCGGCACTGATCGCGGCAGCACGGGTGACGCAGAGCATGCCTGCCGATGTCCGAGTGATGGGCGATCATCCGGTGAGCATCGCGACCAGCGCCGTGATCGAGCCGTTCGTCGTGTTCGACGCGACGCAGGGTTCGATCGTGATCGAGGAGCATGCCGTGGTGCGCAGCTTCTCACGCCTCACTGGTCCCTTCGTGCTCGGGCCACACTCGCACTGGATGGCCGGCAGCGGGCACACCGTGTCCATCGGTGATCACTGCAAGGTCGGCGGCGAGGTTTCCACGACGATCGTCTGCGGCCACGCAAACAAGGGGCATGACGGGTTCGTGGGCCATACGTACATGGGACGCTGGACAAATTTTGGAGCGGGCACGGTCACGTCGAACTTGAAGAACACGTATGGCCCGGTGAGTTTCGCCGGTGCGCAAACCGGGCTGCAGTTTTTGGGCACGCTGCTCGGCGATCACGCAAAGACAGGCATTCTCACGCGACTCACGACGGGCAGTTTCGTTGGCGCGGGAGCGAACGTGATCAGTGACGACGTGGTGCCGAATGTGCTGCCGGCATTTGCGTGGGGTTCGCGTGGCGAGCGATATGATCGCACGCGCTTCCTGCAGACGGCCGAGCGCGTGATGGCGCGTCGCAAGGTCCAGTTGACGGAGTCCATGCGCGCATGCCTGGGCGCAATTCATGACTTCACGGCACGGCAATGGTGAACGCATCTGCGGCGCGCATCGGCATGCCACAGAATCGTCAGCAGCGGATGCTCGCCGGCTTGGCTGCGCTGCGCGATGCGGCGCGTGTGCTGCGCGGTCACGGAGCTGGCCGGCAGGGCGCCGGCACCGAGCTGGAACGTGGCGCGCTGTTCGATCTTGCGACCCTCGCTGATCACCTCGCCTCGTTCGCGGAAGATCAGGGTGCCGACGACTGGAGCGAATTCTGGGTGACGCCGCGCGATGTGGAGATGCTGCGCACGCACATCGTGGCATTGGCCGCCGTACCACGCGGCCTCGCAGCGACTTCGGTGCCGGCGTTGCAGCAGCTGGCCGACGACCTGGCAAAAATCGTGGCGTTGATGGCCTGAACTACGGCCAAGTCATCGCAGGGTGTGCCGCAGGCGACGCCCGCGGTACATCACGTCTACATGGCTGACGCGAACGGGGCCGTGCATCGCGTGATGCACGGCCCCGTTGTCACTGCGCGAGCGCGGACGACTAGTACATGCCGCCCATGCCGCCGCCACCGCCACCACCGGCCGGAGCGGGGGAATGTTCCTTCTTCTCGACGATCAGCGCTTCGGTCGTGAGGAGGAGGCCGGAGATCGACGCTGCGTTCTGCAGTGCGGTCCGGGTGACCTTCGTCGGGTCGATGACGCCGGCCTGCACGAGGTCCTCGTACGTGTCCGTGAGGGCGTTGTAGCCGAACGTGTTCGACTCGGCGGCCTTCACCTTCTCGACGACGATGGAACCTTCACCACCGGCGTTCTGGACGATCATGCGGATCGGCTCTTCGATGGCGCGACGGATGATCGCGACACCGATGTTCTCTTCTGCATCATCGAGCTTGAAGTTCACCAGCGCCTTCTGGGCGCGAATGAGGGCGACACCGCCGCCGGGCACGATGCCTTCCTCGACTGCCGCGCGCGTGGCGTGCAGTGCGTCTTCGACACGGGCCTTCTTCTCCTTCATCTCGGCTTCCGTTGCGGCGCCGACATTCACGACGGCCACGCCACCCGAGAGCTTCGCCAGACGCTCCTGCAGCTTCTCCTTGTCGTAATCGGAGGTGCTCTTCTCGATCGCAGCGCGGATTTCCTTCTCGCGGCCCTTGATCTGGTCATGATCGCCAGCGCCGTCGATGATCGTCGTGTTGTCCTTGTCGACCACGATGCGCTTCGCCTTGCCCAGGTCGGCCAGCGTTGCATTCTCGAGCTTGAAGCCTACTTCGTCGCTGATGACGTTGCCGGCGGTCAGCACGGCGATATCCTGCAACATGGCCTTGCGACGATCACCAAAGCCCGGCGCCTTCACGGCGGCGATCTTCAGCGTGCCGCGGAGCTTGTTCACGACCAGCGTGGCAAGCGCCTCACCTTCGATGTCCTCGGCGATGATCATGAGCGGCTTGCCCGTCTGGGCAACCTTCTCGAGCACCGGGAGCAGTTCCTTCATCGCGCTGATCTTCTTGTCGTGGATCAGGATGAAGCAATCCTCGAGGACGACCTCCATCTTCTCCGGATCGGTGACAAAGTACGGCGAGACGTAGCCGCGATCGAACTGCATGCCGTCAACCGTCTCCAGCGTCGTCTCGAGACCCTTGGCCTCTTCAACCGTGATGACGCCGTCCTTGCCAACCTTCTCCATCGCATCAGCGATCAGGTCGCCGATTTCCTTGTCGTTGTTCGCCGAAATCGAGGCAACCTGCGCGATTTCCTTCTTGCCGTTGGTCGGCACGGAAATACGCTTCAGTTCTTCGACGATCTGCGTCACGGCCTTGTCGATGCCGCGCTTCAGGGCCATCGGGTTCACGCCGGCCGTCACGTTCTTCAGGCCTTCGCGAAAGATCGCCTGCGCCAGGACGGTAGCCGTCGTGGTGCCGTCGCCGGCATTGTCGCTGGTCTTGGTCGCGACTTCCTTCACCATCTGCGCGCCCATGTTCTCGAGCGGATCGGACAGCTCGATTTCCTTCGCAACGGTAACGCCGTCCTTGGTGACGGTCGGTGCGCCGAACTTCTTGTCGATGACGACGTTGCGGCCCTTGGGGCCGAGCGTCACCTTCACGGCGTCAGCCAGCTGATCGACGCCGCGCTTGAGCGCTGCGCGTGCGTCAACGTTGAAATGCAGTTCCTTGGCAGCCATCTGTTAATCCTCGAAAGTGATCAGGCGAGGACCGCGAGTACATCCGACTCGCGGAGAATCAGCACGTTCTCGGCCTCGATCGTGACTTCAGTGCCGCTGTACTTGCCGTACAGCACACGGTCACCGACCTTCACGGTCATCGGGACAAGCTTTCCGTCTTCGTACTTGCCGGGACCGACGGCCACGATCTCGCCCTGCTGGGGCTTTTCCTTGGCGGTGTCCGGGATGTACAGCCCGCCGCGCATCTGCTCGGCTTCTTCGAGCGGCTTCACGACAACGCGATCGGCCAACGGGGTGACCTTGGCGCCGATGGCACTGTTGGTGGTCATCGTCCTTCCTCCAGACCTGACGTGTGACATATGTGAGCGCGCGAACCAGTACACGCGCGCATTGTTAGCACTCGAACCACGTGACTGCTAACGGCCGTAAGCTAGTCGCCGCGCCAAGTGCGTCAAGCGTGACGATACGGAGGGCACATGGCGGCCAAAATTTTCGGCAAGTGCTTGTGTGGCAATGACTTGTGATCCACGCCGCACCAATTGGCCACGCCCTACCCGCTCAGTCCGCAAGACAGATCGTCAGCAGCTCCTGCGCGATCCGCAGGCCTTGCAGCGTC
>JACMPK010000103.1 GCA_014377535.1 Gemmatimonadaceae bacterium
CTGAACGCGTCGCTGGCAGCGTTCGACCGCATCGGCCGCACGGCAGGCGGCATCAATCGCGTGGCTTACTCCGAGGCCGATCTCGCCGGACGTGCGTTCACGCTGGACCTGTTCCAGCAGGCCGGGCTGACGCCGCGCATCGATGCCGCGGGCAACATCGTGGCACGTATCGAGGGTGGCCGCCGGGCCGCGCTGCCGCCCATCCTGATCGGGTCGCACATCGACTCCGTGACCGACGGCGGCAACTTCGACGGACCCGTCGGCTCGTTCGCAGCCATCGAAGTTGCGCGCACCCTTCGCGCCAACAACTACCGCCTGCGCCATCCGCTGGACGTCGTGGTCTGGCAGAACGAGGAAGGCGGGACCATCGGCAGCAAGCTCGCGATCGGCGCGCTGGGCACTGCGGACCTGGACAAGGTCGCCCGCTCGGGCAGATCGATCCGCGACGGCATCGCGCTACTCGGTGGCAATGTCGCGCGACTCGGCGAGGCGGTACGGAAGCAAGGCGACATCGCCTGCTACATCGAACTCCACATCGAGCAGGGCGGCCTGCTGGAAAAGGCGGGGCTGCAGATCGGCGTCGTTGAAGGCATCGTCGGGCTGCGGTGGATGGAGGTCAGCATTGCCGGCATGTCCAACCATGCCGGCGCCACGCCCATGGACCAGCGGCATGATGCCATGCTCACCGCCGCGAAGTTCACGGTCGCCGTGACCGATGCCACGCGGGCGGAACCGGGGCGTCAGGTCGCCACGATCGGGCGGCTCACCGCGACGCCGAACACCACCAACGTGATCGCCGGTGCCGTGGTGCTCACGGTCGATCTCCGCGATCTCGACACGGCCACGCTCGCCCGCTTCCAGCAGAAGTTTCAGCAGCTCGGTGCTGCAATCGGTGCGGAAACCGGCACGACGTTCACATTCCGGGCGCTGGTGGACAGCGAGCCCGCCATCGCCGACCCGCGCGTCCTGTCGTGGGTCGATCAGGCTGCCGGCTCACTCGGCCTGACGCGCCAGCGCATGCCGTCCGGCGCGGGACACGACGCACAGGAAATTGCGCGCATCGCTCCGATGGGCATGATCTTCATCCCGAGCGTGGGTGGCATCAGCCACTCGCCACGCGAGTTCTCGCACGCTGCGGACATCACGAACGGCGCGAACGTGTTGCTGCACGCCGTGCTGGCAGCCGACGACGCCTGATAGGACGTGCCCGCACGGCATAACAACAGGCGCGAGTTACATGAAGGCGGTACACAGCGCGGGATGAGCCGGAAACATGCTGAATCGCGAAAGGTGCCTCGGGCGCCGAAGAGATGCGCGCGCAGGCAACGAAGCTCGGCGAGGCCGCGCAGGGATTCAGGACGCGTGACCTGGAGACTCGACAGCCGCAGGGTTCAGCGAAGACGCGCGGCGCCGTGAAGCGACCACCCGCACGCCAACCAAAGGCCGCGGCCGGCGCCGCACCGCGAGGCAACGCACATCTCGTTGAAGCGTGACGAGACGCGCACGGCATCGGCGACTCGCGGAGCATGTGCAGGCGTTCGCAGGGCCCACCGCCGTGCGTTCAGTTCCTGCGTGCCCGACCATCGCGCGTCGCGGGTGACGAGTCGGTCACGCCGACACGCGCCGTATCTCGTGCCGCGTCACCCACCGCACGCACAGGATCGGTGCGACGTGTCAGTGCGACATTCGCGGCGATCCACACCGTGGATGGCGTGACTGACACGCCGCTCGGTGTCACCGTCAACGCCAGCTGTCGCCCCGCGACAGGTACCGCGGTCTCAACGGACACCGGCAACGTGATTCGCCGGAAGAAGCGCTGCGGGATCTTCACGTTGAAGCCACGGGCAACGAGTTCCTGGATTCGCTCACTGGCCTTGGAACGGCTGACCGCATATCCGCACAGGCCCGTGCGCGTGGCCAGCGCGGAATCCAGTGCGGCGACGGAGCTCGCGGCAGGATCGATGAAGAGTCGGATTGCGAGGCCCGGAAAATCCGGGTCGGCCAGCACCGATCCATTCACGGAGCTGAGCAGAATGCGGCCCCGGGCCAGATAGGTGCGCGCCCGCACCTGCCCCGTCACGTTGCGCTCCACGGTCATGTCGCCGCACACGGGGCCAGCAAATCCCTTCGATTCCCATGCGGCCTTGACGTGCGCAACGCCGGTGCCGTTCGCGACACGCACCGGCACCTGCAGGCCGATGACATCGCCGCCGAACGCCAGCTCCGGGACACCGGGCTGCAGGCGTCCCTGCACATCGTTCAGCGTGACGTCCAGCGCGTACGTGCCGACGTGGCGCTTGCCGAAGAATCCAAGCCGCGCCCGCACGTCGCCGGTCTTGTGCAGCCGGATCTGCGGCAGCTTCAGGTCCACGTCGTGGAACCAGCCCGTCACCACGCCGCGCACCACATTATCCACGAACTGCGTCGGCAGCGCGATCACGATGTCGCCATCAGGCCGACGGTCGAGCAGGTCACTGGTGAGTGCCGCCTCTGCAACTATGGCGCGCAACGAATCACGCACACGCGTGAGCTTCACGATTTCACGGGTGACGTCGGTCTGCTCCTCACGCTCGGCCTTCGGACGGAACCGGATCGCGAGCATCCCGACCAGCAGTACCGGCAGGGCCACCACAATTCCAAGCGCGATGAGGACCGTGCGCTTCACGGCGCCGCCTGTGTGACGGTGGCGAAGGCACCGAGTTCGATACGCAAGATGATCCAGAGCCTGTTCTGGAACGCGATCACCCGCGATGCGGCCACCGTCAGCGGGGCGATGCTCGGCTGCACGGTCAGTGCACCTTCGGGACCGAAGCCCGGCAAACGCATGTCCTGGTCCAGGTGCACCGGCACCGCGACCGACGGCAGGCTGGCCGTGAGTTCCGGCAGGCTGCGCGACACGATGCTCTGCAGCACGCCGATCACGTAGGGATCGAACGCGTCCGGTGTGCCGGTCGGCGTGTCGAGCAGCACATCGTCGATGCTGATGCGCGCCTGCAACGCATGCGCTGAATCGATCACGAACTTGTCCAGTGCGCCACGAAGCCGCATGGCCGCCGATACGTGCGGATACTTCGTGCGCTGCACCTGCCCGACGATGTCCACGCGCGCGACGTTGGCGCGGAATGCGACGGTCGCGCTGGTGAACGTCACGCGAATCTGGTTGGGCAGGCGAACCGTGACCGGAAACGCTTCGTCGATCAGCGACTTGAGCAATGTGTCGGTGACGCTCACGAGCACTTCGTGCTGGCGGTCCATCAGCTTGCCGGGCGCAACTGCTTCGAGCGCCCGCAACCCGCTCACCTCGCGCCGAAGCTGGTCACGCACGACAATGCGCTCCTGCGCCAGCGGATCGGTGCGTGTGCACGCGCACACTGCAAGGAGCGACATGAGTAATGCACGTCTCACAATTCAGGGCAGCGACAGGGTACACGGCACGCGGATGACATCGAAAACAATATGCCGGATCACTCGCGGTCAGCGAGCTGGTGTGTCGCCGACCGCTCGGGCATCCTGCTACTCGAACATCACCGGCAGTGTCACGCCAAGCCGCGCCGCCTTCGCGGCGAATGCACTGAGGTCGGTGGCCACCAGCGCGCCGAACTGCTGCTTCAGCCCATCCAGCTGCGTGCGCAGCATGCCGTAGACCGCGGTGTGCTGGTCGGTGGGCCGGAAGTCGGCGCTGGACGCAGATACATCACTCCCCACCGACGCAAGCTTTTCGTACAGCTGGTTCGGCGTCCGGAACGCGTCTTCTCGTGCGCCGGTGAGTGTGATGTCATACAACTTCCGCTCGATGTCGATGACCTTGCGCTCGACCGAATCGATCTCCTTCAGGAACGACTCGGCATCCACGATCGATGGATCACGACCCGGAGACGGGCCATACTCGCGGGCGTCTCGAAGCTTGTCGCGCACCGTGGTGCGCAGCTGCTCGAAGCCACGACGATTCCACTCCGACTCGTCGATCAGGGCCACGGTCTCGTTCATCGCATCACGGATGCGGAGCGCGAGTGCAACCTGCGCGCCGATGTCGGCGTCGGTGCCATCGCTGTTCGGGTCGCGTCGCACCTCGACGCGCTGGCGCAGCGTGTCGCCCTGCCACGCCATGGCCACCGTGTAGGTGCCGGGTGCCACGAGCGGTCCCACCTGGCCGCCGAGCAAGTCCAGGTCCCACGCGACCAGCGGGCGCGAGTCGGTCATTCTGAGCCAGGTGTTGCCCGGCGGTGCCGTACGCAGCTTGGCCTTCCGTGGACCGTCGTGCCGCAGGTCCCACAGCGCGCGATTCAGGCCGCGCGTCGCCGGAGCAGTGGCAAACTTCCGGATCATCGCACCCGACGCATCGTACACGCGGAAGCGCACGGAATCCCTCGCCGTGGAATCCGTCGGCAGCCGTGCGATCGTGTAGTTGATCGTCGCGGCCAGCGGCGGATCCTCGCCATTCACCAGCGAACCCGGTGACCCCGTGGGCGTGGCCACGCGGCGGAAGCGGTAGGTCGCGCGCATCGGCAGCAGCGCGACCGGCTTCGTCGCAATGGAATCCGCCAGCGCGCGCAGGTACGAGATGTCATCCGCGATGTAGAACCCGCGCCCGTACGTCGCCACGACCAGGTCGTGGAAATGGCCCTGCACCTGCAGCCAGCTCACCGGCGCATGCGGCAGTCCACCACCATTGATCTCGATGAAGTGCGCCCCGTCATCCAGCGACACATACAGGCCGTTCTCGGTGCCCGCGTACAACATGCCGCGACGGACGGGATCCTCGCGTACCACATGCACGTAGCTGAACACGCTCTTCGGGATGTCGCCACCGAGTCGCGTCCAGGTGCGGCCGAAATCCGAGGTGCGATAGATGTAGGGATCGCGATCGTTGATCAGGTGTGCATCGACCGACATGTACGCGGTGCCCGCGTCGTACTTGCTCGGCTCGATGTTGGAGATGGTGCTCCACTTGGGCAGGCCCGGCACGTTCGCGGTCAGGTTCGTCCATGTCTTGCCCGCGTCACGCGTCAGGTGCACCAGTCCATCCATCGTGCCGGCCCAGATCACTCCCTGCTGCAGTGGTGACTCCGCAATGGCGAACAGCACCGTCACGTTCTCGACGAACAGGTTGTCCGTCACGAGTCCCCCCGACGAGCCCTGCTTCGTGACGTCGTTGGTGGACAGGTCCGGTGAGATGATCGTCCAGCTCTGCCCGCCGTCCGTCGTGCGATGCACCACCTGCGAGCCCACGTACACCGTGTTGTGGTCGTGCGGCGAAATGTGGATCGGGAACGTCCACTGGAAGCGGTACTTCATGTCCTTCGGCGCCACGCCATAGCCGGCCTCGGGCCATGGTTCCACGGCGCGCGACATGCGCGTCTGCAGATCGAAGCGCTCGAGCCCTGCGTCGTAACAGCCGCTCCACACCGTACGATTGTCCACCGTATCCGGAACCGCCCAGCCGCTCTCGCAGCCGCCGACCGCACTCCAGACGCCCACGGTGCGATTGCCGCGCGAGTTGCTCGTGCCGCCGTACGAATAGCCGTCCTGCCGATTGCCGTAGAGATTGTACGGAATCTTCGTGTCGGTCGCGACATGGTACATCTGCGCATTCGGCAGCGCGATGCGGGTGAACGTCGTGCCCCCGTCGATCGTGATGCCCACGCCGCCATCGTCGCCCACCATGAAGCGGTCGGCATCCGACGGGTCCCACCAGATGTCGTGCAGGTCACCACCGGCACGCGGCGGGTTCGGCATCTTCGTGACACCGCCATCGCTGGTGCCCACGAAGCGCACGCCGACCACGAAGAGCTTGTCCGCATCACGCGGACTGATACCGAATCGCGTGTAGTACTGCGGACGCTCCAGCAGGTCGTGATCGCGGTTCACCGCGCGCCAGCTGCGGCCACCGTCATCCGAGCGATAGAGCGCCGGCTCCTTCATCTCGATCAACGCGTACAGGCGACGTGCATCTGCGCGCGCCACGCCGACGGCGATCTTGCCCATCGTGCCCTGCTTCGGCAGTCCCTTGCCCCAACCCTGCCCGTTCGCGCCGCCATCCAGGCGCACCCACGTGTCGCCACCGTCACGCGACATCCAGAGACCACTGCCAGCGCCACCGGAGTTCTTGTCCCACGGCACGATGTACTGTTGCCAGCTGGCGGCGAAGAGCACGCGCGGGTTGGTGGGATCCATCGCGACGTCGATGATGCCGGTGCTGTCATTCACGAACAGCACCTTCTTCCACTGCCTTCCCCCGTCGATGGTCCGCCAGAGCCCACGATCCGCCTGCGGCCCGTAGCCATGTCCCTGCGCGGCGGCATACACGACGTTCGGGTCGGTCGGATGAATGAGCACGCGCCCGATGCGGCCCGTGTTCTCCAGTCCCATGCGATCCCAGTGCTGCCCCGCGTCGGTCGAACGATAGATGCCATCGCCGATGGAGACGTTGCTGCGCAGGAAGGTCTCACCGGTGCCGAACCAGACGACGTTCGGATCGCTGGCCGCCACCGCCACCGCGCTGACCGACGACACGCGCAACGAGTCGGTCACCGGCACCCAGCGCGCGCCACCGTTCGTGCTCTTGAACAGGCCACCACTCGCGGCGCCCGCGTAATACGTCCGGTACTCGCCTGGCACACCAGCGACGGCAATCACGCGGTTGCCATCCGGACCAACGAAGCGCCAGCTCGGCACCTTCACGAAGGCGGTGTCGAGCCTGCCCGCTGTCGCAGCGGTACCAGGGGTGGTGGCCCGTGGTGCAGGTGATCGCTGGGCCACGAGCAGGCTGGGGATCAGGCCGATGATGCACAACGCGGCGCAGTGACGCATGAGCAGGTGTGGCGAGGCGGAAAGGGGCAAGCGCGGGGAGAACGTGCGTAATCTGGCACACCGTCAACGACATAGCTCAGCTCGGGACGGTGTGACCATCGCCGCCGAGCGCAACAGGTCGCACGCACGCTCACGTGTGAGCGCGGCACGCAGTCTGCCCACACAACGAGTCTGGGCCGGCGCGCACCGTACCCGACGCACCACCGACACCATCCTCGAGCACAGAGACATGCCAAGCGCTGAAGGAATTCGCCCGTCCATCTGGGACCTGACCGCACCGGTTCCCGACATGCCACCGGCTGCATTGCAGGATGAGGTCGTGATGTGCGTGATCGGTGCCGGCATCTCGGGACTGACGACGGCATACGAGCTGTTGCGCGCCGGACACGACGTCATCGTCCTCGACGACGGTCCGATCGGCGGCGGCGAAACCGGTCGTACGACGGCACAACTCGCGACCTCGTTCGACGACGACTATCACGAAGTCGAGAAGCTGCTCGGCGAGAACTCGTCACGACTGCTGGGCGAGGCGTTCCGCGCTGGCGTGGACGCGATCGAGCGGATCGTGCGCGACGAACGGATCGACTGCGATTTTGTGCGGCTCGACGGATGGTGGGTCCCCTCGACCGACGATGCGCCCGAGCGACTGCGGAACGAATGCGCGGCTGCACGCCGCGCAGGGCTCCCCGAGGTGGAACTCGTCTCCAACCATCCGCTGACCTCGCTCTATCCAGGCGTGGCACTTCGCTTTCCGCAGCAGGCCCAATTCCATGTCCTGCGCTACCTCACCGGGCTCGCGGACGCGATCCACAGGCTTGGCGGACGCATCGTCACGAATGCCCATGTCGAGACGGTGGAGGACGCGAAGGACGATGCCGACCAGTGTGTGGTGCATCTTGCTGACGGACGCCAGCTTCGCGCGGCGCACGTCGTGGTCGCCACGAACACGCCGATCATCGATTGGGTCACGATGCACACGAAGCAGGCAGCCTACCGCTCCTACGTGATTGGCGCCCGGGTGCCGCGCGACAGCGTGCCCGTCGGCCAGTTCTGGGATACCGATCGCCCATACCATTACGTCCGGCTGCTGAAGGGCCCGCTCGCAGATGGCGACACGGACGTGCTCATCGTCGGCGGCGAGGATCACAAGACGGGCCAATCCAATGATGAGTCGTCCGCCTTCGACCGGCTCGAGGAGTGGACGCGTGCGCGATTCCCGGTTCAGGCGATCGACGCGCGATGGAGCGGCCAGGTCATGGAGCCGGTCGATTACGTAGCGTACATCGGCAGGAATCCCGGTAGCCGGCGTCTCTGGATCGTGACGGGCGACTCAGGCAACGGCATGACACATGGCACAATTGCCGGCCTGCTGCTGCCGACGCTCATCGCGGGTCAGCCGCACCGGTGGGAGGAGCTCTTCTCGCCATCGCGCATCACCGTTGCGGCCACGACGGCGCTGTCGTTCGCCAAGGACGCCCTGGACGTGGCGGCCCAGTACGCAGCGTTCGTGACCGAAGGCGATGTATCCGACGTGAGCGAAATACCGCTCGGCGAAGGCCGCATCATCCGGAAAGGGCTGAAGAAGCTCGCGGTATTCCGAGCCGAGAGTGGCTCGCTCATGGTAAGGACCGCCGTCTGCCCGCACCTGGGCTGCATCGTGGACTGGAACGATGCCGAGAAGACGTGGGATTGCCCGTGCCATGGCTCGCGCTTCGCGACCGATGGCTCGGTACTCAACGGACCGACGACGATGCCGCTGGGCCAGGAAGCATTGGAAGCCTGACGCACGCGTTCGCGTCGCTGAGCAAAACGACGTTACATCCATCGCAGCTGGTGGCGGCGCTCATCGTGTGCCTGGCATGATGCGTGCGCCGCACCGGCTGAAACAATGTGTCAACGACCAGGCGTGACGGCTTGAGGACAGCGAGAAGCCGTCACGACCCAGACCCGCAGCGGAGCACCAGCCATCGGTGTTCCCGCATCGAGCGCGAGCTCTCGCGCGCCTGGCCAGACGAATTGCTGATCCGTGTTCCCACGGCTCGACAGCACGACGACGTGGCAATGCGTGGCCAGCAGCACGCGCACGGTGCTGTCGGCGAGCGACATCGCTGCCGGTCCCCCCACCACGTTCCGGCGTGCGACCCACATCGCGAAACGTGACTCGGCCGGCAGGTAAATTGGACGTTGGAGCAGCGCCGCGACCGGCTGCGACCAGGGATAGGCAAGTCCGACGACAGGCGCAGCCGCAAGCGAGTCCATGGCAAGTAGGCCAGCAATCTGTGACGCGTCGGAGAAGGGCTCGCGAACTTCTGCAATCGCAAATTGCACGGATGGCAGCACCATCAGCGCCAGCAACGCCGTGAAGCTCGCGCGTCGCCAGTGTGCGGTTGCCGTGTCGCCATGCGCCAGCGGCTGAACCCCGTCGCTCCGAGCAGGCGAAACGGCCAGCCAGGCCGCGGCCAGGAAGGCGATGATCAGGTATCCGTGATGACGCAGCCCGCCACCGAAGACGAACGCAAAGAAGCCGAGCAGAATTACGCTCGACCCGATCCAGAGCACGAGCGCCGAGCGCCGACGCGCCACGACAGCCGTCATCAATGCCATCGCAAGCAGGCTGACGATATCGGCGACGAGGATGCCTGACCGCCCCGTTTGCGGAAACACCCACGAGCCCCACTGCGTCGAGCCGTCGGGAACGTGCTGGGCCCACGGAAGCAGCACCCGCGCCGGAATGGAGGCGGCCCGTCCAATCAGCCAGAGTCGATCCCGGGTGAAAAGCTCGAA
>JACMPK010000010.1 GCA_014377535.1 Gemmatimonadaceae bacterium
GATCGGGAATGAACGCCGTCACCACGCCCGTGCGTGCACTGCCGATGCGGATGCCGCGCTGCCATTCGGGGCGCGCGGGTTCGATGGAGCCCGATTCCGAGTCGGCCACGTAGAGCACGTCATTCCGATCGATGAACAGGCCGCTGGCGCGCGAGAACTGCAACCAGCTGTCCAGCAGCGCGCCGGCCTGCGAGTAGATCTGAATCCGGTTGTTCGTGCGGTCGGCGACGAACAGCCGTCCCTGTGAATCCATCGCCAGTGCGTGCGGCTGCGCAAATTCGTCGCGACCGCTGCCTCGCACGCCCCAGCTCAGGAGCAACGTGCCCTTGGAGTCGAACTTGAGCACGCGCGCGGTCGCATCCGACGCATCGGAGTGCCCCTCGACCACGAAGATGTCGCCGTTCGGTGCCACATGCACGGCGTTCGGCTGGTAGAAGAACCCCGGCGCGCGCGCACCGCCAGCGGTGCCGAGTCGCATCAGCAGCGTGCCTGTGGGCGAGAACTTCAGCACCTGGTGCCCGAAGATGCGATCCGGCATCGGGGCAGGCAGCGCATCGGCGGCCGCGTTGCGCGCCGGTGCCGGCCTGTTGTCGCGCCCGTCCACGATCCACACGTTGCCGTCATGATCCACATGAATGCCGTGCGGCCAGTTCACCATGCCCCGGCCGAACGATCGCACCAGTGTGCCAGTCGCATCGAACAGCAGCACGGGATCGAGATCGGAACCCACGCAGCTGTTCTGCCCGCAGCGCTCCGCAACCCAGACGCTGCGCCCATCGCTGTCGATCGCGACGGCGCTGGTCGAACCCCAGGTGCGGCCGGCCGGCAGCTTCGCCCAGCCCTCAATGGTCTGGTACGGATTGGGCCGGTCGTTCACCGGCACCGCGGCCTGTGCACCGGCGTGCACCGACAGCATGCCGCTCGACCAGCATACCGCACCGACGAACGCTCGTGCTTCACGCAAGCTGGTCATGCCGCATCCTCGTCGCGCGACCCTGTGCCGGCTGGCGGGGCGTCGTACGTCGTGGTCGGGAACTTGAATGCAGCTGCGATCATGGGATCACCCAGGGTGCCGGTCACTCGTGCGGCAATGTATTCGCCGAGCACGATGGAGAACTTGAAGCCTTCCGCCTGACCCATGCCGGCGATCCACGCGTTGTCGGCACCGGGCAGGTGATCCACGATGAAGTTGCGGTTCGCGCTGATCTCGTAGTGGCACGAACGCGTTTCCAGCAGCGGCGCGTCGGCCATGGCAGGAAAGTATTTCTGCAGGATGCGCCGCGATCCGTCGATGCGATCCTGGTTCGACCATCGCGAACTGAGGTCGGGATCCTGCTGGCGCGCCTCGGGTGCCGCGGCTTGCGGTGGCGGTGGCGGTGGGTCGTCGTCTGAACCGACTACGCGCGGCGGCGGAGGCGGCGCGATGGAGCCGCGTACACGGAATCCGCGACTGTCGACCGGGAGCGTCGTCCATCCGGTCGCGCCGGGCACATTGAATGACGGGATGTTTGGATACGTGAAGCGATCGTTGCCGAGCGGTGTGCCGAAGTAGCAGACGTGACCGATTGGAACCTGGGTCCTCGCACGCAATTCCTCAGGGAAGAGCTTCGCACTCCAGGGGCCGCAGCAGAAGACGTAGGCATCGGCCGTGAGGCGTGTGCCGTCACCGAGCGTGATGCCATCCATGCGGCCGTTGCGTATCGGTCCCGGTGTGACACGACCAATCCTGATGTTCACGCCGGCCTCGCGTCCCAGCGCCACGGCGGCCTGCACGGCGTCACGGGCGCGTGCGACGCCGGCATCCGGTTCGTAGAGCACCACGCCGTTGCCCTCTGACGCGATCTGCGGCCAGCGGAATCGTGCCTCGTCTGCGGTCAGCACCTCGAACTTCACGCCCTGTGCCGTCCAGAGTTCCTGCGTGCGCGTCGTGAAGCTCTCCGGCTTCTCGCGGAAAATCACATCGCCCGTGGTGAAAAAATAGCGCGTGCCGAACCGCTTTGCGTGCTCGGCATCGAACTCAGTCCAGCGCGCGATGCTCTGGCGCGCCCAGTCGGTCCACAGTTCCGGCGTGACCGTGCGATCGCCATATGACGAGCGGATGCCGCGCGTCTCGTCGCCGCTGGTGGAGCGGGAGTTCGCGGCGCCGTACTGGTCGATCAGCGTCACCTTGCTGCCCGCCTTACGCAGCTGCCAGCTGGTGAAGGCACCCCACGCGCCTGCCCCGATGACGATGACATGGCTCGATGGGCGCGCGCGCCCCGGATTGACCGGTGACGAGCCGAGGTGCGCCGCCGCCTGCGCTGCCGCGCTCGCGGGGACGGCGCCGGTGAGCAGCGCACCGGTGCCAAGGCCGGCCAGGCGAAGGAAGTCGCGTCGGCGAACTGTCGTGTCGAGAAGGTCCTGGTCGTCCGGCATCGCGGCGTGGGCAGAGGCGGTACGGCAGTAGCAGCGTGAACGCGAAGATGGCTCCGCTGCGCCGGGTCGCGCAATCGCGGCACAGGGTCGTGCGACGGGCAGCGCTGGCCCGCGGAGTTCGGCCTTGTCCGTCGCATCCGGACGCGCCAGCTTGGAAGTCGATGCCTCGCCGCCGACTCCGTCACTCGATCGCCGCTTTCTGCGGATTTCTGTGTGCTGCCACGCTTCCTGCCGCGCTGCCGTCGCTCGTGCAGGCGCAGGCTGCGGTGACGCCAACCGATTCTGCGGCCGCTGCCGCCGCGCGACAGGTGGCGCTTGGCGAGCAGTGGTTTCGTTCGGCCTGCCTCGAGTGTCATGCTGCACGTGGACTGGACAACGCCGACTTCCGCCTGAAGTGGGGCGGTCGCAGTGCGCTGGATCTGTTTGCACTGATCCGTTCCACCATGCCGGACGGCAAGCCTGGGTCGCTGACCCCCGGCACGTATGCCGCAATCGTCTCGTACCTGATGACGGTCAACGGCATGCCCGTCGGTGCGCGCCGCCTGTCGACCGACAGCAGCACGCTGATGTCCATCCGTCTTGCGTTTCCCGCGAAGTCGTCACCCACCAATCGCTGATCGAGTGTCCTGATGCGTCGTCCGTCGTTCGTGTCGATCTGCTCTGCGCTGGCCGTCGTGGCCCTCTGCGCCACGTCACTCCGCGCACAGGCGCGCGAAGCCATCGGAACGCCTTCGCCGATGCTCTCGCAGGCGATTCGCGTCGGTAACATGGTTTATCCGTCGGGGCAGCTGCCAACGCGGGGCGCGAACGCCGACACCACCATCGAAGGGCAGACCAGAAGCACGCTCGAGAATGTGAAGCGGGTGCTCGAGATGGCCGGGACCACGATCGACAATGCCGTGAAGTGCACGGTGTTCATCATCGATGGTGCCGACTTCGCGGGCATGAATGCGGTGTATCGCACCTTCTGGACGGGTGCGCCGCCGGCTCGCACGACGGTCGTGGTCAAGGCGCTGGTGGTGCCGGGTGCGAAGCTCGAGATCGAGTGCAACGCCGTGATGCCCGCGAGATAGGGTCGATATGGCGAACCTGCGCGGACTCTTCGGCAGACCGGCTGCTGCGCCCGTCGCGCAGCCACCGGCGCCGCAACCGGGGCTCATGCCGACCGCGCAGGTCGAGCCGCGTGACGACCTCACGCCGGTGCTGGACTGCCTTGGCGCGATGCTGCAGTCATGGTCGAAACACCCGATCCTGCTCCCGGGTGAGGATTGCGCCGACGCGGAACGCATCGTGGCCGAGTGGCAGCGTCATGCCACGCTCGGCACGCCGATTTCCGGTGTGCACGCGCCGGATCTCCTCGCGGGGCCGGTGCATGCGCGCGACTGGACGGCGCTGACCGCGCTTGCCGGTGAACGGCGCCGCGCCGAGGCCGCAAATGTCGGCGAGAACCTCGGTGACCTGCAGCGCGCAGTGTGGGCGACCGTGAGTTCGCTCGCGCGCGTCGCCGGTGAGGATGCCACCTCGGATGCGGTCGTCGAGCAGCAGCTGTCACTGCTGCGTGCGTGCGCACAGCGCGGCGACACGGCGGCGGCGATGCGTGAGCTTCCGGCCGCGCTGCAGGCGATCACGCAGGCGCTGGCTGCGCGCCAGTCGAGCGCGGTACTCGAACGCGTGGCCATGGCCGCTCGCGTCGAATCACTTGGCCGCGCACTGTCGGCCTCGGAGGACGCGGCTCGTACCGATCCGTTGACGGGCGCGGGCACCCGCCTCCGGTTCGTCGAGACGATGCAACGTGCGCTGGCGCTGATGACACTGTCCGGTGCACAGGCTTCGCTGCTGGCCCTGGATGTCGATGATCTCAAGGGAATCAACGACACCCTGGGACATGCGGCGGGCGACCTTGCGATCAAGGCAGTCGCGAAGGCCTGCTGGACGGTCTGCACGCGTCCCACCGATGTGCTCTGCCGGCTTGGCGGCGACGAGTTTGCCGTCGTGATGACGAACACCGATGCGACCGCTGCCGCGTCGCTGGCCGATCGGCTGGAGCGACGCATGCAGGAGGTGCCGGTGACACTGGCCGACGGTGTCGTACGCCTGGTCACTGCGTCCATCGGGTTTGCCGCGGCGAAGCCTGGCGAGACTGTCGATGCGTGGATCGCTCGCGCCGACAAGAGCCTGTATGACGTCAAACACGAGCGCGGCTGACTCGCAGGCGGGAGGCCTGCTGCACCATCAGCAATCGGTGCAGCAGATGTCTGGAATAACCGCCAGCGGCGACGTGCGCAGGATGCGGAAATGCCCGAGCCCGTCCGTGAGTGGACGCGGTCCCGTTGGCGGTTCCGCCATCGCCGTGTTCGTCGCGGCACCATTGCCGCCGATCTCCGCGAACGCGAGTGCGGCGAGATTCGAATCGTACAGCGATGAGCCGCCACGCTTCGTCATGGGGTCGAGCAGCGCAGCCATCGTCGGCATCATTTCCACGCACAACACCGATAGCGGTGATTCGCCTGGCAGCCCAAGCGATGCCAGCATCGCGAGCACTTCCGGCATGGTCCATGTCGCCAGTCCATGGGCCTGTGCATCGATGTTCTCGAACGCACCAACGACCATGGGCATGGATGCGACGCGCACACGCTCTCGCGTGGGGCGGCGCGGCCGCAGCTGTCGATCATCCAGCAAAATGTTGCGCGTGTCCTTGTCATCGGCCTGCCGCACCTGCGCATAGAGCAGCGCCCAGATCTGGGTGCGCGGCGGACTGGCCGTGACATTCTTGCCGTTGAGCACCGCCTGCGCGTACGGCGCCTCCACGATGATGAGCTTCGTGTCGCGATCGGCGGTGCAGAGCAGCGTCGGTGCCGGATGCTGCACACCGGTCGTGCGGAGCGGCCGACCGAAGCGTGCCTGCGCCGTGGACCAGATGCCCATGTGCCCTGTGCGCAATTCGTACGTGAAGAGCCCGAACATCTCCGCGCCCTCCGGTGTCATGCCGGGTGGCACCGGGATCGAGTAGTGCACGCCGGTGTTGCCGGGTGTCAGCGGGATCATCGCTGACAGGCCCGCATTGTCGTCGCTCTGGCCGGGCGAGATGCTGCGCACTATCTCGGCGTCGATGCCCAGCGACGGCTCTTCCGGTGGAACGAGCGTCTCGACGCGATGATCGGACAGCAGCGGATCGGCCGCGTAGCCGAGCATGCGAATGAAGTAGGCGTCGTTCGGGTCGTCGGGCGGACGGTCGAACTCCAGCCAGAGAATGCGGCGACGCGGCTCCGTGGTGGCATAGTCCGCACTGCGCTCATACTTCGAGAGCGCGAGTCCGGCGGCCACGATCTTCGGCACCTGCGCCGGTGGTGTGGTGACCGGCAGGCGCAGTGACAACGGTGCCAGTGCATCGAAGCCGCCAACCGGCTCGCGACGGAAGCGTGGCTCCACCGTGTAGTTCACATCGACGAGTGCAGGGAAGTGCTGCGTCGGTGCATGCGTCGTGAACTGCGGGTCCACGGCGTCCAGGAACACGAGGCGGGTGTACGTCCGCTTCGCATCATGCAGCGCCTGCTGCGACGCCGTCTGGATGATCTCCCACTCGCCGACCTGTGTGCGGCCGTCGGGATTGGCGGTCCCGTCGCGGAAGATGTCGAAGCCGATGTGGCGGAGGCCCTCCCAGGACCAGTCGCGATCGAGGCGCAGCGTCATGCCGATGACCCAGTGGTTCACCAGGTCCTCGCGCGCCGCCAGCGTCAGCGACGACGCGTCGGGTGCAAGCGTGTGTCTGATGCGCCGTGAGCAGGCGAACGCCACGCGCTCGCCACGCTTGCCAACGAGCGTCATGCCCTTGTGCGCGAGGTCGAGTGATTGCGCCAGTCGTTCCATCACACTCGGCGTCTCGTCAATGGCCAGTCGCGCGAAGAGCACCGGTGCCAGCGCCTTCGGATTCTTCACCTCGCGCACGGAATCGGGACGCAGCCAGAGTGCACGGATCCTGCGGCCGTCGCTGTCGTCGGCAATCAGGCCGCGCTCCTGTGTCGCATCGCGTCGCACCACGAGCTGTGTCGGCTTCCCCAGGTGTGCGCCGCGCGCCCAGTATGCGTCGTCCGCCGGCGCGGCAGCGCGCACGGTGATGCGCACGTCACGCGCGGTCGGCAGCGGCAGCTCGTCGGCCAGTGCGTCGATCTCGGCCCGCGTGAGTCCGAAGTCGCCAAGGTCCGTGGGATCACCGAAGCGCAGCACATTCGCATCACGGAAGGTGAGCGGAATCTCGCGGTCCGCGTCAAAATCTGCAGGCAGGGTCCGCGTGGTGCTGTACAGCAACGCCCAGCCTTCCCTCCGGCTCAGCGATAAGGCGTTGTCCATCTTCAGCGCACGAACCTCGACGTCGAACACCAGGTGCTGGACATCGGGATCGGGAATGCCGAACGCCGCCCGCTCGCGGTTGGCTGGATCCGGATCGATGGAGCGATCGGATGCCGTCTGCAGCCGTGCGATGGGATCAGCGTACTTGCCCGTGAACACCACGCTCGGATAGCCGAGCAGCGGCCGCGCGATGCGCAGCGAGTCGTCCGTGAAACGCGGATTGTCCGGTTCCTCGGGGCCTGCCGGCAC
>JACMPK010000104.1 GCA_014377535.1 Gemmatimonadaceae bacterium
ACGACACCGTGCGCATGCTGCGTGCGGCGGCGTCACGCGGCATCTGTGGTGTGCTGCACTGCTTCACCGGGTCGCTGGAGCTTGCGCGTGTCGCGATCGACGCTGGCTGGTTCATCTCGATTAGTGGCATTGCGACGTTCAAAACGTGGGAGCGCGATGACGTCGTCGCCATGATTCCCGATGCGCAGCTGCTCGTGGAGACCGACGCGCCCTATCTCGCACCGGTCCCGCATCGCGGGCGTCGTAACGAGTCGGCGTTCCTGCCGGCGACGGTCGAGCGGCTCGCGCTCGTGCGCGGCACCGATGCAGCCACATTGGCACGACAGACGGCGGAGAATGCAATCCGCTTCTTCAGCCTCACCATCACAGCACCACCGCACTGATTGATGCCGACCGATCTCGAGATTGCCCAGGCTGTGACGCTCCGTCCGATTCGCGACCTCGTCGCCGAACTCGGACTGGATGAGGACCAGGTGGATCTGTACGGCCGCTACAAGGCCAAGCTGCCGCTGGAGATCGCGACACGTCCCATCCGCGGCAAGCTCGTGCTGGTCACCGCCATCCATCCCACGGCGGCCGGTGAAGGCAAGACGACGACATCCGTCGGACTCGCGCAAGCGCTCCGGCGACTCGGCAGCGATGTCGTGCTCTGCCTCCGTGAACCCAGCCTTGGCCCGGTCTTCGGCGTGAAGGGCGGCGCAGCGGGCGGCGGCTACGCGCAGGTGCTGCCGATGGAAGACATCAACCTGCATTTCACCGGCGACTTCCACGCGATTTCCAGCGCCCACGCACTGCTCGCCGCGCTGATCGACAATCACCTGCAGCAGGGTAACGCACTCGGGATCGATTCGAGGCGCATCACATGGCCGCGCACGGTCGACATGAATGACCGCGCATTGCGGAAGGTCACGATCGGCCTCGGGGGCACCGGCAACGGGATTCCGCGCGAGGAGCGCTTTGTGATCGTGCCTGCGAGCGAGGTGATGGCGATCCTCGCGCTCGCGAGCAGCCTCGATGACCTGCATGCTCGCCTCGAGCGCATCGTCATCGGCAGCACCGTGGATGGGCGATTCGTGACCGCTGGTGCACTCGACGCAGCGGGCGCGATGGCGCTGCTGCTGCGCGACGCACTGCGGCCGAACCTCGTGCAGACGGCGGAAGGTGGGCCGGCGCTCGTGCACTGCGGCCCGTTCGCGAACATCGCGCATGGATGCAACTCGCTGATGGCCACGCGCTCGGCACTTGCACTGGGTGATGTCGTGGTCACCGAGGCGGGCTTCGGCTCGGATCTCGGCGCCGAGAAGTTTTTCGACATCAAGGCACGTGCCGGTGGGCTGACGCCTGCGGCGGCGGTCATCGTGGCCACGGTTCGTGCACTGAAGTTGCACGGTGGTGCCGACAAGTCGTCGCTCGCATTTCCCGACGTCGGCGCGGTGCGACGCGGGCTTCCGAACCTCGAGCGGCACATCGCGAATGTGCGGCAGTTCGGGGTGCCGGTCGTCGTCTCGCTGAACCGGTTCACCTCCGACAGCGACGAGGAACTGGCCTGCGTGCTTGATGCCGTCTCGCAGTGTGGCGCCCGCGGTGCACTGTGCGAAGTCTGGGCACACGGCGGTGCGGGTGGCGAGGCGCTCGCGCTGCAGGTGCTCGACATGCTCGCTACCGAACACTCGTCGTTCTCGCCGCTCTACGACGTGTCGCTCGGCATCTGCGAGAAGATCGGAATCATCGTGTCGCGGGTCTATGGCGGCAGTGGAGTCGACTTTTCGCCACGAGCCATGCGCGCGATACGCGAACTCGAACGACAGGGGCTCGGGCAGACGCCCGTGTGCATTGCCAAGACGCAGTCGTCATTCAGCGATGATGCCAGCCTGCTCGGTGCGCCGAGCGGATTCCGTGTGCAGATTTCCGAAGTGTATCCGGCGGCAGGTGCCGGGTTTGTCGTGGCGCAGGCTGGTGATATCATGACGATGCCCGGCCTCCCGGCCGCGCCCGCTGCAGCGCGCATCGGTGTCGACGGCGCAGGACGTGCCGTCGGATTGTTCTAGGCCTCCATTTCCCGAGGATTTGTCGTGTCCAAGCGTGTCATCAGCACCACCAGCGCTCCCGCAGCCATCGGCCCCTATTCGCAGGCCGTTGCCGTCGACAGCCTGCTTTTCACCGCCGGACAGATTGCGCTGGATCCTGTCAGCATGACCGTCGTGCCGGGTGATGTCGGCCCACAGACCGAACAGGTCATGAAGAACCTCGCCGCGGTCTGCGAGGCGGCCGGTGCAACACTGCAGGACGTCGTGAAGACCACCGTCTTCCTGCAGGACATGAGCGACTTTCAGGCCATGAACGAGGTGTATGCACGCCACTTCGGTGACAATCGCCCTGCGCGCAGTACGGTGGCCGTGCGCGGCCTCCCGCGGGATGTGCGCGTCGAGATCGAAGCGATCGTCCGCCTGCCCGCTGCCTGAGTGACGGTGCGCTTCGAAGCATGGCGCCAGAAGCGTCTGCTGGCTCCCTGGCGCCTTCTGCTCGCCTGTTCGTTGCTCACGGCCGGCGCCGATGGGCTTCTGGCGCAGCGGATCCCGACGCAGCCGCCGAAGCGTGATTCGGTACCGGCGGACTCTGCCTCGCGGCGTCCGGTGCGGCGCCTTCCGAACAGCATCCCGGATTCACTGTTGCGGCCTCCCATCTCACCGAAGGCTGCGTTTCTGCACTCGCTCCTGCTCCCGGGATGGGGGCAGAGCGAGCTGCGGCGCTCGACCGCTGCAACGGTGTTCGCGGCGGCGGAGATCGGTTCGTTGTACATGGTCGGCAAGTCGCGCAGCGATCTGCGACGAGCGCGCGCGCTGAGCGGATTCGATTCGATCACAGTCGGGGACCCCGGCCTCGGTGAGGCCATCACGCGAGTACCGGCCGTGCCCGAAGGTCTGATCAATGCGCGCCGTCTGCATCTCGAGGATTGGCTGGCCGTACTGATCTTCACTCATCTCATCTCGGGCGCCGATGCATACGTCGCGGCGAACCTCTGGGACCTCCCGGCGCGCGTGTCGATCAGGCAGACTCCGGCTGGCACTGGGATCGGCGCACAGTTCCGTTGGTGAACGACGCGCGCGTCGGCGTCTTCGATTCCGGCATCGGTGGGTTGACGGTCGCTGCCGCCATCATGCGCGCACTGCCCGATGAACGCGTCGTCTACGTTGGCGATACGGCGCGCGTTCCGTACGGACCCAAGAGTCCCGCTACCGTCGTGCGCTACAGCCGCCAGATCGCGGCCTGGCTCCTCGAGCAGCACGTGAAGGCCATCGTCATTGCCTGCAACACCGCCACGGCGCACGCGCTGGAGACGCTGCAGCGTGAAGTGCCGGTGCCGGTCATCGGCGTCGTGCAGCCCGGCGCTCGATCTGCCGTCCGGGCCACGCGCACCGGACGCATCGGCGTGATCGGCACCACGGGCACGATCAATTCCGGCGCATATCACCGCGCGATCGCTGCGCTGTCGCCTGCTGCCACGGTGATCGGTGCCGCATGTCCGCTGTTCGTGCCGCTCGTCGAGGAAGGGTGGCTCGATCATCCGGCCACACGCCTGATCGCCGAGTCGTACCTCGCCCCGATGCGCGACGCCGGTATCGACACGCTCGTGCTGGGGTGCACGCACTACCCGCTGCTTGCCTCGCTCATCGCCGACGTCCTCGGACCCGGTGTCACGCTGGTCGACTCGGCGGCGGAAACCGCGATCGCCCTGCAGGATGTGCTGCGCAGCCAGTCGCTCCAGTGTTCAGGCGCGTCGGTCGGCCTCGGGCATCGTTTCATTGCCACCGATGCGCCTGAGTCGTTCCTGCGCGTCGGGCAGCGCTTCATCGGACCGGCACTCCAGCATGTCGAGACGACGGTCTTCGCCTGACGCGCCGTACTCCAGCAGTTCGACGCACCGCGCCGTGAACTTCAGGTAGCGCGGCACGTCGCCCCAACCACCAGGGTTTGCATAAATGCCCCCACTCGGTGCGCGTTCCAGGCCCGCGACGTGCGAATGCCCGAACACCACGGCGTTGGGGCCGCCAGGTGCCGCGATGCGGCTCAGCGCGACATCACGCAGCCCGATGCCATTGTCTGCTGCGCTATGCACGCGGCTCGCTTCCGATGTGCCCAGCGCGAGTCGCGTACCGAAGTCGGGATGCACGAGGCGGAACGCCCACCTCGAAAGCGGATGTCGAAGGATGGGTCGGATGCGGAGATACCCGCGATCCGCAATGCCGCGCAGCCCGTCGCCGTGCTCCACCTCCAGATTCCATCCTCCGAGCCGCACGCGCAGCGGCGCCGTCTGGTACGTCACGCCAACCATCTCGCGAAGGATGTCGCCGCCCCAGCAATCATGGTTGCCGGCGATCCACGTGATCGGCATGCCTGCGGCACGCAACTCGGTCAGCGCCGCCAGCACGGGCAGTGCAAACGAGGGCATGGAATGACGCCATTCAAACCAGAAATCCAGGATGTCGCCGTTGAGCACCAGCGACCCTGGTTCGCCACGCAACCGGCGCAGGAAACGCACGAGCGCATCGGCGGTGCTGGCAGGAGCCGCACCGACGTGACAGTCCGACAGGATGTAGCAGGGAAGCGGTTGCACCACGACAGATTACTCCGTCGTGAGTGCTTTGACAAAATGCGCTCCCGCTGGCCAACTTCGCCGCCGGTACGCGTGCTCCCGCATCCCTGTTCACTGTGACTACTATCGTGCCCGCGCTGTCGTGTGATGTCGATTTCCGCGTCCGGTATGCGGAGACCGACCAGATGGGCGTCGTGTATCACGCCAATTACCTCATCTGGTGCGAAGTCGGGCGCACGCAGCTGATCCGGACGCAGGGCCGATCATACGCGGAGATCGAGAAGCTGGGCGTCGGGCTCGCCGTGTCTGACGCGACGCTCCGTTTTCTCGCCCCCGCACGCTACGACGACCTCGTTCGCGTCACGACGACGCTCACTCGGTTGCGTTCACGCGCAATGACATTTGACTACCAGATCACGAATGCCGACACGGGCAGCAAGCTCGTGATGGCCAGCACCACCCTGATCGGCCTCGATCGCGACGGTCGTGTCGCACGGCTTCCGGCGGAGCTGCGTTCCGCGATGGGGATGGCTGATGCGTGACCTGATCCTGTCACATGTTGCGCAATGCGCGGTCGTACTGCTGCTCGGCACCACGGCGGTGCAGGCGCAGTCAGTCACGCTGGATGCGAGGACCGTTGCGACATGGGCCGACCTGCTCGCCGTGCACGATGCACGCAGTACCGATACCACGGTCATCGACAGCGCGTTGCGCTCGTGGGTCGCACCGCTGCGTGCCGCGGCGGTGCGCGTCATCGGCATGAATCGTGTCGCGGCGCGCTATGCCGCCGTGCGCGCATTGCTGCTGACGAGCGCCGACAGCACGATCCAGCGTGACGCGGCCTTTGCGCTGGGCCTCGCGACCGACACGGCCAGTTGTCGCGCGTTGGAAGACGCCATTGTGCGTCCTGCCGCTGGTGCCGCCGCCGCGTGGGCACTGGGCGAACTTGGCGCACGCTGTGCTCCCTTCGTGTCACTGCTTGATCGCGTCGCGCAGCCCCAGACCCGTGCGGCATTGCTGCGTGTCGCGAGCAAGTGGATGCCGTTTCCGGACTCCGCCGTCGCACGGGCGTACGCACGCGCACGGAGCGCGGATGAACGCTGGTCCGCGCTGTATGCACTCGCGCGGTCGCGGCGTCCGGCAGGGGCGCCGTTCGCGATCGCGGCCACGCGCGAGTCCTCGGCTCGCATGCGTGACCTCGGGGCGCGGCTGCTGGCGCAGTCACTGCAGCCCGCCGCGGGTGAACAGGCCGCACTCGCGCGTGCCATCGCAATGTTCACCGATCCTGATGCGCAGGTCCGGATTTCCGCGGTGCGCTCTGCGTCGACATATCGCAACGCAGCGCTCTCCGCGCTGCAGCGCGCCTGGACATTGGAGCGGGACGGCAACGTGCGCGTGGCGCTCGTGCAGTCGCTCGCCAGCGCTGCCGATTCCGGTGCACGTGCATGGTCCGACTGGTGGACGTCGGACACCACGCCGATCATCCGGCAGCAACTCGTGGCGGCTGCGTGGCAGGCAAATGCGATCACTGCGCTGGCTCACGCGGCAGGTCAGCCGCTCGCGACGTATCCGGATTCACGGGTGCGCGTCGCGATGATCGAGGGTGCGGCCGCGCAGCCAGCCGACCGTCATGCGGACGACATCGCGCTCCGTCTTGCCGACGCCGATGCGGGAGTCCGGTACGCCGCATTTGCGGCACTCGCGCGTACGACGCCTGCCACGCAGGCAACGCTCGGCTGGGAGCAGATCGTCCGGCGTACGCGGCTCGATAGCGCAATGCGGGTGTGCGAGGGCGCCTTGCGTCACGTCGCGCGGGGAGCACGGGCGCACGATGCCGCGGCGGTCCTCGCCGACTATCGCCTCGCCATGAACGATGCCGCGCGTGACGCGCAAAGGGCGGTGCTCGAGGTCATCAGGAATGCCTGGCAGCGCGACAGCGCAGGGTTCGCCGACAGCACGCTCGCCGCACTCGCCGTGCTCGAGCCACCATCGGATTCGCTGCTTCGCGTCGAGGGTTCGCGGATTCCGCCGCTGGTGCACTGGCGACGGGCTGCGGAGTCGCTGGCACCGTCGCGCGCCACGTATGAGCGCATCGTCCGCACGATCATGCATCCGTCGCTCCGCGGTCGCCCGCCAATGCTGCTCCTCAGGACACAGCGCGGCACAGTCCGGATCACGCTCGACGGGGTATGTGCACCCATGACCTCCGATCATTTCCTGCGGCTGTCGCGCCGCGGCTACTTCCGCGAGTTGCGTTTTCATCGCGTCGTCCCCGCCTCCGTGGCACAGGGCGCCGATCCACGGGGCGACGGTAGTGGCGGCCCGGGCTACGCAATACGCGACGAGCTCAGTCGGGCGCCTTACGTCCGAGGTGCCGTGGGCATGGCCCTCTCCGGGCCGGATA
>JACMPK010000105.1 GCA_014377535.1 Gemmatimonadaceae bacterium
CCGCCGTTATGCTGGGCGCGCTGCTCTCCGGCCCACTCGCTGCCCAGACACCGGCGGCTGCGTCGCCACCGCCCACGATCGAGGTGACGGGTGTTGGCGAGGCCACCGTCACGCCGGACCGCGCACTCGTCTACATCGGGGTGCAGACCAAGGGGCGCACCGCGGCGCTTGCCGGTGCCGAGAACGCGCGTCTGGCGACGGCGGTGCTGGACGCGGTGCGTCGCGCAGGCATCGCGCGCGAGCAGATCGGCACCATGAACTACAACGTGAATCCGTCGTACCGGCATTACCCGGACGGCCGCAAGCCGGAACTCACCGGCTACGACGCGACGAACACTGTGCGAGTCGAGGTGCGCTCGCTCGATCTGGTCGGCAAGGTGATCGACGCGTCGCTTGGCGCAGGCGCGAACAACATCAGCGGGATGTCGTTCTACGCATCACAACTGGATGCCACCCGCCGCGAGGCACTGGGCGCGGCGACGGCCGGCGCGCGGGCCAGCGCCGAGGGGATAGCGAAGGCCGCCGGGGGTTCGCTCGGTTCATTGGTGTCGGTCACCAGCCAGATGAATGACGGACCACGTAACATGGTGATGCAGTCGATGGCGATGCGCGGCAAGGCTGCCGACGAAGCGACGCCCGTCGTGGCACCGACCGAGCAGACAGTATCGGCCAACGTGATCGGTCGCTGGCAGTTCAATCCGGCGCCACGCTGAGTTGCACCGAATTCAGCACCCGATTTTCGCGTCGCCGGCGCGTTGGCCTCGTAGATCCGCAGTGAGGATCGGGCCGCGGCGGTGGTCGAGCCATACATTCGCCGCATGGCTACCACCACCCGACCTGACCTGGATCCCGTTCCGCCGCCGGGTTCGGGCGCCGACGAGAATGACTTCACACCGTACATCACCGCCGACCGCAACGTCACCGAGCTGACGGTGAGTGCGGTGGTGATCGGCGCGCTGCTTGGCCTGCTTTTCGCGGCAAGCAGCGTGTATCTGGCGCTCAAGATCGGGCTCACGGTCAGCGCCTCGATCCCCATTGCGGTGCTGTCGATCACGATCTTCCGGTCGATCAACAAGGCGCTCGGTGCCACGGGACCGCAGATTCTGCGCAACAACATCGTGCAGACCACCGGATCTGCGGGCGAATCCATTGCGGCAGGTGTGGTGTTCACGTTGCCCGCGCTGCTGCTGCTGGGCTACGAGCTGCCCTGGACACTGGTCGCGGCGGTGTCGCTGATCGGCGGGCTGCTTGGAGTGCTGCTCATGATCCCGCTGCGTGATTCGCTGATCGTGAAGGAGCATCGCACGCTGAAGTATCCCGAAGGCACGGCGTGCGCCGATGTCCTGATCGTGGGCGAGGAGCGCGGCGTACAGGCTCGGACGGTGTTCATGGGCTTCGGCATTGGTGCGCTGTACAAGTTCCTGAACTCCGGCGCGAAACTGTGGACCGAGGTGCCGAAGTGGACCTTCGAGAAGGTGATGCCGAATGGTCGCACGGCGCTGTTCGGCGAGATGCAGGCCGAGATCAGCCCGGAACTCGCGGGCGTCGGCTTCATCGTGGGGCCGCGCATCGCCGGCTACCTGTTTGGCGGTGGTGTGCTGTCGTACTTCGTCCTGATCCCGGCGATCAAGCTGTTCGGCGACGGGCTCGCGTCGCCCATCTTTCCGGCAACGATTCCGATCAGCGAGATGGGCGCGCGTGAAGTGCGTGCCAACTACGTGTTCTACATCGGCGCTGGCGCCGTGACGGCAGCGGGACTGATCTCGCTGGCGCGCTCCGTGCCGACCATCTGGGCGGCGCTGCGATCGGGCTTTGGCGACATTGGTGGCTCGAAGGCTGGTGCCACGGTGCTGCGCACGGCGCGCAGCCTGCCGATGAGTGTCGTGGTCATCGGCATCGTCACGCTGGTGCTGCTGATGGCCTTCGTGCCGCCGGTCGCAATCGGGGTGACGGGTGCGCTGCTGGCATTGTTCTTCGCATTCCTGTTCGTGACCGTCGCCAGCCGCGTCACTGGCCAGATCGGCGCCTCGTCGAGCCCCATCAGCGGCATGACGGTGGCGACGGTGCTGCTGACCGCGCTGATCTTCCTGGCAGTGGGCTGGGTGGGCATCGAACACCGCGTGCTGGCGCTGAGCATTGGCGGCGTAGTGTGCATCGCGGCGGCCGTGGCGGGTGCCACATCGCAGGACTTGAAGACGGGCTACCTCGTCGGTGCAACACCGGCACGGCAGCAGGTGGGGCTGCTGGTCGGCGTCACGACATCCGCGTTGGTCGTGGGCCTGATCATCTCGTTCCTGAACAGTGCCAACACGACGCTGGTGCGCCGCGACTACACCAATGTGCAGATTTCCGCCGTGGAGCCGCTGCTCGCCGTGGTGGAAGGGGGACGCATCACGCAGCGCATCGCGAGTACCGCGCAGACCGCGGACGTGTACAAGGTGGGCCGTGTGTACACCGTGCAGGGCGACGTGCCGGTGGGCCGCTATCTGCTGGATCGCAACACGAACCAGGTGAAGTTCCTGATCGATCCGGGCATCGGTGGTCGCGAATCGGTGGACTACCTGGGCAAGACGGTCACGAAGCTCGACTCGCCGAAGAGCCAGATCATGGCGCTGGTGGTGGACGGCATCCTGACGCAGAAGCTGCCGTGGGGACTGATCCTGATCGGCGCATTCCTCGCGATCGCGATGGAGATCTTCGGCATCAATTCGCTGCCGGTCGCCGTGGGTGTGTACCTCCCGATCTCCACCTCGGCGACGATGTTCATCGGGGGCGTGCTGCGCTGGATCGTCGATCGTCGCGTGGCGTCCTCGCAGGGCAGCGATGCGGTTGCGAACGACTCCGGTCCGGGTGTCCTGTTCTCGTCAGGGCTCATTGGCGGCGGGGCGATCACGGGCATCGTGCTGGCCGCGCTGACGGTGGCCGGTACGGATGCCGCGTACAACTGGTCCACGGTCCTTGGCCCGCTCGGCGAAAACCCGACGGTGGCGATCGCGATCTTCTGTGCGGTGCTGCTGGTGCCGCTCCATCACTTCGGCACCGCGCGCCCGCAGCGCTGAGCATCGCAGACACGAGCGGGCGGCTCCCTGTTAGAAGTCAGCGCTCGTTTGTCTTGCGCGAAATCACGAGAGCCTTGACGGGTAACAGCCTCGGGGAACCGGCGGCAACGGCAATCGTTTGTTTGGGGAATCGACGTGCGGGCATCACCGCGCCGGTTCCTGCTTACGAATCCAAGGATGGGTGACCGATGAAGCGTTTCATGACGGCTGCTGCACTGATGGGCGCACTCGTGCTCGCACCGACTGCAGCACAGGCACAGGGCAAGGACATCGTCGAGACCGCAGTAGCTGCGGGCACGTTCAACACGTTGGCTGCTGCTCTGACCGCGGCCGGTCTGGTCGAGACGCTCAAGGGCACGGGTCCGTTCACCGTCTTCGCTCCGACAGATGCCGCATTTGCGAAGATTCCGGCAGCTGACCTCAAGGCGTTGCTCGCTGACAAGGCCAAGCTGACGGCCGTGCTGACATATCATGTCGTGCCGGGTACCGTATTGGCCGCGCAGGTCGTCGGCCTGAGCGAAGCCGCTACTGTGCAGGGCGGCAAGGTTGCGATCAAGGTCATGGGCGGAAAGGTGATGCTCAATGGTGGCACCACGGTGACGGCGACGGACATCAAGGCGAGTAACGGCGTCATTCACGTGATCGACACCGTCCTGATGCCGCCCGCATCAATGCCGGGCATGAAGCACTAGTTCCTCCGGGTCCGGCATTTCGTCGGACTCGAAGAATTGCTGGCGGCCCCGCCGTTCCCATGAGGGATCGGCGGGGCCGTCGCACATCGACATGTTGGTCGGTAGCCTACGCACCGGCGCACGGCGCAAGGTCCTGTGCCATACCACATCGTCCCCGTCGCCGTGTCCCTGTTTCGCATCTCCGCCCTCGCCCTGCTGACGGCGACTGCCACCGCGCTCCGTGCGCAGCCCGGGTTGCCTGCCCCGCCGGCTCGCGCAGAGCTGATCATCACGAATGCGCGCATCTACACCGCCGATGATGCGCACCCGCTGGCCGAGGCGATTGCCGTGTCCGGTGGACGACTGCAGTTCGTCGGCAGCATGGTGGAGGCGCTGGCGCTGAAGGGCCCTGCCACGAGACTGATCGACGCCGGCGGACGCACGATCATTCCCGGCATGACGGACGCACATGCGCACCTGTATGGGCTGGGCGTGACGCTGCGGCAGGTGGACCTCACCGGCACGCGATCGTACGACGAGGTGATCGCGCGCGTCGTGGCGAAGGCCGCCACGCTGCCCCGTGGCACGCCGGTGCTGGGGCGCGGCTGGGATCAGAACGACTGGAGCGACACGCGGCTGCCCGTGAACACCGCGCTGAGCGCCGCGACACCTGACCATCCGGTGGTGCTCGAACGCGTGGATGGGCATGCCGTGCTCGCGAATGCCGTCGCCATCGCGAAGGCCGGTATCACGGCCGACACAAAGGACCCGCAGGGCGGCCGCGTCCTGCGCGACGCGAAGGGCGCTCCCACGGGCGTGTTCGTGGACAATGCACAGCAGCTCATGGCCGCGGCCGAGCGTGGCGGTGAGGTGATGAACCCGCGCGAGGTGCTGCGGTCGGCGGTGCGCGAGGCGAATCGCTGGGGCCTCACCGGCGTGCACGAGATGGGCGTGTCGCCCGAGATCGTGGGCACGTACGAGGCCTCTGGCGCGGCGGGCGAGCTCACGCTGCGCACGTATGTGATGATGGCAGGCGATTCCGCGTCGGTGGCATGGGCATTTGCCCGTGGACCGCGAAGTGCGCTGTTCGACGGCCGGCTCTGGGTGCGCGGCATCAAGCTGTACGGCGACGGCGCACTGGGCTCGCGCGGCGCCGCGCTGCTGGACCCGTACGCCGACGACGCGCAGAACAGCGGCCTGCTGGTGATGCAGCCGGCGTACATCCAGGGAATCAGCGAACGCGCGCTGCGCACCGGGTGGCAGGTGGCGACACATGCCATCGGTGATCGTGCGAACAGGATTGCGCTCGACGCGTACGCCGCGGCGCTGAAGGCGGTGCCGACTGCCGATCACCGGTTCCGCATCGAGCATGCACAGATCATCCATCACGACGACATCGGCCGCTTTGCCGCGCTGGGCGTGATCCCGAGCATGCAGGCCAGCCATCAGACGAGCGACATGTACTGGGCCGGCAACCGGCTTGGCACCGAGCGGCTGCGTGGCGCCTACGCATGGCGCTCGCTGCTGGCGACGGGCGTGATCATCCCCAACGGCAGCGACTTCCCGGTTGAGATGGTGAATCCGCTGATCAGCTTCCATGCGGCCATCGTGCGGCAGGACGCCAATGATTTTCCGGTGGGTGGCTGGTATCCCGAGCAGAAGATGACGCGCGACGAGGCACTGCGATCCATGACCATCTGGCCCGCGAGGGCCGCGTTTCAGGACACGCTTCTTGGCTCGCTCACGGCCGGGAAGTACGCCGACTTCGTGCTGCTGGACCAGGACATCATGCGGGTCGCGCCGGAACTCGTGATGCAGACGCATGTGCTGCAGACATGGGTCGGTGGCGTGAAGGTCTACGAGCTGACGGCGCGCTGACGTTCGCCGGCCATTCGTCACAGTCAGGCTATTCCGGCGTCGCTCGTCGGCCGGCATGCATCTCCTGCCGTTCATTCCCCTGAATTAGTATGGAAGCATGATCAACGAATCCTCGCTCGCCTTTCTGAAGACGCTCCTCGACACCCCGGGGCCATCCGGTTTCGAATCCGCACCAGCGAAGGTATGGCGCACCGAGGCAGCGACGTTCGCGAGCGTGCGCGCCGACGTGATCGGCAACTCGCTGGCGGAAGTGCCGGGCAGTGGTGGTCCGACGATTCTGCTCGCCGGCCACATCGACGAGATCGGGGTGATCGTCACCTGGATCGACGAGAACGGCTTTGCGTACATCGAGGGCATCGGCGGCTGGGATACGCAGGTGCTGGTGGGCCAGCGCCTGCGTTTTCTGGGTCGGCACGGTGAGGTGTACGGCGTGGTCGGCAAGAAGCCGATTCACCTCATGAAGCCGGACGAGCGGGAGAAAGTCACGAAGTTTGCCGACATGTGGGTGGACATCGGCGCGAAGGACCGTGCCGAGGCGGCCGAGCGCCTGTCGGTGGGCGATTGCGGCGTGCTGGATGCCAAGGTCACGGACATGCCGAACAACCGCATCGTGTCACGCAGCATCGACGACCGGATCGGCGCATTCATCGTGCTGGAAGCGCTGCGCCGCTACGCCGCGAATCCGGGCTCTGCCCGCGTGATTGCCGTCGCGACCTGTCAGGAGGAGATCGGATTCTCCGGTGGCGGCGCACGCGTGGCGGCGCAGGCAATCGGGCCGCAGATGGCGATCGCCGTCGACGTGACGTTCGCGACCGATCACCCCGGCGTGAAGAAGGAAGAGATCGGCGAACACAAGCTCGGCGGCGGTCCGGTGCTGACGCGCGGCAGTGTGATCAGCCCCGTCGTATTCCGGCTGCTGCGCGAGACGGCGGACTCGCTCGAGATTCCGTATTCGCTTCACGCGGCAGGTCGCGGCACCAGCACCGATGCCGATGCCATGCATCTGGCGCGCGAAGGCGTCGCCACTGGCCTGCTCTCGATCCCCAACCGCTACATGCATTCGCCGAACGAGATGGTGAGTCTCGACGACCTGGATCGCGCCGCGACGCTGCTGGCCGAGGTCTGCCGTCGCGTGGACCACACCACGGACTTCACCGACCGGTAACGTGCCAGCAGCGGAACGGGCGCATTCGTTCCGCCGCGACACATACCCGTCGTGACACCGATGTCGCTGCACTGCTGGTCATCCACTCGCTACGCCATCACGCTGCCCGAGGGACATCGCTTTCCGATGTCCAAATACTCGCTGCTGCGTGAAGGGGCGCTGTCGCAGCGACTCGTCGCGCCGGAGCGCCTGCACGAACCGTCACGCGTTGCGCATGCGGACCTGCACCGCGTGCACACGACGGACTACGTGGACGGCGTGGAGCATGGCACGCTCGACCCCGCGCACCAGCGGCGCATCGGACTGCCGTGGAGCGAGCCGTTCGTGGAACGCGCATTTCGCGTCGTGCAAGGCACCATCGAGGCCAGCGATCACGCCGTCACGCACGGCATCGCCATGAACTTCGCCGGCGGTACGCATCACGCATTTCCTGATCGTGGCGAAGGGTTCTGCGTCTTCAACGATGTCGCCATCGCGATCCGTCGCCTGCAGTCGCAGCAGCGCATCAGGCGCGCCTGCATCATCGACCTCGACGTGCACCAGGGCAACGGCACCAACGCCGTCTTCGCGGGCGACGACTCGGTTTACACCTTCAACATGCACGGCGCGAAGAACTTTCCGTTCCACAAGGTGGCGAGCAGCCGCGATGAGGAGCTGGATGACGGTACCGGCGATGACGAGTATCTCACGCGCCTCGAATCCGCGCTGCCTGAGGTGGTGCGCGCAGCACGCGCCGACCTCGTCGTCTACCTGGCTGGCGCAGACCCGCACGAAGGTGACCGGCTCGGTCGGCTGAAGCTGACCTTCGACGGACTTGCACGGCGCGACGAGCTGGTGCTGCGGACCTGCCGCGAGACCGGCACACCGGTGTGCGTGACGATCGCGGGCGGCTACGGCCGCGACATCACGGACACGGTGCGCGTGCACCTGCAGACCGTCGCCGCGGCGGCCCGATTCGGCGAGTGACCGCCGGTTCAACGCTACAGCACTGACTGAGCGCGCCCTTTCGGCTCTCTGCCGAAACAGTGCTGCAGCTGTGACGAAGCGCGCACTTCTGGCTTCGTGCCGAAACAGCGCTATGGCTTTGACGCAGGACGCTTTCGGCGCCTGCATTGCCGCCCACGGCGCCTGATCTGGCGTTCTACGATTTCGCAGTATTGGCCTTCCGCGTCTCCTGCGTCAAAGCCGATGGCGTTCTGCGCGTTCGCAGTAGTGCCGTTCCGCGGCCCCTCCGTCGAAGCCGTTGCAGTTCAGCAACCAACGGTAACTTTCCGACATGCCTCTACCGATTCCGACGCCGCGCGACAGCGGCATGACGCACGGCACCAGCGTGCCGCTGTACTGGTGCCGCTACGGACAGGTCGGTGCGACGCCCATGGTGGTGCTGCATGGCGGACCAGGCGCGCATCATGACTACCTCCTGCCGCAGCTACCCTCCCTGGCGACGCTCGGCAATGGCTTCGCCCTGGTGTTCTACGACCAGCGCGGCGGCGGGAAGTCGAAGACGGATGACCCGACTCCGATCACCGTCGACACGCATGTCGCCGACTTCGCG
>JACMPK010000106.1 GCA_014377535.1 Gemmatimonadaceae bacterium
GAATGACTTGAGCACCGTTTTCAGCAAGATCGGCAAAAGTAATCGACTTCCTGAGCAAATTCTGCTGCTGATTTGATTTTCTGATGCTGAAAGTCTGCGATATCTGCACAAATCTCTTACTGTAGAGTTTGGTTGGCAAGGCGGGCGGAAGATGTGGTGCACGGACTCCGACCTCATGCTCGACTCAGGACTCGGTACCAGGACGCCCCATGCGCGGATTCGGCGGTCGGTGATGGACAGGGCCGCCTGTCGCACGCGACGACGACGGAGGTGCAGGGAAGCGGAGAAATCCGCTCGCTGACTCGGCGGTCGGGCGTGAGCGAACAGCCTTCCTCTCACACGGAGCCTCGGAGCCTCGGAGCACATCGCGTGCAGTCGCGCGCGGCGCGCGCGGGCAACCTTGCCTCGGCCAGCGCGGTCTGGAAGCATTTGCTGTTTTGAGTGTCGCTGAGGGCATCAGCCGAAGAGCTCGGTCTGCGGGATCTCGGGCTCGAGCTGTCGACGGACGGTGGCGGCGATGTCGTCAATGGCGGCGGGATCGCGAATGAGGTCGTAGTCGCGGATGTCGAGACGAAGGACGGGGCAGCGGCGGAATGAGTCGATCCAGGTGGCGTAACGCGCGTGGAGCGACTTCCAGTAGCTCGGCGCCATGTCGCGTTCGGCCTCGCGACCACGCTGCCCGATGCGGGCGACGACGACGTCGAGCGACCCGTGCAGATAGATTAGAATCCGCGGCGGCCTCGCAGCGGGACCGGTGAGCAGTTCGGCATACAGCCGCTCGTAAAGCGCAAACTCGTCCTTCGACATCACCCCGGCCTCGAACAGCCCCCGCGCAAAGATCTCGGCATCCTCGTACCAGGTGCGGTCCAGGATCCAGCCGCCGCCCAGCGCGCGCATCGTCCGCATGGAATGAAAGCGCGTGGCCAGAAAGTGCAGCTGAAGCCGCAGGGCGTACTGCTGCTGTGAATCGCGCTCGGCGCCGTAGAACGGCGTGAGCCACGGGTTCTCGTCATCGACGGACTCCAGCGCCATCTGCAGCCCCAGACGCTGCGCGAGTGCGCGCGTGAGCGTCGTCTTGCCCGTACCGACCATGCCGGCAACGGCGAGGAGCATGCTCTTCGGCGGCATGTAGATCGTGCGGAAAGTCGGACAGGATGCAGCGCGCCGTGCATTTCACGGACAAACGCGTGACGTGGACGACAACAATATCCGGTACGGGCACAGATGTGCCCTTGTCGCACAGCTGCTGCGGGACGACCTTTGATTTTCGTCCGCCAGGAGCACGACACGCGGCCGTAATGCGTTTCGACGAGGTACAGGGCGCCGTCGCCAAGTGGTAAGGCTCCAGACTGCAAATCTGGCATCGTCAGTTCGATTCTGACCGGCGCCTCTGCGTGAATCATCAGGCCACCCTGGCGTCAGCCTCGGGTGGCCTGATGCGTTCATGTCATCGCAGCTGCGCCAGGCGGGAAACGAACAGCGAACTCCTTTCACACGGAGACAGGGCGGAACAGCGAACTCCTTACACACGCGGACATGGCGGAACAGCGAACTCCTCTCACACGGAGACGCAGAGGCGCAGAGGGGTCGGGGGCGTGGTTCATGCCACTGCGCACGTCGTCAGGGCGATCGCGTGCTTCGTCAGGGCCCGCGCAACGCGGGACTCACATGGCTTCTGGAACTGCGTGCGCGAGGCGCAGGTCTTAGAAAAAGGTCAGCCTCACCTCTCGCGAGGGGAGACCGCTGCAACCGCGATTGACTCCGTGCTTCCGCGACTCCGTGTGAGAGGAGTGCAGGCGCCGACTCGCGCGAGGGGCATGCGACGCGCGCACCACAGCAGCCGTTGAGGATGGAGAATCGCAGGTAGCCGCAGGGCGCGACGGGGCATAGCGTGGACGCATCGTTGCGGGCAGGAATTGTGTCGCTGGTCCACTCCTGTTCCGCACCACCGCTCCTGCAACCGCCCCCAACGCCTCATGCTCGCTTCCCGACGATCCGCTGGCGCACTCCTCGCGCTGGCCGCGCTGAGCGCACCGTTCACCGATCCGCACGCCGCGCTCGCGGCGCAGGCCGCGCGTGGTGCTGCTGCCGCTGACAGCATGTCGCGGAAGCAGTCAGCCACCTCGCGACCGTCGACGCCACCGCTGTCTCGCTCGTCCGGTGCCGCGGCCGACACCGCCGCCCTCGGTCCGTCGATTGCGGGACTCACCTGGCGCAGCATCGGGCCGGCAGTGATGTCGGGCCGCATCGCCGACCTGGCCATCCACCCAGGGACACCGCGCACCTGGTTCATCGCGGCGGCGAGTGGTGGCGTGTGGAAGACGACGAACGCCGGCACGACGTTCACGCCGGTCTTCGACGCGCAGTCCACCTACTCGATCGGCGCGATCACCATCGATCCGAACAACCCGAACGTGATCTGGGTGGGCTCGGGTGAAAACAACTACCAGCGCGCGGTGGGCTACGGCGACGGCGTGTTCAAGTCGATCGACGGTGGTGCGACCTGGAAGAACGTCGGTCTCAAGAAATCGGAGCACATCGGGCGCATCGTCATCGACCCGAAGGACAGCGACGTGGCCTATGTCGCGGCGCAGGGTCCGGCATGGAACGGCGGGGGCGAGCGTGGCCTGTACAAGACCACTGACGGTGGCGTGACGTGGGCGCGCATCCTTGGCGGCGGCGAATGGGTCGGCGTCAACGACGTGCAGATGGACCCGCGCAACCCGAAGATCCTGCTCGCCACGACGCAGGTGCGGCAGAGGCGCGTGTGGGGGCAGGTGAGTGGCGGTCCGGAAAGCGCGATTCATCGCACGACCGACGCCGGCGCGACGTGGACCAAGGTCACGACGGGCCTGCCGACCGAGGAACTGGGTCGGATCGGGCTGGCGATCAGCCCGAAGGACCCGGACGTGGTCTATGCGGTGATGGAGGCAGCAAATGAAAAGGGCGGCGTGTTCCGCTCGACGGACATTGGCGCGAGCTGGAGCCGGATGAGCAACACGAGCACGAGTGGCCTGTACTATGCCGAAATCACGGCGGATCCGCACAACGCCGATCGAGTGTATCTGGTGGATACGTACAACATGGTCAGCGACGATGCGGGCCGGACGTTCCGTCGGCTGGGCGAGCAATACAAGCATGTCGACAACCATGTGATCTGGATCGATCCGGGTGACGCGAACCACTATCTCGTGGGCAGCGACGGTGGGCTGTACGAATCGTTCGACAAGGCGGCGAGCTGGAATTTCTTTCCGAATCTTCCGCTGGCGCAGTTCTACAAGGTGGCGGTGGACAACAGCGAGCCGTTCTATCGCGTTTACGGCGGCACGCAGGACAATGCGACCTTCGGGGGCCCGTCGCGCAACAGCACCGTGCATGGTGTGTCGAACGCCGACTGGCAGATGGTGGTGTTCGGTGACGGATTCTCGGTGCAGGTCGATCCCACCGATCCGAACACCGTGTATGGCGAGTGGCAGAACGGTGGGCTGGTGCGACATGACCGTCGTACCGGCGAGAACACCGGTATCCAGCCGCAGGTCGGGCCGAACGAGGCGCCAAATCGCTGGTACTGGGATTCTCCGTTGCTGATCTCGCCGCACGGCCCGACGCGCATCTATTACGGATCGCAGCGGCTC
>JACMPK010000107.1 GCA_014377535.1 Gemmatimonadaceae bacterium
ATCGGCAGGACTCGGTCGTAAGGTGCAGATGCCGTTCCGGCCGATGGGCATTCAGAAGCCCATCGACCTGTGGAAGCAGCCGGAACTCACGCTGGGCCTCGTCTGACGTGCACGGCTCCGACACGCCGGTGCGAATTTTCGGGACACCGTCACGGCTCGGTGAGCACGTTGCCGCGCGCAGTCGTGCATTGATTCGCCTTGCAGCCGACGACGAGGTGCGCAGGCCGCGCATCGTGATCATCGGTGGCGGCTTTTCCGGCATCGGCATGGCGATCCGACTGCGTCAGGCCGGTATCGACGATTTCGTGATTCTGGAGCGCGCGGCGGTGCATGGCGGCACCTGGCGCGACAACAGCTATCCCGGCTGCGCGTGCGACGTGCAGTCGGTGCTGTACTCGTACTCGTTCGCACCGAACCCCGACTGGAGCCGTACCTTTTCGCCGCACGACGAGATATGGGCGTACCTGCAGCAGTGTGCCACGGGGTACGACATCGACCGGCACTTTATGTTCGGCGAGACGGTGCGCAGCGCCGCGTGGAACGACGAGCGGCAGCAGTGGACCGTGCAATCCACCTCGCGCAGCTGGCAGGCCGACGTCGTGATCATGGCGACCGGTGGGTTGAGCGATCCCGTGCTGCCGATGATCGATGGCGTCGCGACGTTCGCCGGCGCCATGTTTCACTCAGCGCAGTGGCGGCACGATATCGACCTTGGTGGCAAGCGTGTTGCCGTGATCGGGACGGGAGCGTCGGCCATCCAGTTCGTGCCGCGTGTCCAGCCACAGGTCGCACACCTCGCGGTGTTCCAGCGCACGCCGCCATGGATCATGCCGCGACGCGACGCGGCCATCGCCTCATGGCGAAAGCAGCTCTATCGCCATGTGCCCATGCTGCATCGTGCGCATCGCGCGGCCACATACCTGCTGCGCGAGGCATTGCACCTTCCGTTCAGGAACCTGCGCGCTGCACGCGTCGCGGAATGGGTCGCGCGGCGGCACATGCAGGCACAGGTCACCGACACGGTGCTGCGCGCGAAGCTGCTGCCCGCCTATCGCATCGGCTGCAAGCGCATCCTCGTGTCGGACGACTACTACCCGGCACTCACGCAGCCGAACGTCGCGCTGGTCACCAGTGCCATCACGTCGATCGAGGCGGATGGTGTGCGCACGGCAGACGGCGCGCTGCATGCCGCGGATGTGCTCATCGTCGGCACCGGATTCCGCCCCACCGATCCGCCGCTTGCGCCACACATCATCGGCCGCAGCGGCGAATCACTGTCAGCGACCTGGCAGGGTAGTCCACGCGCCTACATGGGCACGTCGCACGCAGGTTTCCCGAACTTCTTCACGCTCATGGGCCCGAACACCGCGCTCGGTCACTCGTCGGTGCTGCTCATGGTCGAGGCGCAGATCGAGCATGTGCTCGGCGTGCTGCGTTACATGGCGACGCGCGACATCTCCGCCGCCGAACCTGACGCCGTTGCGCAACGAGCGTGGGTCGCCGCAGTGGATGTGCGATTGCAGGCCACCATTTGGAACAGCGGTGGATGCAGCAGCTGGTACATCGATGCGACAGGCCGCAACTCGACGCTCTGGCCCGATGGGGTCGGCCGCTTCCGTCGCATGGTCGCACGCATCGACCCGAACGCGTATCGCTGGACGGCGCGTCGCGACACACGTGCACCGGAGGTGATTCATGTCTGACGGCACCGTCACCAGCGATGCCCCATCGGCCCTGGAGCAGGTCGAGGGACGCATTGCCCGGCTCTGCGCATCGCTGCCCGGCTCATGGCTGCTGCGCATGGTGCGTGAACGCCCTCGCACGATTGACGGGCTCACCCTCGACGCGCATGTGCAGTTCATCCTTGCCGCGCGGCGGCGCAAGCCGCAAGTGTCGATGTGCGGCCCCACGGTGCGCGACGCGCGCCTGCGCTACCGGCGCGAGGTCGCAGCCGTCACCGGCGGCAGCGGCGCGCAACCCACATACGTCGGCAGCGTGGTTGACCTGACGCTGGACGGCGACACCGGCCCGCTGCACGCCCGGCATTACGCACCGCCCGCACGCCGCGGCAGGGCGAACGGCAGAGGCAACGGCACCCACGGCACCGACACCGCGCGGAAGCCGCTGCTCGTGTTCTTCCATGGCGGCGGCTTCGTGCTCGGTGATCTCGACACGCACGACGAGCCCTGTCGCATGCTGGCGCACCACGGCGACATGCACGTGCTCAGCGTGGCGTACCGGCTGGCCCCTGAGCACCCGTTCCCCGCACCGGTGCAGGACGCCGATGCCGCAGTGCGCTGGGCGCAGGCCAACGCGGCATCGCTTGGCGCCGATCCGGACTGCATTTGCGTCGGTGGCGACAGCGCCGGCGGCAACCTCGCCACGGTGGTCGCGATGCAGAGCGCACGTGACGGACGGCGGGTCGCGGCGCAGCTGCTGATCTACCCGACGACCGACGCGACCATGGCGCATCCGTCGCGCACGCAATTCGGCAACGGATTCGTGCTGACCGACGCCGACATGGACTCCTTCGTCGATCGGTATGTGGGCGGCGACGACTCACTGCGGCACGATGCGCGCGTCAGTCCCGCGATCTCACCTGACCTCGTGCGCTCGCCGCCGGCGCTGCTGATCACCGCCGGCTTCGACCCGCTGCGCGACGAGGGCGAGGCGTACGCGGCGGCGCTGAGTGCCGCCGGTGCGATCGCGCGGATGCGGCGCATGCCGGGCCTGGTGCATGGATTCCTGCACATGACGAATATCGTGCCGGCCGCGCGTGACGCCGTGATCGACATGGCGCGGCGCTTTCGCGGATTGCTCGACGAGTCGGGTCAGCGCAGCGTGCCGGGTCTCGCCGGCGGGCCGTAGGGCCGGCACGGTCGAGTGAGCAGGGACACCGGCTGCGGACGTCTTTCCGGCAGCGGTCAATACATGCACTGTCACCGAATTACAGGGGTCTGGGATGCCTGAGCTTGTACCACATGAGACGCCGGTTTCGCGACGGGAGTTCGTGGCAGGATTTGCCGCACTCGGCGCCGTCTGGATGGTCGCCGGCACGGCCTGCGCGCGAGACGCGGGACCTGCCGCGCAAAGCCCGACGCTGGTGCACTTCACGCCGCACGAAGCGGCGCAGGTAAATGCGATCAGCGCGCGCATCCTGCCCAGTGACGGCACACCTGGCGCACGTGAGGCCGGCGTCCTCCACTTCATCGACACGACGCTGACCACGTTCGCGAAGGATCAGGCGCCACTGTTCGCGACCGGCCTGACAAGCCTCGCCGCCGCGACGGTGCAGGCGCACGGCGCCGGTGCGACCTTCGCGACGCTCGCGCCCGAGCAGCAGGATGCGCTGCTCCGCAGCATCGAGGAGACGCCGTTCTTCGGCGCCATGCGATTCGCCACCATCGCGGGTTTCCTGTCGCTGCCGCGGTACGGCGGCAACAAGGACTACATGGGCTGGAAATTCATCGGGCAGGACGTGGCGATGGAGCACAAGGCGCCATTCGGATGGTACGATCGTCCCGAGAACCAGCTTGCGCTGCTCGGGGAGGTCCTGTGAGACAGCTTCCCATCGCGAAGGACGACGCGCCAGGCACGACGTATCCCACCGACACGCCGGTCGATTTTGTCGTCGTGGGCTCGGGCATCGCTGGCGCATCGGTCGCGCGCGAGCTGACCCGCAAGGGTTTCGACGTCGTGCTGCTGGAGCAGGGCCGCACGGTCGGACCCGAGGACATGGAGCACGACGAGCTTGGCGCCTTCGCGTGGCCGCGTTGGACCAACGATCCGGCGCTGTCGCCACAGGTCTATCGCAAGTCGGCCGACGAGAAGGGAGCGAAGCAGCATTATGCGCAGTATGCGCGCGTGGTCGGCGGCTCGACGCTGCACTTCACCGGCAACTTCTGGCGCTTCCGGCCCATCGATTTTCACGAGCGCTCGAAGCGTGGTGGCGTGCCCGGCGCCGCGCTCGAGGACTGGCCGATCACGTACGAGGAGCTGGAGCCATACTACACCGCGGTGGAGTACGCCGTCGGTGTCTCGGGCGCGGTGAACGACGACCCGCGCGAGCCGATGCGTTCAAAGCCGTTCCCGCTGCCGCCCCTGAACGTCACGGGCCCCGGCGTGCTGCTGGAAGTCGGTGCACGCAAGCTTGGCTGGAGTTCGAAGGCCGCGCCGATGGCAATCCTCTCGAGAGAGTACAAGGGTCGCCAGCCCTGCCACAACTGCGGCTTCTGCCTGGCGTTCCCGTGCGAATGGGGCGCGAAGTCCGGGGCCAACTGGACGATGGTGCCCGAGGCACTCGCCACCGGTCGCTGCGAATTGCGCCCCGACAGCTACGTGCGGAAGATCGACACGGACGATGCCGGTCGCGTGACGGGGGTGATCTACTTCGACAAGCACAGGCGCGAGATCGTGCAGAAGGCCAAGGCGGTCGTCGTCTGCGCCAATGGCGCCGAGACACCGCGGTTGCTGCTGATGTCGAAGTCGAACCGGTTTCCGGATGGACTGGCGAATTCCAGCGGCATGCTCGGCAAGCACCTGATGTTCAACGGCGGCACGACGTCGCACGGAGAGTTCGAACACGAGATCCATGCGCACAAGGGGCCGGTCGTCACGCGCATCACGCAGGAGCACTACGAGCTGGACGAGAAGCTGGGGCTCGTTGGTGGCGGCGGCTTCGATTATCGCGTCTCGGTGCCGGGCCTGATGCGTACCATGAACATGCCGAAGGACGGACCGATGTGGGGCAGCGCCTTCAAGCAACGCATGCGCCCCTGGTTCCTGAATTCGCTGGAGGCGTTCGGGCACACCACGTCGCTGCCGGTGAGCACCAACACCGTGGACCTCGACCCGGAACTCAAGGACGCGTGGGGGCTGCCCGCACTGCGCATCACGTTCCGCGAGCACGAGCACGACATGCGCCTGTACAAGTTCTTCATCGACCGCGGGCACGAGCTGCTGCTGGCCTCGGGCGCGAAGAAAGTCACCGACAATCCGGTGAACGACAATCCAGGCGGCGCCGTGCACCTGCTGGGCACCGCGCGCATGGGCAACGACCCGACGACGTCAGTCATCGACAAGTATCATCG
>JACMPK010000108.1 GCA_014377535.1 Gemmatimonadaceae bacterium
CGCCCGCAGCGCATACTCGCAGACGCGCGTCGCACCCAGCGCGGCAAGACCCTTCGGCGATCCGCCAAATCGTGTGCTGCGCCCACCAGCCAGCAGCACGCCGCAGCGCTGCGGAGTCAGCGACATCAGGAGGGCTCGTAGGTTGCGCTCAGCGTCGCGTCCTCCGCCACGCGCACGCACGTCACGCGCACGCCGGCCGGCATACGCGCCTGCACACGCTCGGCGATGAAGCGGGCCAACTCCTCCCCCGTCGGCACCAGGCCGTTCGCTTCGTTGAATTCCGGCACATCGAGGTTGATGTTGCGGTGATCGAAGCGCTCGCGTACCTCCTGCAGCAGCACCATGTCCAGCAGCCCGAGGTCGAGCAGCATGCCCGTCTCACACCGCACGGCGCCACTCACGCTCACGTCGCAGACGTAGCTGTGCCCGTGATAGTTCGGCCGTGCACACAGCCCGAAGGTCGCGGCGTTCGTCGCGTCGTCCCACCCGGGTCGGCGATAGCGATGCGCTGCCGCGAAGGCCACGCGCCGCGTGAGCGTCGTGCGACCGCTCATCGACGCCCGAACTGGCGCACGAGGCCAAGCGTCAGCATCGTGTTGCGCGTCCAGCTGTTCTTCGTGTTCACGCCGACCACGCGCGGCACGTTCGGCGTCGAGTCGCGGAAGCTCGCCGGATACGGCACGCTGTAGAGTCGATTCGTCATGTCGGCGCGTACCGTCCAGCGCGAGCGCTGCGGTGCGAACTTCAGCCCGAAACCGACCAGTGGCGAGAAGCGCGTGCCGAAACGGAAACGCGACGAGTCGGTGACCTCCTTGAAGTCGGTCACCATGCCGACACCACCCGTGATGCTTGGCACCAGCGAGCGCCACGACTTGTTGCCCGCCACGCGCAGCGTCAGCGCGGCATCCAGCATGTACAACGCCTGCGACACAGTGCCGCCGATGCGACTGGCCGGCGGCAGGCCAGGCTGCAGGATGTCGCGCGTCGAGCTCTGTCGCATGATCGCGCTGGTGAACGACAGCGGACTGCCACCCAGTGGCACGTCGTAGCGCACGCCGATGGCGACACCGCCGCGCGGCGCTGCACCCGCCTTGTCCCTGCCACCGAAGCTCGGTCCGATTAGCAGCGTGACGTCCTGCCGCTTCTCGAGATCACGGAACGGGCTGTTCGCCGGCACCGTGCCGACCTGCGCGACCAGCGAAGCGCTGCTCACGAGCAGCAGCGCGGCAGCGACCAGCACACGTGCCGTCATGTCGTCACCGGTGACAGTCGCAGCGACGTGCCCGACATCTCGGACGGAATGGCAAGGCCGAGCAGTTCGAGCACGGTGGGACCGACATCGCACAGGGCGCCGCCAGCACGCAGCGGCACGGCACCTTCGGGATCGACGATGAGCAAGGGAACTGGATTGGTGGTGTGTGCCGTGTGCGGTGCCCCGGTCAGCGGGTCCACCATCACGTCGGCGTTGCCATGATCGGCAGTGAAGATGACTCGCGCGCCACCGCGAGTGGCAGCGCTGACGATGCGACCGATGCATTCATCCACGGCCTGCACCGCGGCGACGGCCGCCGGCAGTGAGCCGGTATGCCCGACCATGTCGCAGTTGGCGAAGTTGCAGAGCATGAAATCGTAGCGCCGCGTCTCGAGCGCCTCGACCAGCCCGTCGCAGATGCCGGATGCGCTCATCTCGGGCTGCAGGTCATACGTCGCGACCTTCGGACTTGGCACCATGCGGCGCTCCTCGCCAGCGAACGGCGCCTCGCGCCCGCCGTTGAAGAAGAACGTCACGTGCGGGTACTTCTCGGTCTCCGCCGTACGAAGCTGCGTCATGCCCGCGCTCGCGATCACCTCGCCCACCATGTTGGTGAGCTGCGAGGCAGGAAATGCGACCGGATAGTTGAAACTCGGGTCGTACGCCATCATCGTGGTGATCGACAGCCGCGGACGACTGGTGATGTCGAAGCCGCTGAACGTGGGCGACGTGAGTGCATCGCAGAGCTGCCGCATGCGATCGCTGCGAAAGTTGAAGCAGATCACCACGTCATCATCGTGCAACCGCGGTGTCACCGTGCCCGACTCGTCGTGCAGCACCATGGGCTCCATGAACTCGTCGGTCACGCCGGCGGAGTACGCCGCGTCCAGTGCGGCGCCGACAGTACCGGCGGTCGTTGCTGTACCGATGCCGTTCACCATGGCGCGGTACCACTTCTCCGTGCGCGGCCAGCGATGATCGCGATCCATGCCGAAGTAGCGTCCACCAAGCGTCGCAAGCACTGCGCGGCCCGGATACTTCGCGATCTCGGCCTGTGTGTCTGCCAGAAATCCGCGACCGGAGGTCGGCGGTGTGTCGCGGCCGTCGAGCATGCCGTGCACTGCCACCGTGTTGACGTGCTCGCGTGCCGCGAGATCCAGCAGCGCGAAGAGATGCGCATCCAGCGCATGCACGCCACCATGCCCCAGTAGTCCAACGAGGTGCAGCGTCACGCCGCGAGTTGCGGCGTCCTGGCAGGCCGCCACTAGGGCCGGATTCCGGAAGAAGCTGCCTGTCTCGATTGCGGCGCCGATGCGCACCAGGTCCTGCTCCACCACGCGACCGGCACCCAGGCTCATGTGCCCGACTTCGCTGTTGCCCATCTGCCCGGCTGGCAGACCTACACGACGGCCGCTCGCCTCGAGCAGCGTGTGAGGCAGCGAACCCAGCAAGGCGTCCCAGTTCGGTGTGTCGGCAAGGGCAATGGCGTTCGCGCTGGCGTCGTCTCGGTACCCCCAGCCATCCAGCACGACGAGGCAGACGGGGCGAACGGAGGTCAGGGGCATGGATACAGGATGGGGCGGGGTAGTAATGTCGTGCACATGACGTCTGCTGAATGTACCCCTCGCCGATGGGCGCTACCATCGAGCTTGCCTCGCGCTTCTGGGCTTTACGCAGCGGCGCTGGTGGCGTTTATGATCGCCGGCCCCGGACTGCGCGGGCAGAAATCGGTGCCGGACACCACGGCGGCCGTGAAGTACATCAGCCCCGCGACGATTCCGCTGCGGCCGGCTGCGACGGCAGAGGTGCGGACTGCACCCGATGGCGCCGTCATCGGCACGGTCAGAGCGCCCGGCACGGTGATCCCGCTGGTTCGTGAGCGCGGCTGGGTGCGCGTGCGCATCGAGGGCTGGGTTCGCGAGGGGGCGCTGCTGCCGGTGGACTCCGCGTTGCGCACCGCGCTGAGTGCTGCAGACATCCGCGCGGACCCCGTCGGGTCGAAGGGCAAGCTGGTGCGCTGGCAGGTGGAGGTGCTCGCATTGCAGCGCGCCGATGCCCTCCGGCGCGACATGAACATCGGCGAGCCGTACCTGCTGGCCCGCGGGCCAGCCGGCGAAAATGCCATCCTGTACCTCGCCATTCCGCCGTCGCTGGTGAATGAGGCTCGCGGCATCGTGCCACTGACCGTGATTCAGGTCACCGCGCGCGTCCGGAACGGTCGGTCGACACCCACGAACGTGCCGATTCTGGACGTTGAAACGATCAGCACGCCATGAGCCACCGCCCGGGGTTTTCATCGGTCGGACCGATCGTCGCGCTGGTGCTTGCAATCGCCACAATCACGGGTGCGCTCGCCTCGATACCCTATTTTCGGCAGCAGCGCAGCGCGTTGCGCGCCGAGACGCAGGTGCTGCGCGAGCGCAAGACGACGGCCGCGCAGACCATGGACTCGCTGCAGAACGAGTCCGCGAGCATCCGCGCCACGCTGCAACTGGAGCGGGCACGTGCTGCCGCGCGCGACGATCCGAAGCTGCACCTCGTGATCGCCGTCGACAGCGGCACGGTGGCGCTCGTACGCGACGGGATCACGCTGCGCAGCATGCCGGCCCGCTTTCGTGGTGCCGCGCCGACTCGTGGCACGCAGAGCATCGCTGCGATCGAAGCGGCAACGGTGCAGTCGACCACACCGACAGTCGATTCCCTCGGCAATGCCATTCCGGTGGCGCCGGAAAGCCTCGCTGAAAGCATCACCTTGACTGACGGCACCGTGATCGAGGGTGGTGACGCTGCGGCGGTCCTGCTTGGCGGCCTGGATGTTGCCCCCGGCCCTCGTCAGATCATCCTCTCCCGTCGCGATTTCGCGGCCATGCGCCCGAACCTCGTGCGCGGCATGAAGGCGGTGCTGTTCTGATGGCGGGCGACGGACGCGGACTCAGGATGCTGGCCTGGTGTGTCGGCGCGCTGGCATTAGGTAGCGCCGGTGTCGCAGGATTCGAGGGCGAAAAGACGTGGCGCGCCATGCAGTCGCGCGATACCGTGCGAGACGGCAGCGCGCGAGAAGCCGCAGTGATCGATGCCGCGCGCGACACCATCACCAGGCTCACCGACTCGCTGCGCGTGGTCCGCCGCCGCGGCCTGCCGCAGGACACGATTCCGTACATCATCGTGAGCCTGGCCGACAACAGGCTCTGGGTGCGCGATGGCACCACGGAGCTGTTCACGACCCGCGTGGCCAGCGGCAGTGGTCGCACCCTGCAGGGTTCCGGCAGCAAGCAGACCTACAAGTTCGACACACCGCGCGGCAAGCTCACGGTGCGCAGCAAGGAGACGGCGCCGGCATGGATTCCACCCGACTGGCACTTCGTGGAACAGGCCGGCAAGAAAGGGCTCGGCATCCTCCGCATGAAGCGAGGACAGGTGATTCCGGTCGCCGACGGCGTCATCACCACTCGCGGCAACCAGCTGGTGAAACGGTATTCTGACGGCAGCGAACAGGTGCTCACCGCGAGTGACGGCAAGGAACTCGTAGCCGGTCGGCGGATCATCATTCCACCCGGCGAATCGAATGCACGACGCTACAAGGAAGTCCTTGGCACGCACCGCCTCAACCTGGGCGACGGGTACGCACTGCACGGCACGAACGCGCCCACCACCATTGGTCGCAGCGTGAGCCATGGCTGCGTCCGATTGCGCAATGAGGATATCGAGACACTGTACAAGATGATTCCCGTCGGCGCGGCCGTGTACATCTACTGAACCCGATACAGTGGCATGCCCCGCATGTCAGCGTAATTGCCTGCTCACGCCGCAACGCGCTGCCATTGTCTGCATGTAGACGGCCTCGGGAAATCGGCACCGATACGTCTGATGCTCATCGATAGCCGTACAGCCACGGGATGACGCGATCGGGCTGAACGTCCGGCCAGCATAACGTTGAATCGAAGGCAAACTTTCGCAATTGCGTGAGCACGCATCTGCCGAGACTGGTGTACGAGTTGAACTTGCATCCGAGACGCGGGAGTCTTTGCATGACTGGACGTTCATTATTTGCTGCACTGCTGATTGCCGGGGCGGGTTCGCTGCATCTTGCCGCACCACGGACAGCGCACGCTGAGCTCGCGCCGTCGCTCACTGCGCCGGCGCCGACCGACCTGCTGGCCCTGGACGATTCGCTGCTTGGTTTCAGCGGCAAACTGCGAGCGCGATTTCTGCCGCCCGTGGACGCGGTGGAACTGGAGCGCGCGCTGGACGCCATGCGCCGCGCAGCACCGGATGTTGCGACGGCACGTCCGGGGGTTGCAGCACTGACGGTCGTATCCATGGTGCCGTTCGAAGCCAAGGTCAGCGGCCGCATGGGGCTGTACCGCATGGGCTTCTGGCCCGGCGAAATGCGCACCTCGCGCTCTGCCGCGTACGACAATCCGCCTGGCTTCATCCAGGTCACGCAGGCTAACCAGAACCTGCAGTTGTCGGAGCATTTCCGCCTGCGTGATTTCCTGACGAAGGATCAATTCACGGTATGGCCGAAGTACGTCGTGCTTCGCGAGTCGTTGATCGACAAGCTCGAGCTGGTGATCGCTGAGCTCAATGTCATGGGTCATCGCGTAGGCCATGTGCAGGTGATGAGCGGGTCCCGCCATCCGTTCTACAACCAGCAGGGCGTCGGCAAGGGCGGTCGCGCCGACGACAGCCGGCACCAGTACGGTGATGCGTCCGACATTTTCGTGGACAATGATCGCGACGGCAACATGGATGACCTTGATGGCGATCGGCGCATCACCGTGCGTGATGCCGAACCGATCATCGAAGCCGTGAGACGCGTGGAGTTGGCACATCCGGAGTTGATTGGCGGTATGGGACGTTATCATGCAACCGATGCACACGGACCCTTTGTCCACGTCGACGTCCGCGGAACCCCTGCTCGATGGGGAGGCGCGTAAGGCACGGACGCCAATCGGCCTGCTTGGCCTGTCCGTGCTCGATGGCGCGGAGCAGGACGAGGAGCTGCCGCTCCGCAGCCGGCCGCCCAATCAGAAAATGCGTTTTGTGAAGGTGGCGCTCGCGGTCGTGTTGCCGGTGGGCATTGCGCTGGCAGCGCACCGGGCGAGCGTTCCCGAAGGTTTCGATGCGGCAGACCTCGCGCCGCCTGCGGCACCGGCAGCCGCACGCGACCCTGCAGGGCTTCCTGCCACACCAACTGCAGCCGGCGGGCCGCCGTCGCGGCGCTTCACCGCCGGATCGTTCGGCCACAGTGGAGCCGTCCGGGTGCGTGTCGTGCTGCCCGGCGAATTGTTGTATCTGCCGATTGCCTTCGGCGGCCCGACCGACAACCTGCAAGCGCAGTGGATTGCATTTGACGGCTCGCCCAACGAGTCCGTTTCCACGTACTTGGCTGATGGCGTGTTACGCGCACCCGCCCGACCGGGCGCCTTCTGGCTCGTGCTTTCACGCGCTGGTATCGCCGACACGGTTGCCGATCTTGCGCTGCTGGTGGAGTACCCCATGCCGAATGCCCGCGCGACCGGCATCAACGGCTATCACCTCGGGCGTTGGCCGAAGGATGGCGGCGGCATGGTGCCACGCGGCTTCGTCGAGGTGAGAAAACGCCTCAGTGACTTCCCGCTCTCGCCGCACCTGCGCCTGAGTGACTTCGTGGTGCATGACGAGCAGGACGACTATCCCCGGTATCTGCACGTGCGCGAGCCGCTGCTGGACAAGATCGAGCTGGTCGTCTCGGAAGTGGCGCAGATGCGTGGGGTGCCGGCATCGTCGGTGAAGCTCAACGTGGCCAGCGGCTTCCGAAGTCCCTCGTACAACGGATCGCTTGCCAGCAGCGCGTCCGACAGCCGGCACATGTACGGCGACGCGGCCGATATCGCGATCGACGCCAACAACGATGGCCGGTTGACGGAAATCGACGCGCGCCTGGTGGCGTCGGCCGCGGAGATCGTGGAGCGCCGGTATCCGGATCTCGTGGGCGGCATCGGCTTGTACATCACACCAAATGGTGCGGGGTGGCCGTACGTGCACATCGATGTGCGCGGCACGCGGGCACGCTGGCGCGGGGGACGCACGAAAAGCGCGAGAGTCGATTCGCTCCCGCCGGGCACGACGTTCGACACCGTGAACACGCTGCCGCTGAAGCCGGCACCCGCGAAGTCATCGCCCGCGAAGTCATCGCCCGCGAAGGCAACGTCCGCGCAGTCGGCACCCGCCGCTCGCGAGCGGTCCGGGGTCGCGGCCGCCACGCTTGCAGCGAAACCGATATCTGTCGCGAAACCAACGCCTGCGCCGTCGACTCGCGGGCCGGACGACCCGTTCTCGAGCGCAGCCCGGAAGTTCCGTACCGCACGCCCCGAACGACCCTGAACGCCGTGATGCAGTCAGGGTAAATTGCTGTTCTTCCGATTCCATGCTGCTCCTTGCCGTCCTCAAGCTCCGGATTCATGCCGCTCAGCCCATATCTGCGTGACCGCCTGCTCGCCAAGTTCGACACGCTGTCGGACGAGCGGGCATTCCAGGTGCTGGACTACGTCGAGTTTCTTGAATCGAAGTACAGCCGTCTCGAGGCGCCCACCGGTGCCGTCGGTCTGTTGGTGAAGCTGCAGGAGACGGTCGAGGACAGCCTGCGTGCCGGCAAGGTCTCCGCGAGCAGCGTCGCGGAAACTCTTGGTTTCATGCAGAAGGCCGTGGGTGTGCTGAGCGGTGTCGCCGCTGCCGGGCAGAGTGTCGCAAACGATCTCGCTGGTGCGGCGTCTCGCGCTGCCCGCGCTGCCACGGGTGACAGCGCGGCCATGCCGCCCACACAGCCTGGCAGCAGCGCCGGCGAAGGTCCTGCACGATGAACCAGCGCCCCGACGAGCGCCGCCCGCGACTCGGTATTCCGCATGTGGGCCGCACAGCACCCCCGGCGGCAGAGGATGCCGGTGGTAGCTGGCCTTCATCATTGGGCGATCGGCCGACGGGCGCTCCGCGTACCGGCGCACGCCGCACCGTCACGAGCGCGCTACGCGAGATTCCGCACTACCTGCGCCTGCTCTGGGGCATGGCGCGTGACTCGCGCGTCGCGCTGGTCGACAAGCTGCTGGTGCTGGCCGCCGCCGCGTACATCGTCAGCCCCATCGACGTGATCCCGGACTTCATCCCGTTCCTGGGTCAGGTGGACGACCTTTATTTGCTGGTGCTCGCGCTGCAGCGGATGGTGAGCCACGCCGGCCAGGACGTGCTCGAGGATCATTGGACGGGACATCCGGGATCGCTCAGCGGCTTGAATCTGGGCGCGACGCTCGCCGCCGCAGCCTTCTTCCTGCCGCCGAGTATCCGGAAGCGCGTGCGGCGCGCGCTGCGCGGGTAGGCGGCAGCGCGCGGTGAGCGCCACGACACGTGCGACCTGCGTTCCATGGCACGATGACCGGGCCGTCGCGGCGCTTACCACATTCGTCCTCCGGCCCGCTAGTTTTCGAGATGGCAACCACGTCTCGCCCCCCGATTTCGTCGCCCGTCCGCGGAAGCATCACGCCTGACGGTCAGTCCACCGCACTGGTCGGGCGCATGCGTATTCGCGAAAACGACGCGCTCACGTTCGACGATGTCCTGCTGGTGCCGCGGCACTCGCTGACACACCCGAAGGATGTGAGCACGGTGAGCCGGTTCACCACCGGCATCACGCTCAACGTGCCGCTGATCGCTGCGGCTATGGACACGGTCACCGAAAGCGAGATGGCGATTGCCATGGCCCGCGCGGGCGGTATCGGTGTCGTGCACAAGAACATGTCGATCGATCGGCAGGCCGCCGAGATCGACCGCGTGAAGCGCAGCGAGAGCGGCATCATCCGCAACCCGATCACGCTCACGCCGAATGCATCACTGCGCGAAGCCGTGGCGCTGATGGCGCGCTTCAGCATCAGTGGTGTGCCGATCGTGGACAACGACGGCAGGCTTGTCGGCATCCTCACCAACCGCGACCTGCAGTTCGAGCGTGCGCTCGATCGTCCGGTGCAGGAGGCCATGACAAAGGATCGCCTGGTCACGGCGGTCCCGGGCACCACGCTGGACGAGGCCGAGCGCATCATGGGCGAGCGTCGCGTGGAGAAGTTGCCGGTGGTGGATGTCGATGGCGTGCTGCGTGGACTCATCACGGTGAAGGACATTCACAAGCGTCGTCAGTTCCCGAACGCGAACAAGGATGCACAAGGCAGCCTGCGCGTTGCCGCGGCAATTGGTGCGGGTGGTGACTTCATCGAGCGTGCACGCGCCTTGATTGCCGCGGGTGCCGATGTGCTCTGCATCGACACCGCACATGGCCACAGCGACGGCGTACTGCAGGCGACGTCGAAGGTGCGGAATACCTTCCCTGACGTGCAGCTCGTCGTCGGCAACGTGGCGACGCGTGACGGGGCGGCGGCGCTGGTGGAACGCGGCGTGAATGCGGTGAAGGTCGGCGTGGGGCCAGGATCCATCTGCACCACGCGTGTGGTGACCGGGGTGGGCGTGCCGCAGCTGACGGCCATCTTCGATGCGATCGACGGTGCAGGCGATGTGCCGGTGATCGCCGACGGCGGCATCAAGTACTCGGGCGACATCGTGAAGGCGCTGGCTGCCGGTGCCTCGAGCGTGATGATGGGCTCCATGCTGGCAGGCACCGAGGAGAGTCCTGGAGAGACGATCCTGCTGGAAGGCCGGCGCTTCAAGACGATCCGCGGCATGGGATCACTGTCGGCAATGCAGGATGGCAGCGCGGATCGCTACTTCCAGGACGGCGAGATGAGCGCGCGCAAGCTGGTGCCCGAAGGCATCGAGGGTCGCGTGCCGTACAAGGGTCCCGTGTCCGACGTGCTGTTTCAGATGGTGGGTGGACTGCGGAGCGGCATGGGCTACGTGGGTTGCGGCACGATTGACGACCTCCGCACGGAAAGCCAGTTCGTGCGCATCACGTCGGCCGGGCTGCGCGAGAGTCATCCGCACGATGTCACCATCACGCGCGAGTCGCCCAACTACACGAAGTGATGTGCACCGGACGCGTCAACGGGTGAAGGGATGATGACGTCTGGACAGCGCGATTGACTTCCGTCCTGCAGCCGTGTGACCTTGCGGAGTCGTTACACCCCCCCGCCTGCTGAGGGCGGTGTCATCTCCCTCCTGACGTGCAGGTCTCATGGGACTCTGGTCCAGAAAGAGCATCACCGCGCTCCAGGCTGAGGCGGGCAACGAGTCCGACGGCCTCAAGCGCACGCTCGGTGCGATGAACCTCACGCTGCTCGGCATTGGCGCGATCATCGGGGCCGGCATCTTCGTGTTGACCGGAAACGCTGCCGCGAATTACGCGGGTCCCGCCGTCACGATTTCGTTCGTGCTGGCTGGTCTTGGCTGCCTGTTCGCCGGCCTCTGCTACGCGGAATTCGCGAGCATGATTCCGATCGCCGGCTCCGCGTACACGTACAGCTACGCGACGATGGGCGAGGGTGTGGCCTGGTTCATCGGCTGGAACCTGATTCTCGAATACCTGTTTGCCGCGTCCACGGTGGCCGTGGGCTGGTCGGGCTATTTCAGTGCGTTCCTTGCCGAGGTCGGGCTGCACATTCCGGCGTCGCTCGCGTCGGCGCCACTTGGCGTCGCGGACGGACACCAGATCGTGCGTGCCTTCACCTGCGTCGATCCGGGCACGGGCCTGACGGTCATCGATCCGGCCACACGCGTCGCACAGGTCTTCGCCGACCGTGTCGCCTGCACCGGCGCCGGACATGAGGTGATCAACGGCCTGATCAACCTGCCTGCCGTGCTGCTGATCATCGCCATCACCGCGCTGCTCGTGCGCGGCGTGCAGGAGTCGGCCTCGTTCAACAATGCGATGGTGATCATCAAGACCAGCATCGTGCTGCTGGTGATCGGCTTCGGCTTCTTCTACGTGAATCGCGCGAACTGGGAACCATTCATCCCGACCAACACGGGCGAGTGGGGCAAGTTCGGCTGGTCGGGCGTGCTGCGTGGTGCATCGGCGGTGTTCTTCGCCTACATCGGCTTCGATGCCGTCAGCACTGCGGCTCAGGAAGCCAAGAATCCGCAGCGTGACCTGCCGATCGGCATGATTGCCTCGCTGCTGATCTGCACCGTGCTCTACATCCTGATGGCGCTCGTCATGACGGGTCTGACTCCGTACACCGCCCTCAGCGTGCCGCATCCCGTGTCGGTGGCCATCAGCGCGGCGCCGTCGCTTCGCTGGCTCGAGTACCTCGTGAACATCGGTGCGATTGCCGGCCTGTCCAGCGTCGTGCTGGTCATGCTGATGGGTCAGCCGCGCATCTTCTTCACGATGTCACGCGATGGGCTGCTTCCGCCGCTGTTCGGACGGGTGCACCCGAAGTACCGCACGCCGGCCACGTCGACGGTGATCTGCGGTGTCATCGCCATGCTGATCGCGGCATTCTTTCCGGTCGGTCTGCTTGGCGATCTGGTATCGGGTGGAACACTGGCTGCCTTTGCCACGGTATGCATTGGTGTGCTCGTGCTGCGAAAGCGGTCACCGGAACTGCCGCGGCCGTTCCGGACTCCGCTGGTGCCACTCGTTCCGCTGCTCGGTGCAGGCTCGACGCTGGGCATGATGGCGACGCTGCCTGGACTGACCTGGGGGCTGCTCGCGGTCTGGACGACCATCGGCTCCACCGTGTACGTGCTGTACGGACGGCGAAATTCGACGCTCGGCAAGGCAGAAGCTCGGTCCGCTGGAACTGCAGGGGACTGAGGCGCCAAGGTCGCTCGAAGCTTTTCAGCGGCGCCCGGCCATCCGGGCGCCGCTCTATTTATTTACATGGACATGCAGACGTTCCCGGACATCCTCTCCGTTCCCCCGGATCGCATCGACGCGATTCGCACCCTCGCTGCCGGGCTGACCTCCGGCATGACGGTCGCGC
>JACMPK010000109.1 GCA_014377535.1 Gemmatimonadaceae bacterium
CACGACAGTAACGCGCCTCCGACGGCATGAGTCGGAGGCGCGTTGTTTGCGGATTCATCGAACAGGTGAAGCGCGGCCGATGCGCAGACGTGAGAGCTCGCGCCGGTTCATCGTTGCGAACGCGCGTGCCCAGTTCGCGCGGCTCGCGCGAAGCACAGAAAAAAATCACGCGTGACGAACACTCGATCAACGCTTTCGTCACCGCGTCGATCGCGCGCACTCCGGTCGCGCGCCTGATGTCGCGGTCGTTGAGCACCTCGCTCACGATGGCATGACAATTGAGCGTGAGACACCCGTGGCGATCGCCGCCGGCAACGTGGCTGACCGTGTGCTGAAGTACACGTCGTTCGCTCAGCCAAGCCAGCATGCGTCATGTGACGACCGCGTCCCACGCTTCGGCCGCGAAGGCTGCGCGTGCTCGTATGCCGCCACGCGCACAGCTGTCGCGTGCGCGCAGGCTGCGCCATCGGCGCCCACGCGCCGTGCGCCAACCATCCTGCGCGGCAGCACAGGCCGGGGCATGGGTATCGGCATCGCCTGCGTTCGTGTCGTCCGTGCGGCGGCGAGGCTAGCTTGCCGTGGTGCGCCAGGTGCCGCAGCGCACACTCACCGCTACGCACTCCCGATCGCATGTTGCGTCACTCGACTGTCCCTGCCTGTGCCTGCGTCATGCTGCTGGCGGCGACTGCCTGTGCCTCCGCCGGCGTGACGCCTGTCACCGCGACCACCGCCATGGCATCACAGCTCGCAGCGGACCAGACGTTCCACGACGACTACGCAGGCTTTGCACGCTATCGCGCCGCGAATGCGGTGCTGCCACCGCCCGCGCCTGGGGAGCAGCGCGTCGTGTTCATCGGCAACTCGATCACGGATGGCTGGGCGCGTCACTTTGCCGTGATGTTCCCGGGCAAGCCATATGTCGGGCGCGGTATCGGCAGCCAGACGACGCCGCAGATGCTGGTCCGCTTTCATGCCGACGTCGTCGCACTCAGGCCAGCCGCGGTCGTGATCCTGGGCGGAACCAACGACATCGCGGGAAACACCGGTCCATCCACGAACGAGATGATTCAAGACAACCTGCAGGCGATGACGGAGATCGCGCAGGCAAACGGAATCCGCGTCGTGCTCTCGTCCATCCTGCCGGTGCACGACTATCCGTGGCGTCGCGGCCTGGTTCCCGCACCGCGTATCGTGGCCGTGAATGCATGGATGAAGGCGTACGCCGCGCGCGTGGGGGCGACGTTTCTGGACTATCACTCCGCCATGTCGGACAAGCGGCAGGGACTGCGCGCGGAGTTCGGGGACGACGGCGTGCACCCGAACGAGGCCGGCTATCGCGTGATGTCCGCGCTCGCCGCGCATGCAATCAACCACGCACTGCGCGCTCGGTAACTCCTTGTCACTCTTCACAACCGCTTTCCGGACTCGCTGCGCATGACATTCCGACTGCTGCGTTTCGTCGCCTGTGCTCCACTCATGCTGCTCGGTGCCTGCCAGACGTTGAGCTACACGGGGCCGCGCCCGGTGCTGGCGGTCGTCAACGCACGCATCTGGACCGGCGTCGCGGCACAGCCGTGGGCCGAGGCGCTGGCGGTGGACAGCGCAGGCCGCATCGCCGCCACGGGCACGACCGCGCAGATTGCACGACTTGGCGCCGTCAAGATCATTGATGCGAAGCAGCAGATGGTGGTGCCCGGCATGATCGACGCGCACGTGCACTTCCTGGACGGCGGCTACGGGCTGGCATCGGTGCAGCTGCGTGACGCGCGCACGAAGGCGGAGTTCATCACACGCATCCGCGACTACGCACGCACGCTGCCGAGTGGCGCGTGGATCACGAACGGTGACTGGGATCACACCAACTGGGGCGGGGAGTTGCCGCGGCGTGACTGGATCGATTCCGTCACCCCGGACAACCCGGTCTGGATCAACCGCCTCGACGGACACATGAGCCTTGCCAATACGCCGGCGCTGCGCGCCGCGGGCGTGTCGCGCGGGGTGCCCGCGATCCAGGGCGGCGAGATCGTGCGCGATACTTCGGGTGAGCTCACGGGTGTGTTCAAGGACAACGCGATGGACCTGGTCGGTGCCAGGCTGCCAGCAGTGCCCGCGGCGCTGGAGGACAAAGCACTCGATGCAGCAATGGCCTACGTCGCGTCGTATGGCGTGACGAGTGTGCACAGCATGGGTTCGTGGAACGACCTCGCGGTGTACACGAGGGCGCGCACGTCGGATCGCATGCGCACGCGCATCTACGCAGTGACGCCGCTGTCGGACTGGGCGCAGTTGCGTGATACCGTTGCCGTACGTGGGCGCGGTGACGACTGGCTCCGGATCGGCGGTGTGAAGGGCTTCGTCGATGGATCGCTCGGCTCGCACACGGCGGCGATGGTGGATGGATTTACCGACAAGCCTGCCGACAAGGGATTTTTCGTCACGCCGCCGGACAGTCTGTACGCGCGCACGTCAGGTGCCGACAGGGCGGGGCTGCAGGTGATCGTCCACGCGATTGGTGACCGTGCGATCTCCACGCAGCTCGATGTGTTCGCACGCGTCGCGAAGGAGAACGGCGCACGCGACCGGCGCTTCCGTATCGAGCATGCGCAGCACATCGGTCCGCGTGACATCAGCCGGTTCGCGCGACTCGGTGTGATTGCTTCCATGCAGCCGTACCACGTCATCGATGACGGGCGCTGGGCTTCGGCCGTGATCGGTGCCGACCGCGCCTCGCGAACGTATGCATTCCGTTCACTGCTGGATGCGAAGGCACCCCTGGCGTTCGGATCCGACTGGTTCGTGGCGCCGCCGCGACCGATGGAAGGGATCTACGCTGCCGTCACCCGCCGGACGCTGGACGATCGCAATCCGAACGGCTGGGTGCCTGCGCAGAAGATCACGGTGCAGGAAGCGCTCCGCGCGTACACAAGGGGTTGCGCATTTGCGGGGTTCGACGAGGCAAACCGTGGGACGCTCAGCGTGGGCATGCTGGCTGACTTCGCGCTGCTCGAGCGCGACATCACGACCATCGCGCCGAATGAGATCCGCGACGTCAGGGTGATGTTGACCGTGGTCGGCGGGCGCACGGTGTACGACCGCGCCGCGGCTGTCGACTCCACCCGGCGATGAGGACACCGTGCACCCGCGACATGCCCGTGCACGGATTCACGATTGCATCTGGCTCGCGACCGTGCGGATCTCGTGCAGCAGGCGTGCAAGATCGTCGATGGTGGTGAACGGACCCATGAGCGTCGTGCGGAGCCAGAGCGCTCCGTGCAACCTGGTTTGCACCGGATAGAAATTGCCGCGCAGGATTACGGCGCGGCGCACCGAGGCCTGGAGTGCATCACATGATGCGTCGTCCATCGCGCGCGCAGCTGGACGATAGCGGAAGCACACGATGTTGCACTGTGGCTCGACGGCGAGCTCGAAGTCAGGCTGCTCTCGCAGCAGTCCGGCAAACGACGCCGCGAGATCCACGACGCGCGTGACGTATGCATCCAGCAGCGCCGGCCCGTACGCGGCCAGTGTCGCATAGAGCTTGAAGCTCATGGTGCGCTTGGTGCACTCGAACGTGCGTGAGGCCAGGTCGAACCAGGCGTCGTCGTGCGCGGTGTCCAGCAGATACGACGCCTCCTGCGAGAACGCGCCGGCCGAGTGACGCTGGTCCTTGAAGAGCACGGCGGTGACGAGCGCAGGCTGCAGCAGCATCTTGTGCGCGTCCCAGATCACGGAGTCCGCGCGGTCGATGCCGCGCAGCACGTCGCGATGCTTGGCCGAGACCGCGAGCGCAGCGCCATGCGCGCCATCGACATGCATCCACAAATTGTGCGTCGCGCAGAAGTCGGCGATCGGCTCCAGCTCGTCGAACGCACCGGTGGCCGTGCTGCAGGCACTGGCGACTACGCCGAGCACCTGTCGGCCCGCGGCTCTGGCCCGCATGAGGGCAGGCTCCAGCTGGTCGATGCGCATGCGGAAGCGACCGTCCACGGGCACCTTCACGAGTCCGTCCGCGCCCCAGCCCATGATGCGGACCGCGCGATCGGCGCAATAGTGCGCCTGCTCGCTCACCAGCACGGCAGCTGCCGGCTGGTTCGCGTTGCCGTCGGTCCAGACATTCCAGCCCGCGCGCGCCTGCCGCATCGCCAGCAGCGCGGTGAGCGTCGCGAGTGTGCCACCCGAAGTGAGCACGCCGCCGGCCTTCGCGCCGTGGCCCAGCGTGTCGCACATCCAGCGGATGACATGCAGCTCCATGGCGGTGCCGGGCTGCCCCATCTCGTACACGGCCATGCCGTTGTTCAGCATGTCGGCGGTGAGATCGCACAGCGCGGCGAGCGGCAGCGGTGGCGCGACCTGGTGACCCACGAACCCTGCATGATGCAGCTGCGTCGCATCAGCGAGCATGCGGGTCGTCAGCGCATCGAGTATCTCGGACGGCGTTCGTGTGTCGCGCTCCGTTCCGTTTGCGAAGTCGGTTTGCCACCGCGCGAGCATTGCCGCCGGGTCGAGCAGCGGCAGCACCGGCAGGTCCGTGCCGTGCAGCGCCGCTTCCAGGTTGGCCGCAAGGCGTTCCAGCATCGTGCCGCCATCGGCGCGAAACGTGTCGGCGTCGAAAGCCGCGTGCAGCAGCGCATCGGTGTTCGTGCGCGCGACAATGTCTGTGTCTGCGTCGCCGATCGTTCTGGATACCGCGGTGGATGCGACGAAGGAACGGCGTGAGACGGTCATGGGCGGCAGACAAGGTGAAGCGCAGGAGGAGCGGCGTGCCGGTGCTGTGTAAGTGACGCGACGGCGGCGCCGACCACAGAGCTTACGCAACAGGAGGACCGGCCAACAGCGGCGGCGCGGCGCGCGCCGCCGCTGGTGCCTGGGCGCGCCACGGTCGGTCATGCATGGGTCGTGAACGGCGAGGCAGCGAACGCCCGACGCCGCTCGCATATTCCGGATGCAGTCACACGGCGCCTCGGACGCGTGCCAGACCCTCACCCCACCCATCATGCATTTCCGTTCACTGCGCGCACCCGCGCGACTGGTGTTGCTCCTCGCGGGCCTCGTCGCGCCGGTGCTGGCGCAGACGAGTGACGCGCAGGTGCGCGAGCTCGATGCCTACATCCAGAAGGGCATGCGCGAGTGGGAGATTCCCGGCCTGACCGTCTCGCTGGTGCGGAACGACACGATGCTGTTCGCAAAGGGCTACGGGGTGCGACGGCTTGGCGTGCCCGGCGTCGTCGACGTGAACACGCAGTTCGGCATCATGAGCACGACGAAGGCGTTTACGGCGCTGGCCATCGCGATGCTCGTCGATGAAGGGAAGGTGCAGTGGAGCGACCCGATCACGAAGCACCTGCCCGAGTTCCAGTTCCGCGATCCGTTTCTGACGCGGGAGGCGACGGTGAAGGACCTGCTCACGCACAACATCGGCATGGGCAACGCGGACCTGATGTGGGCACGAGGAGACCTGTCGCGCGCCGAGATCCTGCGGCGCGTGCGATACCTCCCGACGGCCTACTCGCTGCGCAGCGGGTTTGCCTACCAGAACGTGATGTATGGCGCGGCCGGCGCGCTGATCGAGCGCGTGTCCGGCCGCTCATGGGAAGACTTCGTTCGCTTCCGCATCTTCGCGCCGCTGGGCATGATGCAGTCGAAGCCGACCTATGCCACGATGCGATCAAGCACCGGTGTCAACCAGTCGGAGCCGCATTTCCGCATCCGCGACACCATTCGCGTGATTGCCGACGAATCGGTGGATGTGCTGCCGGCCGCGGGCGCGATCTGGTCGAACGCCGACGACATGGCGAACTGGATCCGCTTCATGCTCAACGGCGGCCGGATCGACGGCCAGCAGCTGGTGAGCGAGGCGAACTTCCGCGAGCTGTTGAAGCCACAGACCATGGTCACGGAGTCGGAGTTCTATCCCACGGCGACGCTGACGAAGCCGCGCTGGATGAGCTACGGACTTGGCTGGTTCCAGCAGGACTATCGCGGCCGATTCCTGGCATTCCACACCGGTAGCCTGGATGGCCGCACGGCGATGGTGGCGCTGCTGCCGGACGCGCGAACCGGAGTGTTCATCGCCGGCAACCTCGATCATGCGGAGTTCCGGCATGCGCTGATGTTGAAGGCACTGGACATCTTCGCCGGCACCAACGGCGGTGCGCCACGCGACTGGAGCACGGAATTTCTCGCGCTGTACGCGGGGCTGCGCGACAAGGGTGTGAAGGCTCGCGCCGAGCTGGAATCAAAGCGCGTCAGCGGCACGAAGCCTTCGCTGGCACTCGCGTCGTACGCAGCGACGTATACGCATCCCGCCTGGGGCGATCTCGTGGTCGCGGAGCAGGGTGGTGCGCTCAGCATCGCGATGGGATCCAGCGCAAGCATGCGCGGCACGCTGGAGCACTGGAACACCGACACCTTCCGCGCCATGCTTGGCGACGGCCGCAGCGCGCCGATGTATGTCGCGTTCACCGTCGATGCGTCGGGCAAGGTCGCGCGCCTGATCATGGATGGGAGCGACGAGTACGTGTTCACACGCGTCGAAGCACGCTAGACGAGTCGCACGCGAAGATCGGCCGACAGCGCCCGTGCTGCCCGGCGCACCAGCCCGATCGAAAAAACCGTGGCGCCGATCAGTGCAGATCGGCGCCGCGGTCACATGTCATCGAGCGGAGGGCCAGGGATTCGAACCCTGATGTCCTTGCGGACGCCGGTTTTCAAGACCGGTGCAATAGCCATTCTGCCAACCCTCCAGCACAGGCATTCACCGTCAAATCTCATCATCCGGCGCTGATTGCACCATCCCCGGCGCGTCCGCTGCGGCGCGCAATGCCTGATTGGCCGGATGAAATCATGCCCGGCATGCGCGATCGTCGCGTCAGGCGTGCGGCGACGATATTCTGCTGCGCATGACACAGTCCTTCCCAGCCGACAATCTCGAACTGCTCTGGTTCTGCCAGCTTGCCGGCGATGGCGAATTCATTGGCGCTGCCGCCGAGCGACGTCCGACGCTGCCCTATCTGGCGAGCCTCGTCGAGACGGCCGGCGAGATGGGGTTCGGCAGCCTGCTCACCGCAACGAATTTCCACGCCGAGCATGATGCGTGGACGGCATCCATCGCGACGCTGGCTCGCACCCAGGGTGCCGGGCTGCTGATCGCGGTCAGGCCCGGCATGTTCAATCCGGCAATTCTCGCGAAGATGGCAGCGACCGCGGCCAACCTCTTCCCCGGCCGCGTCAGCCTGAACATCGTGACCGGTTCAAATCCCGCCGAGAACGCGATGTACGGCGACTTCGAGTCGCACACCGAACGATACGAGCGCACGGAAGAGTTCACGTCACTGGTGCGACGGCTGCTGGATGGCGAGGTGATCACACACGAATCACCACGTTATCCAATGCGCGGGGCGTATGTGTCACCGCTGCCACCGAGCCCGGTGCCCATCTACTTCGGCGGTCACAGTGCCGATGCCCAGCGTATTGCGGCGCGTCACGCAGACGTCTACCTGCTCTGGGGCGACACGATGCAGGTAGTCGAGTCGCGCCTCGCCGGGATGCGCGTGCAGCAGGCGGCCGCAGGTCGCGAGCTGCGATGCGGCCTGCGATGCCATGTGGTGGTTCGTGAGACGGAGGCAGAAGCATGGGCCGCCGCCGAACGCATGATCAGCCGCATCGACCCGGATGTGCGCCGCGCATTCGTGGCCGCAGCAGGCGCGGTGGACAGCGAAGGCCAGCGCCGCCAGCAGGAACTCGCCGCCTCCACGTCGCTCGTCGTCGAAGCGAATCTCTGGGCGGGCGTCGGTCTCGCGCGCTCCGGTGTCGCCGTCGCGATCGTCGGCGATCCGGCGCAGGTGACAGCCAAGCTGCGCGCCTATCAGCACCTCGGTATCTCGACGTTCATCCTCTCGGGCTATCCGCATCTCGAGGAATGCCGCCGCTTCGGGCAGCTGGTCATGCCGTTGCTGCGTGCGAGCGCGCCAGAAATCACCAGCAGTGCGATGGTTGCGCCGAGTGTCGCGCCGGTCACGTGACCGCTGCCGCGGAGCCGCGCGGACTCTCACGCGCACTCGGTCGATGGGATCTCGTGGCGCTGGTCCTGAACGGCATCGTCGGTGCAGGCATCTTCGGGTTGCCTTCCAAAGTTCACGCGCTGCTCGGTGCGTGGGGCATCGCAGCGATCATGGCGTGCGCGCTCATCATGACGCTCGTGATTCTCTGTTTTGCGGAGGTCAGCAGCCGCTTTTCCGAGACTGGCGGGCCATACATCTACGTGCGTGAGGCCCTCGGCCCGTTCGCCGGGTTCGAGACGGGCTGGCTGCTCTGGATCGCACGGCTCACGGGCATCTGTGCGATCGGCAACCTGATGATCCAGTATCTCGCCTTCCTCAATCCGGCGCTCGGCTCGGGGTGGCCGCGTCAACTCATTCTCGTCGGCACGCTCGGCCTGCTCACCGTACTGCACATCACCGGCGTGAAGCGTGCGGCGCTCGTCGGCAACGTGATCACGATCGCGAAGCTCGCGCCGCTGCTGATCTTCGTCGGCGTCGGGCTTGGCGCGATCGAGCCTGCGCGCTTCGATTTTTCGGTTGTACCCAGCAACGCGAATTTTTCCAGCGCTGTGCTGCTGCTCGGGTTCGCGTTCGTGGGGTGGGAGACGGCGGTGGTTGCCGCTGGCGAACTTCGTGACCCCAGGCGCGATACCCCGTTCGCGCTGCTGCTCGGCGTGAGCATGGTTGCGGTATTGTACATGGCGATTCAGGTAGTCTCCATCGGCACGCTGGCAGGTCTTGCCGACTCGGAACGACCGCTCGCTGACGCGAGTCGCGCCTTCATGGGCAGCGCCGGCGCGTCGTTCATCGTGGCCGGCGCCGTCGTGTCGATGCTCGGGACGCTCAACGGCGGTATGCTGACGGTCTCGCGCCTGCCTTTCGCGATGGCCGAGCAGGGACAGCTGCCCGCCATGCTGGCATCAGTTCACCCGCGGTATCGAACGCCAGTCCCGGCGATCCTGCTCTCCGCGGTGATCATTCTCGGACTGACACTCACCAGCACGTACCTCTACGTGCTCACGATCAGCACGATTGCACGGCTGCTGGTGTTCGCGGCGACGTGCGTGTCACTCCCGATTTTGCGCCGCTCGGAGGCGACGAGGCCTGCGCTCTTCCGGCTGCGCGGCGGACTCGCAATTCCCGCCGCGGCACTCGTGTTCATCATCTGGCTGCTGGCCAGCACATCACTGACGGAGAGTCGCGACGTGGGAATCGCCGCGCTTGCAGGTGCGCTGCTGTATTTCGGTGGACGAGCCGCGCGTAGTACCCATGCTACGCGCGGAGGCTGAGCCGTCGCGACGTCAGCGCGCCGCGTGATACCCGCCGCGCAGCCCCACGTACACCTGTCGCTGGAAGGCGGCGGTCCATCCGGTCGGCTGCTGGTCGAGCAGGTTCGTCACACCGAGTGACAGTTCCATGGCGCGACGCAGGCCAACGCGCACCTGGCCGTCAACCGACAAAAATGAGCCCTGCACGATCATCCCGCGCGGCGCTGCTCCGGTGAAGCGTGTGGAGAGGTCAGCAGCCGTGCCGCCAAGCTGCGTCCATCGCTGCGAGACCGCCGCCCGCGCAGTGTGTGTGGCGCGTCCGTCCAGCGTCCTGCCGGTCAGCAAGTCGCGCGCGCGGAGATAGTCGTAGCCCAGTGACAGCTCCGTCCGCGCGCTCGCATGACGCACACTGGCCTCGATACCCTCAGTACGCGCGCGCTCCACGTTGATGTTGCGGAAGATGATGAGCCCTGCATTGTTCAACCCGATGTCTCGCGTGGCGATCAGGTTCGCCAGCGTGTTTCGGTAGCCTTCCAGTTCCAGCGAAAGCCCCGCCGCTGGCACCCAGGTGCCGCCGACGGTCGTGCTCCACGACGACTCGGGCCGCAGGTCGGGATTGCCGACGATCTGGTAGCCGGCGGCTCCGTTGATGAACGTGTAACGCAGCTCCTTGAACGACGGCGCACGGAACCCGCGCGCGACGTTCGCACGCACACGCACCATCGGCTGTACCTGCCACACCGCACCCACGCTCGGCGAGATTGCGTTGCCCCAGAGCGAGCTGGATGACGTGCGCGCACCGGCCGTCAACAGCACGCTGCCGATCGTCCACGCGTCACGTGCGAAGACCTCGACCACTCGGTCGTTCACGCTGTCGCCGGTGATCTTGGTCGGCGACACGATGCCGCGTGCGGAGAACTGCACGCCGGCATCCAGCGAGTGCTGGCCAGCCATGCGCGAGTACGCGATCAGTCCGCGTGCCATGCGCTCGCGCTGTTCCAGCGAGTCGGCCGAGCCGGTGATCGGCAGCAGGCCAAGTGCCTCGCGGAACTGGTAGGCGTAACGCTGGCCGAAGGTGCGCGCTCGTAGCATGCCGCCCGCGAGTTTCATCTGCGCCTCGACGAAGCCCTGTACCGTGCGGTTGTCGATGAAGCCGTTGAATCCCGCACCGACCGGCCAGCGCTGGCGCTGCTGCGACATGGTGGGGTCCGAGCGCAGCTGAATGCGGTCGGACAGGCGGATGCGCGTGTCACCTCGAAAGTCGTAGACCCGGTCCAGCGTCGTGCTGCTGGCGCTGATTGCGGTCACACGATCGCTCTGCCGCCAGCCACCATTGAGCCGCACACCGACGCGACCATACGTATCGCTGATTTCCAGCGCCGACTCGCGTCGCCCCAGCTCACCCGTGCGTACCGTGGCCTCCGCGATGAAGGCGGTGGCAGGTGCTGCGGTCACGAGGTTGACCACACCGCCAAGTGCCTCGCTGCCATACTCCACGCTCGACGGACCCTTGACCACCTCGATCCGTTCGGCCGCCATGGTGCTGAGCCGACCGATGTCACGGTTCTCCGTCATCGCACCGGCAACGGGTTCACCGTCGATCAGCACCAGCACGCGTGACTGATCCAGGCCGCGGATCGCGATGGATGTCTGTGCCGGCGGCGACCCGATTTCCTGCAGCCCCGGAATGCGGCGCAGCAGCTGATTTGCCGAGACGGCGCCGGCAGCGGCGATGTCGTTTTTCGACAGTACCGTGATACTCGCTGGCGACTGGCCAGTGGTGATCTCGCGCTGGCCGACGGTGGTCACGACCTTGTCGAGCATCGTCGGCAGCGGTTCGAGCAGAATCGTCAGGGACGATGTGCCGGCGAGCAGCCGTCGCTCACGGAAACCGAGTGCACGAATGCGGATACTGTCGCCGGGTGCTGCCAGCAACCGGAATTCACCATACGAATTCGTGCGCGAGCGCAAGCCGCTGGCGACCGCCGTGACTTCCGCGAACACTACGGGAGCGTTGCCCTCGCCGCGACTCGTCACCACACCGCGAACGGCCTGCGCATGAAGGCTGCTGGTGCACGGCAGCACCAGAACGCAGAACCCTGCGACAGCACAACGCTGTCGCAGGGCACTCGCAATGCTGGTGGTGCGCGCGCGATTCATCGAATGCGCGCGTACCGGATCGTGGGGAAGCCGCCGGCACCCGAAGCGCCGTAGTATCCGATCACCTGCATCTTGTACGTCCGTGATCCATTGCGGATCAGGTAGGTGTTGAAGCTCGGCGACAGCCGCCGGTCACCAGTCAGGTCGTAGCGGAAGGGTCCACCCAGGTCCTCGATCGAGTTCGGGATCGGGCCGGTGAGCACCGAGAGATACGTCGCGTACTCGGGCGCATCACTCGCCGCGATGGTGCCCGCGAATCCGGGGATGGCTGTGCCGGGATACGTGCCGGCGTTGCAGGCGCTGTTCACCGAAATCTCGTAGATCGTGGGCGAGAGCAGCAGGTCCCAGTTGCATCCAGCCGGCGTGACGGCTGTGCCGCTTGCCAGGCTGATGGACAATGGCACGCTGCCGGTCGCGATGGAGAACGACGTCGGCGCGCCGAGCGTGGTGCCGGACTGCAGGCGCGACTCGAAGGTGATCGACGACAGGGCGCGTCCCGTGAACGTGATGGACGTCACACGCACGAGGGCAAAGGCCCCGTTGGCGCGACGCACCTTCCAGAAGGCGGCGCTGTTCGCCGTCGGTACAGCGCCACCGACATTCAGGAACGCATTGGCGTTCGGGATCAGCCGGTCGGCCTTGAAAAACGAATCTGCCGGGATTCGTGCACTACGCAGCGAGTCGAAGGCCGGTAGCGTATTGATGTTGGAATAGGCGAGCACCTGTGCAGCGGTCGCCGCGCGGTTGTTGTTCACGCCAAAACCCGTGACGCCGCCCGTGCCGGTCACTCCACCATTTACGCGCACTTCATAGCGGCGCAACGCGATATCCCACGGGGTCGTCTTCGGGACGAGCGTCCCGGTCACGAAGCTGAAGTAGACCAATGTGTCGGTCGAGCTGGCATTGAGCGGGCCGGCAGTGACGACCTGATTCAGGGCGGCGCCGGTCGTCCCGGGGCCGATCGGGCTGGTCGTCGACTCGCCGCAGGCGGAAAGCGTCAAAGCCGCGGTCGCGCTGAGGATTCCAATCCGGACCTTCATGTGCGAAAGCATTGCGTCCTGCAGAAGAATGTCATGGAGCCGGCACCAGCATGTGGTGCATCACGTCAACGAATGCTCATCGCACGGGCAGTTCGGCTCAAGTTCGGAACACTACGGACACGATCTCGCGCCGCCTTCGGGCGAGGCATCACGGAGGCAATGAGTCACTCCCGGGAGAATATTTCTGCACCCCCCTTGTGCATCCGGCGGGCTCACCCACTATCTTCTCTGCAAGTGGCCGAATGGCCGCACCCATCGTGAGGGATATCACGAGTTCGATGTGGTGAGTATCTGTCGGGAACAGGCGTAAAGGCCATGCTCCGGGTAAAAAGCCGCACAAACATCAGGAGCATTGCAATGCGTATGTCAGGCACAGTCAAGTGGTTCAACGACGCCAAGGGTTTCGGCTTCATCACGCCGGCCGATGGACAGAAGGATTGCTTTGTCCATCATTCTGCCATTCAGGGCAACGGCTTCAAGACGTTGGCTGAAGGCGAGTCGGTTGATTTCGACATGGTTCAGGGCCAGAAGGGACCTGCCGCCGAGAACGTGACCCGCTCGGGTAATTGAACCACCGCGCGTGATGCGTGCGAGGCCGTTCGCGGCTGTCACGATAAGCGTGCTCGAAGCGCCCCACCGAGGATTTCCCGGTGGGGCGCTTCTTTTTTTGGATTCATTCGTGTTGTCCCGTCATTGCGCTCGCCATCAGGTGTGGGCCGGCGCGAGATTCCACCTTTACTGAACTTGGACCGCATGACGTCACCTCGCCGCCGCTTCCTCAGCTGGCTCGGCAGCGCCTCGCTCATCGGCATCGCCGCGCGCCCATCCATCCTGCGTGCAGGGGCCCTGCCAACCGACCACATGGCCAACCGGCATGCGCCGCCAGCGACCGAGGCGTGGGACATGGGCTGGACGGCGCACGTGAGCGGAAAGTACAAGGCGGTGTTCGACTCGCCGGAATTCTCGTATGGCGCTGCCCTGTTGCGGGCAGTTGCGTGGTGCGAGCAGTACAAGGAGGTCTTTGGCGCGGAACGCAGCGAAATGTCGGCGGTGGTCGTTCTGCGACATGGCGGTTTCAAGCTGGCGATGAACGGCGAGTACTGGCGTCTTGCCGAAGTCGGTAAGACGCAGAAGCTGCGCGACCAGCGAGGCAAGAAGTGGCTCACGACGAACCCGCTCGCCGCCGCCGTTGACGGTGCGCCGGCCGACACGGTGAAGAACACGATTCCTGCATTCATCGCCGCAGGAGGCATCGTGCTCGGCTGCGGCTGGAGCTTTGGCGGCGCTGTGGCAACCATCCGCAAGGTCGAGCAGCTGGACGAGGCAGGCGCCGAGGCGCGCGCGAAGTCGATGCTGCTGCCTGGTGTCATTCTGCAGCCAAACGGCATTTTTGCCGCGCTGAGAGCGCAGGAAGCGGGTTGTTCCTACATCCTTGCCAGTTGACCGTCGCGTGATCCGAATTGCGCTGCGCACATTGGCAGCTGCGGTGAGTGCGCTGCTGGCCTGCGCCGTAGTTATCGCCGCTGTGGCGTTAGAGGGGACGCCGCGGGTGCGCATCCAGGATCAGGTGTCCGTCGCTGACGTGCAACGTGCGCGCGCCGTCCTCGCGCGCCACGACCCACGGCGTGGCAACGGAATTCGCGTCCGCACGGTGACGTTGACCGCTCAGGATGTGACGCTGCTGCTGCAGTACGCACGGGCTCGCTGGCGGTCAGCTGCCGCGACGAACGTGAAGGTGCGACGCGGAGCCATGGATGTGCAGGCAAGCCTCGAGTTGACCGGCATCCCGTTCGGTCGGTGGTTGAACGTGGATGCCGAACTGACCGAAGGGCCCGGCCTGCCACGCGTCGCACGGCTGACAGCAGGTCGTGTGCGCGTACCCGCGTTCGCGGCGAACGCAGTGGTCGGCTGGCTGCTGCATCGCGCGCAGCCCGGTACGCCTTTGGCTGTGGCGCGTGAGACCGTCAAGCGCGTGCGATTCGTGCAGGATTCCGTCTCCGTGGAATACGTCTGGACGCGCGATGCCGGTGCGCGCATCGGCACCATGCTGGTGCCGGAAGCAGATGTGCAACGCATCGAGGCGTACAATGCCGAGCTCGCGAAGCGCGTCGTGATCGTCGCTGGCGCGAGCGACTTGCCTCTGGCTGACGTGCTGCGGCCCATGTTGCGACTCGTTAACGACCGATCGGTCCATGGCGATGCAGCCAGCGAGCACCGAGCGATGATCGCGACGGTTGCGCTGTACGTCACCGGCATCAGTCTCGATCGCTGGATAGCGCCTGCTGCAACGTGGCCTCGACCGGCTCGACGTCGCGTGACGCTCAATGGTCGCGATGATCTGGCGAAACACTTTCTCGTCTCGGCCGTGGTGGCGTCGCAGAGCGGCAGCGCTCTCGCGGACGCCGTTGGCGTGACCAAGGAGGTTGACGATTCACACGGCGGCACTGGATTCAGCTTTGCGGACATTGCGGCTGATCGTGCGGGCAGGCGTTACGGGCAGCTCGCAACCAGCAACCCGCAAAAGCTGCAATCCATTGTTGCACAACGGCTTGAAGAGCGCGACCTGATGCCACGTGTCACAGACCTGCCCGAGTCCATGACTGCCAGCGCGTTCGCCGCGCGCTTTGGTGAGGTCGGTGCCCCACGCTACGAGGCCATGCTGCGGACGATCGACGCGCGCCTCGACCGTCTACGGCTGTTCAGGTAGCAGCCCGCGTTGTGACGCAATCGTGTGCGCGACGTTCACGACGCGCTCGTGTATTCTGGATGAGCGACGCGCCGCAACGGGTCATGCAGATCGCGCACGACGGCGCGCACACGCGGGAGCGGACGTGAAAGGTGGGAAGGCAGAAAAAGGCGGCAAGCGATCAGCGGTCCGGCCGGCTGACGCCGTGCAGCGCGGGCCGTCGCGCGGTGCGGCAAAAAAGGATTGGGGGCCGCTCGACCGCACGGACGACGCAGTTCCAGTGGCGAAGAAGGGGGAACGTCGCGTGGATCGCAGCGGAGATCGCAAGCGCAAGCCGTGAGAGAAGCGGTTTGTCGCCGCTGGCTGATGGCACGATTGCCGAGTTGATTGGCGCGGGCATGACGCGGCTCGTTCGTCCAAGTGAGGCCGCCGACGATGCGGTACGCCGCAATCGTGACTGGTCGGGGCCAGCGGACGTCAGCACCTCGATACGTTTGCACGATGCCAGATGCAGCAAATCCGACAGGCACGGGCGATTCGCCTGATGCGGCGATGTGTCGCTCCGGTGACATCCTGATTTCCGGGTTCACGGTGATCAGGAATGCAGTGCTGATGGGCTACCCCGTCGTCGAGGCGATTCGCTCGATATTGCCCATCGTGGACGAGTACATCGTGGCCGTGGGCGCGGGCGACGACAGTACGCGCGATCTGATTGCGTCGATCGACAGTCCGAAAATCCGCGTCGTGGATACCGTCTGGGACCGAACCCGGAACACCGGCGGCCACATGCTCGCGGAAAAGACCAACGAGGCGCTGGCCATGTGCAGCGGCACCTGGTGCTTCTACCTGCAGGCTGACGAGCTCGTCCATGAGCTCGATCTGCCAGTCATCCGGCGGGCGTGCGAGCAGCTGCGTGACGATACGAGCGTGGAGGGACTGCTGTTCCGCTACACGCACTTCTACGGATCGTTCAGCATCATCGCAACGGCGCACAACTGGTACCGGAACGAGGTGCGGATCGTCCGCAACAGAATTGGTGCACGCAGCATCGGCGACGCACAGAGTTTCATGATTGCCGACCACAAGGCGCGCGTGGTTCGCAGTGGCGCAACGATCCTGCACTACGGTTGGGCCAAGCGGCCCGAGCGGATGGGTCGGAAGATGGCCCGGTTCCACTACTGGTATCACGGCGCCAGGGAAGAGAAGACCGAGGACGCCGATTTCGTCTTTCGCCAGATATACGGCCTGCAGCCGTTCACCGGTTCGCATCCGGCCATTATGCGAGCGCTGGCGGCGGCGCAGGACTGGGAGTTCGCGCCGCAGTTCAAGCCCGCCGACTGGACGCCGAAGGACTGGAAGAACGTGCTCAGTCGAGGAGCTGAGCTGCTGACCGGCCGACGCTGGGGCGAGCGGAAGAAGTACCGGTTGGTTCGAGGTCATCCGTGGAGCCCGTCCTGATCGCGCGTGCCAACGGAGCCATATACATGTCATTCCTGGCGCTGCGCCTCGTGGACGACGCGCGCGCTATCCGGATGAGGAACGGCGCAGACGATGGTCCTCTGCCGGGTTCCCTCTTGCCTGCATTCCGCGTGCTACTTCCCGCGTGGACGCTCCGGCACCTCCCTGCGCCGGTCACCGC
>JACMPK010000011.1 GCA_014377535.1 Gemmatimonadaceae bacterium
TGCCTCGCTGGTGATCCTTTCAGGCGCGCTCACGCAGTTCGGGCTGCCGCTGGAAGGTGTTGCTTTGATCCTTGGTGTGGACGCCGTGATGGACATGGCGCGCACGAGCGTCAATCTGGTCGGTAATTGTCTCGCGACGGTGGTGATGGCGCGATGGGAGGGTGAGTTCGACGACAGCGCGGCAGTGGCGGTGCTGCAGCCGCAGCCGGCCTGAGCTGGATCGTGGATTTGGAAACGTACGTTGCCGAGTGCGGAGTGCGACGACCGTTGTGCAGCCATCTCAGGGGGATGCGGTGGTCGTCGCCGTCGTCGGGTTGGTCGCTGACCTGTACATGCAGGCATAAGGTGCTTGAACACGATCATCGGTCAGACTGATCGGATCATGAAGAAAGAGAGGCCCGCCAGCGATGACTGGCGGGCCTCTTTCTGCGTCTATCGACGACCTGCGTTCAACGATCCGCGAATGTATCACAGGCATCGACACGACCTGTGTCGAAGCCGCGCCGGAACCACGTCATGCGCTGTGCCGCACTGCCATGCGTGAACGATTCCGGCCGGATGGCACTACCCGACATCTCCGAGATTCGATCATCTCCCACAGCAGACGCCGCCTTCAACGCCTCCTCGATGTCGCCAGCCTCGAGCTTGCCGGCCTCCTGTGCGTGCTTGCCCCAGATGCCCGCATAGCAGTCGGCCTGCAGTTCCATCGCGACGCTCAAGGCGTTGCGATCACCCGGGCGCTGCTGCTGCAGTCTGCGCATCTGTCGCTCGGTACCGGTCACGTTCTGCACATGATGCCCGAGCTCGTGCGCGAGCACGTATGCCTGGGCAAAGTCACCGGGTGCGCCGAATCGACGTCGTAGATCATCGTAGAAGCCGAGGTCGATGTAGACCTTCTGGTCGGCCGGACAGTAGAACGGGCCCGCTGCAGACTCTGCAGCACCGCAACCGGTATTCACGGCGTCACGAAACAGCACGAGTCGCGCGCGTTCGTACTGCGCATTCCGCTCGGTGAAGATCCGCGTCCAGTTCTGCTGCGCATCATCGAGCACGAACGACATGTAGTTGACCAGCGTGTCTTCGCCGGCCGACGACTGTGCGGGTGGAGTGGAGACACCCGGCACGGACGCAGCAGGCTCCGGATTGCCGCTTCCGCTTTCGGTGCCGCCGCCCAGCGCGCCGGTCAGATCCGTCTTGAAGACGACGCTGAGCACCAGCAGCACGATGAACCCGCCGATACCCATGCGGCCACCACCGAGGCGGAACCCGCCCCGGCCGCCGCCAGATTCGCCGCGACGGTCTTCGAGGTCACGGCTCGGTCCATTATCGTCCCACTTCATGAGAACTCGCGAGAAGAGGTGAGCGCGTGGCTTGTTGCGTGGCCACCGGCCCACCACGGGCCGCACGCGCCTGTCACTGTCGCGTCGAAGACTAATCGGCGACCGGGACCCGCGCAGACACGAGTTTACGTCGCGTCTGCCTCAGTGGCTCCCGTTCGACGACGAGTGCGTCACGCCGGCCAGAAAGCATTCGAGTGTCACGTTGAGCCGACCTTCGACATGGGCGCGAATCGTCGAAGCGACTGCGTCCGCATCACGCTCGCGGAGTGCGTTGATGATCGCGACATGCTGCTCCGAGACTTGGCGCCCATGTTCTTCGGAAAGGACGGCAACCTGGATGAAACGCCTGCTTTCCATTACCAGACGACTCACCAAGTCGGCAAGTCGACGGTTACCGCTTGCGCCAGCAATGATGTCGTGAAATTCCGCATTCACGCCAACGTATGTCAGAAGCGACTCGTGATCGTCGGGATCGTAGCCGATGGCGCTCAGTTCAGTGAGTTGATCCAGCGCGACATCGTCAAGGTTTTCCATTGCAAGGTGTGCCGCGGCGACTTCGGCGATGACGCGCAATTGAAAGATCTCTTCTATGTCCCGGCGCGTGATCCCGACGACCACGTAGCCCAGGCGCGGCGTCACATTCAGCAATCCTTCCAGGACCAGGCGCCGCATCGCTTCGCGTACCGGTGTCTTCCCAATTGCGAGCCTCTCGACGATCGAGTTCTCAGTAATTGCACTGTCCGGCGGCAGCTCACCGGAGATGATCATGTTGCGCAGCAGTATGTAAGCCGAGTCAGCCAAAGGCATCGGAAACCGTGTAATGGAATGCGGAAGCGGAACAGCGCGCACGATCAGCGCGTGTGGTGACAAACACGTACCCTGAAAAGTGTGCGGAGTTGCGCTGCAGAAGCGCTGCTCAGTCTTGACCCGTTCGCTTGCAAATCCGGCCCGACAAACGGGACTGATTGATATATCAAAACATGCGTTGCACTTGTTAGCGTATGCTCATCATCACCCGTGTATTCAGACATGACGCCGATCATTCGAGCCGCACGCGGGAACGTCAGGACCGCCAAGGGATGGATTCAAGAAGCAGCGAAGCGCATGCTCATGAACAATCTCGACCCCGATGTCGCAGAGAAGCCGGACGAGCTCATCGTGTACGGCGGCCGCGGCAAGGCTGCGCGTGACTGGCAGAGTTACCAGCATATCGTGGCGACATTGGACCGGCTCGAGAATGACGAAACGCTGCTCGTGCAGTCGGGCAAGCCGGTGGCTGTCCTGCAGACGTACACGCACGCGCCACGGGTGCTCATCGCCAACTCGAACCTGGTGCCGAAGTGGGCGACCTGGGAGGAGTTCGATCGACTCGACAAGCTCGGTCTCATGATGTACGGCCAGATGACGGCGGGCAGCTGGATCTACATCGGCACGCAGGGAATCTTGCAAGGCACGTACGAGACCTTTGCCGCCGCGGCCGATCAGCACTTCAACGGGACGCTTGCAGGAACGATCACCGTGACCGCGGGACTCGGTGGCATGGGTGGCGCGCAGCCGCTCGCCGTGTCGCTCGCTGGCGGTGTCAGCATCTGCATCGAGGTCGACGCGACGCGCATCCAGCGCCGGCTCGAGACACGCTACCTCGACACCGTGGCATCGTCGCTCGATGATGCAATTTCTCAGGCCGAACGCGCACGGACTGAGCGGCGCGCACTCTCCATCGGCCTGCTCGGCAATGCGGCCGAGGTGCTGCCGCAGATGGTAGCCCGCGACTTCACGCCGGAGCTCGTGACCGACCAGACCTCGTCGCACGATCCAATGGTCGGATACCTCCCGGTGACGAGTCCGGACGAGGATGTCGACATGCTCAGGCGCTCGATGCCTGATGCGTACCTCGCGCGTGTGCGCGATGCCATGGTGGCACATGTCCACGCGATCGTCACCATGCAGGATCGCGGAGCCGTGGCATTTGATTACGGCAACA
>JACMPK010000110.1 GCA_014377535.1 Gemmatimonadaceae bacterium
TCAGCGCGCGTTCTACTACACGCACATTTTCGCCGATCACCGGAACGCGGACGTCGTGTATGCGCAGAACACCTCGCTGTTCCGCAGCACCGATGCCGGCAAGACGTTGAAGGAGATCGACAACGGCACGCATGGCGACTTCCACGATCTCTGGGTCGACCCGGACGATCCGTCGCACCTGGTGGTCGCCAACGATGGTGGCGGCGCGGTGTCCATGAACACGGGCGGGAAGTGGACGGCAGAGGACTACCCGACGGCGCAGTGGTACCACGCGATCACGACGACCCACATGCCGTTTCACGTCTGCGGGTCGCAGCAGGACAACAGCACGCTCTGCACGCCGTACAACTGGAACCTCGCCGCCTTTCGTGCGAACCAGGCTGCACGACTGGCCGGCACCGACACCGGTGCGCTGAAGCGCATGGATTCCGACCTCGCGTCGGGCGGCATGGCGGTGAGCTACATGGCCGGCGGCGGTGAACCCGGCTACATCGCGCCGGACCCGCGTAATCCTGATCTCTTCTACTCGGGCACGAACAACGGCGCGTACCTCGACAAGTACGACCGGCGCACGGGGCAGGCGCGTGAGGTGAACCCGTACCCATGGTTTTACTCGGGTGAACCGTCGAAGGAGATTCGCGAGCGTTGGCAGTGGACGTACCCGATCATCTTTTCGCCCATCGACAGGAAATCGCTGTACGTGTCGTCACAGCGCCTCTGGCGCACGATGGATGGCGGCAAAACGTGGGCGGCGCTGAGCGGTGACCTTACGCGGCACGACCCGATCACGCAGGAGAAATCAGGCGGCCCGATCACCGGCGACATGAATGGTCCCGAGGTGTACGGCACGATCTTCTCCGTCGCACCGGGCAAGAAGGACATCAACGTGATCTGGACCGGCTCCGACGATGGGCTGGTGCACGTGACGCGCGACGGTGGCAAGACATGGACGAACATCACGCCGAAGGACATGCCGGACTTTGGCCGCGTGAGCCAGATCGATGCGTCGAACTTCGCGCCCGGCACCGCATACATGTCGGTGCGCAAGCCGCTGCTGAATGACTTCTCGCCGTACATCTGGCGGACGACCGATTACGGTCGCTCCTGGACGAAGATCGTGAGTGGTATTCGCGCCGACGCGTATGTGCATGCGGTGCGCGAGGACCCGACGCGCAAGGGCCTGCTCTACGCCGGTACGCAGCATGGCATGTACCTGTCGTACGACGACGGTGCGTCATGGCAGCCGCTGATGCTGAACATGCCCGACGTGCCGGTATCCGACGTGATCGTGGAAGCGAACGAGCTGGTGATCGCGACGCATGGTCGCGGCTTCTGGGTGCTGGACAACATCACGCCGCTGCGTCAGGCGACACCCGCGCTGATGGCCACGGATGTGCACCTCTTCACGCCGCCGCCCGGCTTTCGCTCGGCAGGCGGGCTGACGATCAGCTACGTGCTCAAGCGCACGCCGACACGTGCGATGCTCGAGATCCTGGACTCGGCGGGAGCCGTGCTGCGCACGATCGAGCCCGACACCGCCGCCGCCGGCTCGCCACGCGCTGGTGGACGTCGCCGCGGCGGCGAAACCACGCTGCCGAATCATGCGGGACTCAATTCGCTGGTGTGGGATCTACGCACGCAGGGCATCACGACCTTTCCAGGCATGATTCTCTGGGGCGCCGGCACCGCGGGTCCCGCCGTGCCACCGGGTCGCTACACGGCGCGCCTGACTGCCGACAATCGTGTCGTGAGCACGCCGCTGGTGGTGAAGGCGAATCCGTGGATCACCGATGTGACGGCCGCGGACATGCGGGCGCAGTATGCGTTCGGCTCGCGTGTGCGCGACAAGGCCACCGAGGCCAACGCGTCGGTCATCGCCATCCGCCGCGTGAAGGCGCAGCTGGCCGATCGGCAGAAGAAGGCCGCTGACGATGCGGCACTGAAGGCGGCAGGTGGGACGCTGGTCGCCAACGCGTCGGTGGTGGAGGACAGCGTCTATCAGGTCCGCAACCAGAGCGGTCAGGACCCGCTGAATTTCCCGATCCGTGTGAACAACCGGCTTGCGACGCTGCTGTCGATGGCCGAGCGCGGCGACGGTCGCCCGACGACGAACATGCCCGAGATCTTCGGGATATTGTCCACGCAGCTGGGACGCTATACGACGCGACTGTCGCAGGTCTGGGCGACGGACCTGATGGCCGTGAACAAGGAATTGGTCCGCCTTCGCCTCGCGCCGCTGGACCCGAACTGTGCCAA
>JACMPK010000012.1 GCA_014377535.1 Gemmatimonadaceae bacterium
CGGCTGCCGCGGGGGCACCCGCCACCGCCTCGGGGCTGACGGGTGGCAGAGCGCCCGTCGTTGGTGGGCGCTGCTGCGCGCCAAGTGTGCACGAGACCGTCAGCAGGAGCGCGAGCGCAAGTGTTCGCATGTATCGGCAGGGGAGCTGTGATGGCGCAGGGTGCCGCGCTCGACAGGAAGGGGCTTCCGGCCGTCAACTTAGCGAGCCGACGAATGCGACGGCGATGCCGCCCTCGTCTCCGTACCAGCCTGAACGCAGTGACGCGTTGCACCGCAGAGCACTCGACCGCGCCACTGCGTATGCTGATGAGCGCCACCGACTCTCCAGCACACCCAACATGCACAGCTTCCGCACACTCATGCGCGCCGCCGCACTCGGCGCCGCGCTCATCGCGCCGCTCGTCACGTCGGTCGACGCGCAGGCCCCTGGCGGCGTCGACCCCCGCGCCACGCAGGCGCTGCGGTTCCGCAATGTCGGCCCGTTCCGCGGCGGCCGCGCCACCACCGTGGCCGGCGTGCCGCAACGGAAACTCGAGTTCTATCTTGGCGCCTCCGGTGGCGGCATCTGGAAGACCACCGACGCCGGCAACCACTGGAACAACGTCTCCGACGGCTTCCTGTCCACCGGCTCCATCGGCGCGATCCGCGTTGCACCGTCGAACCCCGACATCGTCTGGGTCGGCACCGGCTCAGACGGCATCCGCTCCAACGTGATCGTGGGACGCGGTATCTATCGATCCACCGACGCGGGCAAGTCGTGGAAGTTCGTCGGCCTGCGCAACATCGGGCAGGTCGGCGCGATGGTGGTGCATCCCGCGAATCCCGACGTCGCATTCGTCGCCGCGCAGGGCATGCCGTTCAGCAACTCGAAGGAACGCGGCGTCTATCGCACGAAGGACGGTGGCGTATCATGGGAGCAGGTGCTCTTCGTGAACGACTCCACCGGCATCACCGACATCGTCGCCAAGCCGGACGACCCGAACACACTGTACGCGGCCGCCTGGCGCGGCGTGCGTCGTCCGTGGGCAATCGTCTCCGGCAGCCGCGATGACGGCGGCATCTATCGCAGCACCGATGGCGGCACCACCTGGACGAAGCTTGGCGGCGGCCTGCCCACGGGCATCCTCGGCAAGTCGAACATCGCCGTGTCAGCGGCCGCACCACGCCGCGTCTACGTGTTGGTGGAAGCCGAGAAGCCGAAGGCGGGTGTGTACCGTTCCGACGACGCGGGCGAGACGTGGACGCAGGTGTCAGGCATGAACGCGCTGCTCCTGCGGCCGTTCTACTACACCAACATCGACGCCGATCCGCTGAACGCCGACGTGGTATACGTGCAGAACGAGACGATGTGGAAGAGCACCGATGCCGGCCGTACCTTTGCCGCCGCCGAGACACCGCACGGCGACAACCACGACATCTGGATCAACCCCACCGATCCGAACTTCATGGTGCAGTCCAACGACGGCGGCGCGAACGTCTCCATCGATGGCGGCACCAGCTGGAGCACGCAGTACAACCAGGGCACACCGGAGATCTACCAGGTCTTCGTGGACGACAACTACCCGTACAAGCTCTATGGCGCGCAGCAGGATCAGGGCGGCACGCTGATCGTTCCGTCGCTGCCGTGGCTGAGCAACCGCCCCGACCAGCCGGCGCAGTACTGGATGGCCGGTCCGGGATGCGAAACTGGCCCGGTGCTGCCCAGCCCGTGGAATCGCGATGTCGTGTACGGCGCGTGCAAGGGCCAGTTCTCGCGCCTGCACATGAGTACGGGCCAGGAACAAAACTCGTGGATCGGCGTGGAGTCGCTGTACGGCAACGATCCCAAGGACCTGCAGTACCGGTTCCAGCGCGTGGCCCCGATGCTCGCATCGCCGAACGTGCGCGGTACCGTGTACTTCGGCTCGCAGTTCCTGCATCGCTCGCGCGACGAAGGCGTCACGTGGGAGCGCATGTCGCCCGACCTGACAGCGAACGATCCGCAGGCACAGGGCATCAGCGGCGGCCCGATCACGCGCGACGTGACCGGCGAGGAGTACTACTCCACGCTGTACGCAATCAAGGAATCGACGATCGAGCCGGGCGTGATCTGGACGGGCGCGAACGACGGGCCGGTGCATATCACGCGCGACAACGGTCTCACTTGGACCAAGGTCACGCCACCATCGATGCCGCCCGGTGGTCGCGTGCAGAACATCGATGTGTCGCGCCATCGCAAGGGCACGGCGTACGTCGCCATCTACCGCTACCTGCTCGGCGATTTCAAGCCGTACGCCTATCGTACCACTGATTACGGCCGCACCTGGACGTTGCTGACCACCGGCACCAACGGTGTGCCCGATGATTCGCCGACACGCGTCGTGCGAGAGGATCCCGACCGTCAGGGCCTGCTCTACCTCGGCACCGAGTTCGGGCTGTACGTCAGCAACGATGATGGCGCATCGTGGATGCAGATGCAGCGCAACCTCCCGGTCACGCCGATCACCGACATCCAGGTGCATCGCGGTGACCTCGTGCTCTCGACGATGGGTCGCGGGTTCTGGATTCTCGATGACCTCTCGCCGCTGACGCAGTACAGCGAAGCGAACCTCTCGAAAAAAGCCGTGCTGCATGCGCCGCGTACCGCAATCCGCTGGCGTCATCAGGCCGTGCCGGCCGTGAGCGGAAGTCCCGAGTATCCCGGTCCGGCCGCGACGATCGATTATTGGCTCGGTGCAGCACCGACCGCCGCGCCAAAGCTCGAAATCCGCAACGCCGCGGGCGTGATCGTGCGCAGCTTCAGCACCGCAGGTGCTGCCGCACGTGTGACGACCGAGCAGGGCATGCGTGCGCCACGTGCACGCACCAGCGCCGCGACGGCGATCAGCGACAACATCGGCGAGAATCGCTTCACGTGGGACCTGATGCACGCCACGAGCCCCGGTGGTCGCGGGCCGATGGTCGCACCGGGACGCTACAGCGTGCGCCTCATCGTCGATCAGGACACGCTCGTGCAGCCGCTCGTGGTGCAGGCCGATCCGCGCGTTCGCATCGACGGCATCACGGACGCGGTGCTCATCGCGCAGGAAGCGCATGAACTGGCCGTGCGCGCGGTCATCGCCGAGGCGCGCAGCGCCACCGCCCGTGCAAAGGACGTGCGCACGCAGGTGCAGGCGCGTGGTGCGCCGATGCTGCGCGAGGCGGAGGATATTGTGCGGGCACTGGAGAATGTCGAGGGTCGCTACCAGCGACCAATGCTTCTTGCACAGCTCGAGTATCTCTACAGCATGACGCTCGGCGCCGACCAGCGCGTACCGCGCGATGCCGCCAACCGGCTGGTGACGCTCAAGGCCGAACTGGCGGCGATCGTCAAGCGGCTCGACGCCTTGTCACGTCCAGTGACGGCCGCACTGATTCCCTGACGGTCGACGGGCCTCCCGAGCACAACTGAAACGCGGTGATCACGACCAGCGTGATCACCGCGTTTCGCAGGCAGGCACCGCGCCACCTGCCGCCTACTGGTACTGGATGTAGAGCGGCTTCGGCCAGAGGCGGAGCACTTCGCCCGGCACCATCATTTTCGAACGAGTACGCATGTCATTCTTGTAGAACAGCTTGAATCCCGTGAACTGCACCGGCTCGTCACGCACGTACGAGCGATAGCTGGAGATCTTGATCGGCGGAGTGCCCCATCCGTCCATGTGCATCACCACCTGCACGTTCGGGTCGAACCGGATGTTGCGGTAGTTCGTGATCATCGGTCGCGTGTAGCGATGCACGATCAGCAGCTTGGGCGGCAGGTTCCGGCGCTTCACCAGATCGGCGAGCTGGTCCTGCACCCAGTTGATGTCACGTGCATCGTACGTGCCGACGCGCCGCCCTGGATTCGAGCCGTCCTTCATGCTGAATTCGGCGTCGATACCGAGGTGCACGTTGGGGCGCTCGAGCCACTTCATGATGACGGGCAGCTCCTGCTGAATCGTGCTCTTCGCGACCTGGATGTCCAGGAAGACCAGCGCGTTGCGCGTGTCGGCCCACCGGATGACTTTTGCGATCAGCGAGTCGTTCATCCGTGTGCGCCACTTGTTGTCGCGCCCCGCCGATCCCTGCGCGACGGTCGCAATCAGGTGCAGTGCCGGCAGGACGGGCGTCGACGGATCGGCGGCACGCCAGACTGCGACTTCACGGTCCAGCTTCGCGAGCATCGGCTCCGGGTCCAGTTCACCGAGAATGCCCATGCGCCGCGACAGCGGATTGCCGTAGAACGCGACGACACGGTGTCTTGGCAGCAGCGCGCCGGCTGCATATGCGGGAAGGCGAACCGGCCAGCGGGAATTACCGACCGAATCGCGGTCCAGTGATGCGATGGCCGAGCTGTCGGAGGCACTACGGCCTCGCACCACGGGTGGGCGAGCCGGGGAGCGTGGCGGCTTCGGTGTGGTGTCGCGCGGCGCCGACCGAGCCGCTGAGCGAGCGGCGGCCTTCCTCGCCTTCTTCGCGCGCGGCGCGCCCTGCGCGGCAGCGAATGACGGGAGCATGGTGCACAGCAACACCAGTAGCAACGCGCAGCGGCGCGCGGTGGCGATCTTCGGTGAATACATCGGCGGGTTCACGGCATTCGGCAAGGATGGGGTCGAACGACTCTTCCCAAGCCTACACCACACCGGACCGATGCTCCAGCGTTGCGTCCGTCACGAGCGGCCTGCGTGATGGCCGGTTCGACAGCCATACCTTCGCATCGCGCGCTCATCGCGCCTAGGCCAGCCCCGCCGCCTCGGGCCCGCGCAGTGGTGGACCCGCCAACAGCATCTCCACCGACTCCGCGTCGGTGAACAACCGCGATCGGGTCAGAAACCGTACACCCTCCGGCGCCTCAAGTGAAAATCCTGCACCCCGCCCCGGCACCACGTCGATCGTGAGCCGTGTGTGCTGCCAATACTCGAACTGCGCCGCGCCGATGTACACCGGCGTCTCGCCATGAATGATGCCGAGCAGCACGTCACGCGCCCCGATCCTGAACTCACCGCGCTGGTAACACATCGGCGCACTGCCGTCACAGCACCCGCCCGACTGGTGAAACAGCAGAGGCCCATGCTGCGCCACCAGCTGGTCGATCAACGCTACGGCGTCCGGCGTGCAATCCACCCGCTCGGCCATCCCTGCTCCTGGTATCCGTGACTGGCTTCCACAGCGCGACGTGCATCGTTGACATCTCGACGCAGAACTGCATACAGCAACAGTTTTGCGTCGAAGCAGTTGCAATTGAAGAAATTGCCGTTGCAATTGCCGCCTGCCGAAACCGGGATCTCAGAAGAACCCGAGCGCCTTCGGGCTGTAGCTCACCAGCATGTTCTTCGTCTGCTGGTAGTGATTCAGCATCTGCAAGTGATTCTCGCGACCGATGCCGCTCTGCTTGTAGCCGCCGAACGTCGCGTGGGCCGGATAGGCGTGATAGCAGTTCGTCCACACGCGACCTGCCTGGATCTCGCGGCCGAAGCGATAGGCCGTGTTGATGTCGCGAGTCCAGATGCCGGCGCCAAGACCATACAGCGTGTCATTCGCCATGTGCAGCGCCTCATCCTGCGTCTTGAACTTCGCCACCGACACCACCGGGCCGAAGATTTCCTCCTGGAACACGCGCATGCTGTTGTTCCCCTCGAAGATCGTCGGCTTCACGTAGTACCCGCCCGCCAGTTCGCCCTCCTGCATGTACCGCTCGCCACCGATGCGCACCCGTGCACCTTCCGCGCGGCCGATGTCGAAGTAGCTGAGGATCTTCTCCAGCTGGTCGTTCGACGCCTGCGCACCGATCTGCGTGCTCGCCTCGAGCGGATGACCGAGCTTGAACGCTGCCACACGCGCCGTCGCACGCTCCATGAACGCGTCGTAGATCGACTCCTGGACCAGCGCGCGCGACGGACAGGTGCAGACTTCGCCCTGATTCAACGCGAACATGCCAAACCCTTCGAGCGCCTTGTCGAAGAAGTCGTCGTCATGCTCCATCACATCCTCGAAGAAGATGTTCGGGCTCTTACCGCCCAGTTCCAGCGTCACCGGGATCAGGTTCTCCGACGCGTACTGCATGATCAGGCGACCGGTCGTCGTCTCACCCGTGAATGCGATCTTGGCAATGCGGTTGCTGCTCGCGAGCGGCTTGCCTGCCTCGATGCCGAAGCCCTGCACGATGTTCACCACACCAGGCGGCAGCAGGTCGGCGACCAACTCCATGAACGCCATGATGCTCACCGGCGTCTGTTCAGCCGGCTTCATCACGACGCAGTTTCCGGCGGCGAGCGCCGGCGCCAGCTTCCACGTCGCCATCAGCAACGGGAAGTTCCACGGAATGATCTGGCCCACCACGCCCAGCGGCTCGTTGAAGTGGTACGCAACCGTGTCGTCATCCAGCTGCGAGAGCCCACCTTCCTGCGCCCGGATGCAGCCCGCGAAGTAGCGGAAGTGGTCGATGACCAGCGGCATGTCGGCCGCCATCGTCTCACGGATCGGCTTGCCATTGTCAATCGTCTCGATCACGGCCAGGGCTTCCAGGTTCGCTTCGACGCGGTCGGCAATCTTGTTCAGGATACTCGCACGTTCCGCTGCCGACGTCCGGCCCCACGTCTTGAACGCGGCGTGCGCGGCATCGAGCGCGCGCTCGATGTCTGCGGCCGTGCCGCGAGCCACGTCGCATAGGTGCTGACCAGTGACAGGGCTCGGGTTGGAAAAATACTGGCCACGTGCGGGCGCTGCATACTCGCCGTTGATCCAGTTGTCATAGCGTGACCGGATCGGAATCGTCATGCGCATCCGCGATGCGGCGGCGGGGACGGTCGCAATACCTTCCTGCTCGAGCGTTGCCGACATGCTCTGCTCCATCTGCGTGACTGGTCGCACCGCCTCATGCGCGATGCTGGACGCTGCTCACCCGTGAGCAACCCTGAAACGGGTACGCTACACGCGGGACCGTCGCACGCCAGTCAGGGCCAGTGTACGCCAATTGGTTTCTACGGCCGTCGCAGGCGCACGACGCACGCACGCGAAGCGGAAACGCCCGACCGCGTCTCGCCGAACAGCCCGACGTACCGTCTTAAAGAGTACGCAGCGCGTCCAGCCAGACGCCGCGCAACCCCGATGCACCGGCGCCGCTCGGCTCATGCGGGTTCCGACGCCAGAACCACCGGTCCGACTCGGGCGCGGTCACGCCACGGCCCATGAACGCGGCATGCGCATCGGTGACGATCGTGTCGTGCAGCACCGCGGCGCGTTCCCGCAGCTGCGCATTGAATTCCAGCAGCGCCGTGATCGGGATCGCATCGCCCGCGCGTTCGTCAGGAAACACGCCCAGGCCGTCCGTGGGGTCGGGCAGCGTGGTCAGTAACAAGGTCAGGTCGCTGAACTTGCCCTGCAGGACCTCAGCCAGGGCGATCACGCCGGTCACCGCATCGCGCACGATTGCCTGCATGCGCGCTGGTGCCGGCTGCGTGGCCACGGCACTCAGCAGGTCGATCGCACCAGCCGTCAGCGTGATCAGTGTCGGCGCATCGCTTGGCTCGAGCGCCATTACCTGCTCGTCGAAGATGTCGCCGATGCTCGCGCCGTCGGTCGCCAGTCGCCGCATCGCAGCGCAACCGGACAGCGTGTGCAGGTCGTCACCGATGAAATCCGGCCAGCGCTCGTCGTCGTTACGGAAGAGCAGCGAACCAGCACCCACCGGCGGCACCTCACCACTGTTCGCGTCCCGTTCCAGCGCCACGCTGATGTCGGCCACCTTCAGATCCAGCGCCGGCGACACGTCGGCCGACAACCCGTCGCCGATCGACAGGTAATACGCAAATGCGCGCAGCTGATCCGCGTTCACCCGATCAGGGCCGGATCGATGCCACGAGTCTGGAAGATGCGCGCCACCGCTTCCCCGATCTTGTTGTTTGGCGTGCTCGCACCCGCGGTGATGCCGACACGCACGGGTCCCGACGACGGCATCCAGCCTGCGCGCATCTCCTCATCCACATGCAGACCGATCGGGCGGAAGCGCACGATACCTGTGGCCGGATCAATGCCCTCCGCGTCCTCTACATGAAACGTCGGCACCTTGTCGGCACAGATCGCCGCCAGCGATATCGTGTTGCTCGAGTTGTAGCCGCCCACCACCAGCATCACGTCCAGCGGCTCCTGCAGCAGCTCGTCCACCGCATCCTGCCGGTCCTGCGTGGCCGAACAAATCGTATCGAATGTGCGGAAGTTCGTCTCGCGGTAGCCGGCGCCATGTGCACGTGCCATGGCCTGCCCCACTTCCTCACCAATGGCCAGCGACTCACGCGCGAGCATCGTGGTCTGGTTCGCCACGCCGATGCGCGTCAGGTGCTGATCCGGATCGAAGCCCGGCGATGCACGATCCGCCGCGAACTTTTCCAGGAACGCCTCGCGATTCCACTTTCCTTCGATGTAATCGCACACCAGCCCCGCCTCCGCCATGTCACGCACCACGAGGTAGCGGCCTTCGGGATATTTCTGCACCTGCGACGCGGTCGCGCGCGTCTCCTCGTGATAGTGCTTGCCGTGGATCAGCGACGTGAAGCCATCGCGCGCGTACTTCTCCACCCGCTTCCAGACGTTCAGCACCGAGCCGCAGGTCGTGTCCACCATGATGCAACCAAGCTCGCGCAGTGTCTCGAAGTCCTGGATCGTGACGCCGAATGCCGGCAGGATCACCACGTCGTCAGGCTGCACCAGCGAGTAATCGAAGCCGGTGCCCTTCGCCTGCAGGAACGTGATGTCCATCTCCCGCAGCTTGTGGTTCACATGCGGGTTGTGAATGATCTCGCCCGCGAGGAACACGCGCCGGTCCGGGAACTTGCGACGGGTCTGATACGCGTACTCCACCGCGCGCTCGACACCGTAGCAGAATCCGAATTCCTTGGCGAGGCGCACCGTCACGTCGCCCGAGGTCAGCGTGTACTCGCTGGCCCGCAGCAGGTCCACCAGGCGACCGGTGTAATCGTCAGCCAGGATGTCCTGAACGACGGCCTTCAGCCCGAAGCCCTTCCGGTAGTACGTCTCTTCGTCGGTCGATGACATGCGTGAAAGCTAACGCCCGCCGGAATCCACGTCCCAGAGTTCACGCCCGATCCAGCGTGACAGCGCGTAGGTCACCAGCGGCTCATACGCGCCCTGCCTGGTGATCAGGCCTGCCGTCAAAAGCCCCACGGCACCCTTTCCGTGCTTCGAATTCACGGTGCGCGCCACCTCGTCCATGGCATGCCCCAGCTCCACACCCGCCTCCAGCAGTGCGATGACCGCCGGTGGCAGCGCCATGGCCAGTGAGCCACCGCTGCACGACACGCCTTGCCGGTCCATGACGACAGCCCACGCGCAGGTCCGCACGGACCCATCCGTTTCACGCACCACACCCCCTTCCAGTCCGACGCCTAGCTGCGCATCGGCGTCGCAGCCCAGCGCCGCTTGCGCCCTCGCCAGCGCGCCGGCGCGCGTGTCCTCGTCACCCCACGGCTGGTCCGGCACGCCCGAAGCAACCGCGATGCCACCAACCGTGATGTCACGACCGCAACGCGCGAGCACGGCCTGCACGGCCGCGATCTTCACCGGATTCAGGGAGCCCACGATGACGCGCGTCACGCCAGGCAACAAGGTTGTGGCTGTCATGAACAAAAGGCAGCCAGCGACCCGACCGGTCGGCTTACGTGAATGCAATTGCGGGGTAACTTCAAAGTCATACCTACTGCGAAGGACCCCGTGTCTGCACTTGTCATCGTCCCAATAGAACACCGTACGTTCATTTTCGTCGGTGATCGACTCTGGCTGGACTTCGTCAACACCGATGACATCGAACTGGGCGTCCGGCGCGATGCGTTGAAAGACTTTTCTACGATGCTCGAGTGGCTCGCCGCTGTCGGCGTGATCGATCATGATCGACGGGTGGCCATCGTGCGACGCGCCGAGCAACAGCCCGCCGGTGCCACCGCAGCACTGCTCGACGCGCGACGGGTGCGCAGCGCGCTCCGGGCACTCGCCGAACATGGCGGAGTCTCGCCAGATGCACGCACCGAAGCCGTGGCCGAGATCAATCGTGTCCTGGGTCGAAGTGCCGGAACTCGCCGTCTCGAGATCTTGCCTGACGGCAGCTACGAGCGGAATTTCGTCGCCGGCGGCGATGCCTTTGCCGCGCTGATGATGCCCGTCGTGGACGATGGTGCCGACTCGCTGATCGCCGGTGAGCTGGGCCGCGTCCGCTGCTGCAGCGACCCACGCTGTCGTCGCGTTTTCCTGGACAGCACCAAGAACGGTCGTCGTCGCTGGTGCGACATGGCCACCTGCGGCAATCGCGCCAAGGCCGCCCGTCACCGCGCCCGCGAGCCCATGCGCACCGCCCCGCCGCTCCCGAACTTTCGGCCGTTCACGGCATCCTGACATTGTGCGTTCATCGATAGTCATCGCGCAATGCGTCCTGGCGCATACAGAGTCACGAAGGCACAGTAGAGCGACCGTCCGCCTGCGTGAGTAGCAACATTCTGCGTGCAACTGCAATGTGATTCCCCTGTCGGGAAGCACTATTGGCACTCGCGATCGTCTGTAGCAGTACGGATCGTCTGGATGCGTGAAACATCATTTCGCGTCTGCGACATCGCCGCGTTGACTTCACGAAAAACAACAACCTCGAAGAACGTGTACAGTTCTTCGAGGTTTTTCGACTCCGTGTGACAAGGATTGTGGTCGATCACCACTACCCATCAATCGCCCGGCATCCTGATCTCACGCCGCTTCAGGCACCGACTTGATGTAACCCATGTCCATGGCGTACCCGACCAACTTCTTCTGCAGGATGCGGCGACCACGAAACAGCCGACTCTTCACGGTTCCCTCAGGAACCCCGAGAATGTGCGCAATCTCTGCGTAACGCAGCTCGTGAATGTCGCTCAGCACCACCGCCGCACGATATTCATCAGGCAGGTTGTCGATCGCAGACGTGATCTCGGCATCCAGGAACGTTTCGTAGAAGCGCGCCTCCGGATTCAACTCGCCGACCGGCTCGAATGCGCCCCAACCTTCCGTTTCGTCCGTGGCCTGCACTTCGCGAGCGTCGATACGACGCTTGCGACTCACGAAAACGTGATAGAGAATCGTGAAGAGCCACGCGCGAATGTTGGTGCCGAGCCGGTACTGCTCCCACCGCTCGAATGCGCGCAGGATCGTGTCTGAAACAAGATCCTCGGCGTCATCACGCGATCGGGACAACTTCAACGCAAAACTGTACATCGCGTCGAGATGCACGAGAGCCTCGGCTTCAAAGCGCGCGCGACCTTCCAGCGGCGAGCCACTACGCGGTGCCGATTCCACCAACGTTTCTGAACTTTCCTGATGCTGCGTGGCAGTCATGTTGTGCTCCAGTGTAGTTCCCGTCGTATTTCGTGCTACTGCGCGATAGGCAATTCGGGGCGCGTGCCGGGCGTCATGCATTCGCGACGTCTCGTCTTTTGGATGCGACGCCTTCGGGCTCACGAAGGTGTATGGCGATGAACCGTTTCAGATCCAGAGCAATTCCTTCCAAGACCGTGATGTCACGCTTCACGCGCGACATCATCAATCCACCTTCGAGCGCAGCGATGATGAAACGCGACAGTCGCAATGCGTCCACATCGTCGTGCAGCCGCGGTCGCGCTTCCCACAAGAGCGACTGGATCTGACTCGCCCAGCGCACGAACACCTGCGCAATGCGAAGCCGAAAGCCCTCGTGGGCATCCGACATCTCGGCTGCCAGCGTCCCGAACGGCGAACCACCGTGACAACCACGCTCGGCGTGCGCAGCGACCAGCGAATCAATGAACAAACTGAGCCGCTCCATCGGATCGATCATCGGCTCGCGCAAAATGGCCAGACCTCGCTCCGCAAACCGCTCGAACTGCCGATCCAGAACCTCGAAGCCGAGCTCTTCTTTGCTGCGGAAGTAGTGGTAGAAGTGGCTCTTGCCGCTTAGCCGCGACTCCTTGATCACGTCGTCAATCGATGTTGCCGAATAACCTTGCCGCCCAATCAGGACCGCAGCGGCATCGAGGATTTGGGCGCGACGTGTATTCACGATGGGGAAACTAGGACCGGCCGGTCCTATGCGCAAGCCCACCGACAGTAAACTTGCAAAACGTTGGCATATAACGACATATCACGCGCACGCTGACTGTACATGGACCGATGGGTCCCTGATTGTGTGACAAATACTGGACTGTATGGTCCTACAGTCTCCGATTAGCCAGGAATATGCGGTACATGCTCTTCACCGCCGTGCATCAGATTCGGCACGGAGGCCAGAATGCATGAAGCGGCTCGGCGCCGCATGCGCCAAGCCGCCCTCACACCGCATCGAGCGCCACGAAGCTCAACGGCCCTTGCGTCCACGCTGCTTTGGCGGGATTACCGCACGGCTCGCCTTGCCGCGCTGATAATCCTCACGCGACCGCTCACGCCCGCCCTTTGTCTGCCCGTACTGGTCGCTTAGCGTCGCCAGCTCGTCCGGCATCCATGGGGTATCCAGCGCATCCTGCAGCTCGTCCAGCGTGCGCCCGCGCGCTGACCCACGCTGCCCGCGCACCACGACAAATCGATATGGCCTATCGAACGGCGGTAGTTCCTCGGTCACCAGCGTGCGCGCCAGCTTCTCCGGCAGCCGCAGTCGCGCTACGCCAAAGAACGTGCCGTCGTCCCGCTCCTCGACGTCGTACTCGATCGGCACCTGCCGATCGCGCACCATCACCTGGTGTGGCAGATCGTCGTATGCAGCGCGCTGCTCGGGCGTGATCCAATCGTCCCACGTCATCCGCACCTGCAGGTGCTTCAGGTCCTGCACCGATTCCACGGTATGCAGGCGCTCGCGATACCACCCCGTCACCTCGGCCTGCGACGTGCGCGGCGTCACGCCACCGCTGCGACGCCAGACTTCACGCGCCTCGGCAATCATCGGCCGGTTGCGATCCACTGCCGGATGGCGCACGCGCTCGGTCGCGAACGCGTCAGCAAGCGCGTCGCGCGCCGTGTCGGCGATCTCCGGCGTAAACTCGCCGATGACTTCCGTCTCGCGCTCCAGCTCAAAGCCGCCGTAGGTCACGTGGCGCGTACGTACCAGCTGCCCCTGCCGCTTGTGCGGATCGTACGCGATGGTGCTCTCGCCGTACGTCGCGAACTTCCGCAGCAGGGCCGGCGTGAGCTGCGTGCCCTCGATCGACGCACGCGGAATTCCCATGCGATCGGCAAAGAAGCGCAGCGTGCCTGCCACCGCGCCCCAACTGCCGCACACACTTGTCTTTCCCACACGCGCCGACTCGCCCCACGCTGTCTGCTCGTCGACCACCAGGTCGAACGGCATCACCTGCGCGATCAGCTCCGAGAAGCGCGCGCGCGTCGCCTCGGTCGCCTTCGCCAGCTTCGTCGGAAGCGGTGCGTTCAGCGAGCGATACACACTCGCCATCGCCAGCGCGGCATCCTCCAGCGTCTTCACCAGCACGCCCTTCACTTCGGCCCATTCCGCGATTTCATCATGAAAAAGCTGGCGCGGCAGCCCGTACACGTCGCCCACATACCCGTACTTTGTGAAGGCCTCTGCGTACACGTTGTACGCCGTGAGATGATCGCTGCTCGGAATCAGCATCCCATCCAGGTTGCGATCCTCACGCGTCATGCGATGCAGGCTTTCCACGCCGCTCATCACCGCAACGAACGGCACCAGGTCGTCGTCGCTGTTCACCAGTAGCTCGGCCCACGCACGTTCCACCGGCATCTTCTCGACCGCGCGACCGTAGTCGGTCAAGCGGCCATTCGCGACGATGTTGCGCGTTTCCAGAAGCGTCACTGCGCGGCGATACGCGATCTTGTCCAGCGGCACCGGCAACTCCAGATCATCGGCACGCACGCCGATCGCCGCGCAGGTCAACGCTACGCGTTCGCTGTCACCGGCCAGCTGGAACTCCGGCAGCACCGGCTTCAGCATCTCGAACGGAATGCGCCGATCGGACAGGATGAAGACACGTCCCCCGGACACGCGGCCGTGCACGCGTCCCGCCATCTGCAGCAGCTCGTTCGCGCCAAGGTGCACGCGGGTGAGCACGTTGCGACCCTTGTCCACCATGTTCGTGAACCGCGTGTCGTCAATGATCACCGTATCCAGTCCCTGCACGGTGATCGCACTTTGTCCGGCCGCCGTCATCGACAGGAAGAACGGCTTGGGCACGCCGCCTTCGTCGAGATACTGCCGAATCACGCGTATCGGCTCGCCACCGTGATAATGCTGCGCGTGGATCTTGGGATACGATTCCTGCACATGACGGGCAGCATCCTCGGTCCCGGCGCGCGTCGGCAGGAACATCGCCACGCCGCGCCGATCCGCGATCACCTTCTTCAGGAACCTGTCATCCAGGAAGTCAGCCGGATTGCGCGAGAGCACCTCGACCGTCGCTTTCTTCGCTTCGTCGAAGCTGTACACCTCCAGCACGTCGCCGCTGTCGAGATACTGGGAATAGAACGACGGATCCACCGTCGCCGACAACCAGATGAAGCGGCAGCGTGCACGCTTGCCAAGCGCGAGGCAGAGTTCAAGCTCGGCGGACGTCTGATGGATCTCGTCAACCACCACCGTGTCGTGGTGATCGATGTCGCCGTCCTGGAACCAGCGCCGCGCGATGCCGGTGGTGACGATGATCACGTTCCACTGCGGGGTGTCGGGTGTCGCCTCGCGCTCGCGATTGACGACCCCGACGATCAGCTCCTCACCGAGAATCGTCTCGGCGATCGGTCGGACCGCAAGCGTCTTGCCTGTGCCCGTGCCGGCAACGATGCCGAACCCGCGTCCGCTCGCGGCGAGTTCACGCAGGCGTGCACCGTAATGAATCTCGAGGTACGTCTGGAGATTCAGCGTGAACGCGAGCTCGATGGTCTCGCACGCTGCACGGGTAGGTGCAATGATGATGATGCGCCCACGCTTCGGGCGCGCCGCCCGGAACGCTTCCGGGTCTGGCGGGAGGTATCGGTCGCGGATGTCACGCATAACGAAAATCTACCCGCGACCGCAGGAATCAGCCTACCGTGACTGAGACGAGGCTCGTGGTGTCGTTGCCGAAGATGTCGATGACCTTCACCGCTACCACGAACCGCTGCGGCCTCGGGTAGCTGTGGGGCGCGCTGGTCATCTCCAGCTCCCCGTCACGGCGCGTCCGCAAACTCTGCCATTCGTTCTCGAACACATAGCTGCCCGTCCAGTGCTCCTCGACCTCCACAAATTGCGCCGAGTCGGAAGAAATTCATCGTTTGTAACGCATCGGTTAACAGCAGTGCCGTGTTCAGACTCGACGATCCGTTGTTTGGAGCATGGGTTCGGCTCGCCATTCGCGAACGGAATTTGCTGCCAGCGCCTGCGGCGATCATCCGACCGCTCGGCAACTGCGCTGCGGTGCGCGTGACGTGCCGACGCGCACCGGCTCGAGGCCCCTACGGCAGGTTCACCCCCGTCAGGTCCTGCGATGCACCCACTACCACGTTCGACTTCGTCGCGCTGAACATTGATCCATCTGCGGTGCCCTTCGCCAGCACGTTGTACGTGCCCGGCGACAGGAACCGCAGCCTGTAGGCGCCCGTCACCGCGTCGGCCAGCGTCGTCGCGACCGTGTCGCCTGTCGCAGCATTCACGGCTGCCAGTCCCGCCTTCGCCGACGCCGGCGTCACCGTTCCAGCAATGGATGCCGCGACGTTCTGCACCGTAGCGTGGATCACCGGCTTGAATGTCGCCCCGTTCGGCGCAGCGGCCTGCCCCGTGAGCAGGAAGCTGCGGGACACGTCGAAGTCGGCCACCAGCACTGTTTCGCCAGCCGTGACCTGCACTGGCGACGCGAAGTTCACCTTCAGGCCGCTCTGCTCGCCACTCGGCACGAACAGCGTGCGCTGCGAGGTGCCGTCGGCGAACGTCAGCGGCGCCTTGAGCACGATCTTCGCCGAGTCGACCACGAGGCGCAACTGTGTGTACGTGCCGATCGGGATGTCAGCCGATCCGAGCGCAGCCGTGACGCCGTTCTGCAGGGAAAGCAGGTTGTACTCGAACTTCTGGTCCGAGATGGTCAAACGGCTCGCGTCGTCATTTGCCGAGCCGAGAAGGTACACCTTGGAGATCCAGACGGTGGCCGACTGCACCTTGTCGATCGGTGCATCGGTGAGACGCACGGTGACCGTGCCGGTGCTGCCACCGCCGGTGCTATCGCCGCAGGCTGCCAGCCCGGCCACGCCGAGCGTGACGAGGGTGCGGTGCATCATCGCAGTACGCATGTGATCCTGGTAAAAGGTCCGTCGTGCGCCGCCCGTCCGTCGACCGGGCACTTGCCGGCAATGCGGAATGGAGACGACTGCAGACGAGCCAGACTCACGCAGGTCATCGGGACGGTCTGTCCGCACGACACCCGCCGCGCCCTCACTCCCCCATCACCTCGCTGTGTCGCGTCTCGGGCATCGTCGCATACACCGCGAGAGACGCCGCAATGCATGCCGTCACGTACCAGTAGAACCAGGCCTCGTGCCCCATGTTCTTGAACCAGAGCGCGAGATACTCTGCGGTCCCACCAAAGATCGACACGGCGATCGCATACGGAAACGCCACGCCGAGTGCGCGCACATGTGTGGGGAAGAGCTCCGTCTTCACCACGGCATTGATCGCCGTGTAGCCGCTCACCACCAGCAGCGCGAGTGTCAGCAGTGCCAACGCCGCAGCATTGCTCCGCACATGCGAGAGGCTGGTGAGCAGCGGCAGTGTGCCAAGCGTGCCCACCACGCCGAACGCGATCAGCACCGGCCGGCGACCGATGCGGTCCGACAGCGCGCCGACCAGCGGCTGCACGCACATGAAGATCGCCAGCGATCCCGCCGAGACGAGCGTCGCATCGGCCTTGGTGAATCCTGCGGTGTTCACCAGAAACTTCTGCGCGTACGTCGTGAAGGTGTAGAACGCGACGGTGCCGCCAGCCGTCAAGCCGAACACCGTCAGCACTGATCGCGGATGTGCGAGCAGGCTCGCCAGCGCCGACCCGCGCGCGTCGTGCGCCTTGAGCGCCAGCGTGAATGCACTCGTCTCCACGATGCCGCGACGCAGTGCGACCGCCACCAGCGCGCACAGTGCACCAATCACGAACGGAATGCGCCACCCCCACGCCTCCAGTGCCTGCACATCCAGCAGCCGTTGCAGCACCAGCAACACGCCAAGCGCGAGCAGCTGCCCCATGATCAGCGTCACGTACTGGAAGCTGGACCAGAATCCGCGATGCGCGCTGCCGGCCATTTCGCTCAGGTACGTCGCGCTCGCACCATACTCGCCGCCCACGCTCACCCCCTGCATCATGCGGGCGATCACCAGCAGCGCCGGTGCCGCGATGCCGATGCTGGCGTACGACGGCGTGATCGCAATCAGCAGCGAACCAGCGCACATCAGCAACACCGATGCCGTCAGCGCATTGCGACGCCCATGCCGGTCTGCGTAGCGACCCATGAACCAGCCGCCGAGTGGCCGCATGAGAAAGCCGACTGCGAAGACGGCCGCTGCGTTGAGCAGCTGCACCGTCTGATCGGCGGGTGGAAAGAATGCCTTCGAGAAGTAGAGCGAGAAGGCGGAGTAGGCGTACCAGTCGTACCACTCGACCAGGTTGCCGATGGAACCCCCGACGATGGATCGGAGGCGCTGGGTTGCGCTGGGCGCAGCGGTCGTGGCCATGGCTCAAGTCTACAGGCGAGCGCGGCAGCGCGTGATGTAAACCACCGCGCTGCCGGACCAGCCGGATCGATCACGCAGCGGTCGCCACCACCCTGCTGCCGACCAGTGGCATCACCTGCTCGGCAAACCGCTCCATTTCTTCCAGCTGCGGACTGCATTGCAGCAGCAGCAACCCCACACCAGACGACTCGAACGCACGGATGCTGTCGGCAACCTGCTCCGGCGTTCCCACGAGCCCCGCGCGCAATCCGCGGTTCGACACCGAGTAGTCCTGGAGCGACACCTGCTGTTCCAGCTGCGTGTTGCCGATCCAGTCCTGATAATTGTGATATCCGGGCGACCCGGGCTGCACGTTGGTGATGCGCTCCAATTCCCGCTGCGCTTCGGCCTCCGTGTCGCGCACGATCGCATACGCCGCCATGCCGAACTGCAACGGCCGGCCGCCGGCACGCTCACGTCGTGCACGCATGTCTGCAATCTTCGGCGCGACGCGCTCCACCGGATCGCCGTGCATCACGAATGCATCGCACTGCGACGCGATCAACGACTTGCCGGCCTCCGATTCACCTCCGGCATACAACACCGGATGCGGACGCGACCAGCTCGCGGCGGGCTTGGGCTGCACGATCAACTCCTCGACCTGGTAATACTTGCCCGTGTACGTGATCGACGGCTCCGTCCAGGCACCCTTCACGATGTCCAGCCACTCGGCGGTGCGTGCATAGCGGTCGTCATGCTCGTCGAACGTGCCGCCATACCGACGCGCCTCGTCCTTCCACCACGACGACACCACATTCAGCGACAGCCGGCCGTTGCTGATGTGATCGATGTTCGCCGCCTGCTTTGCAAGCGTTGCGGGATGATGGAATGTGGGGCGCACCGCGACCATCAACTCGAGCTTTGACGTCACCGCCGCGAGCGCTGCCGCGGTGGACCATGCGTCCAGCGCAGGCGCCGCCGCACCCTTGATGTCATTCAGAAACAGCTCTGCGATCAGCGTGAGGTCGAACCCGATCTCCTCACTCCGTCGCGCGAGCCGCTGCACGTAGGGCCATGTGGCTGACATGCCTTCGTCGGGCACGTTGCGCAGCCAGCCGCCGAACACGGGGAGCCAGTAGCCGTATCGCATCACGACACCAGCGCCGGCGGACCAGCCACACGCGCCTCGATGTAGTCGACCAGCCGCACGAAGGGATCGAAGCCGATGACGTTCGGCGCGTCCGCCACGAAGTTCGACAGCGCGTTGATGTCGTAGAAGTAGTGCTGGCCATCGCGATCATCGATCAGGTACTCGATGCCACCCACGTCGATGTTTGCTGCGCGCGAGATCCGCTCCACCTGCGCGACGATCTCCGCCGGCGGCTGCGCACCTTCCACGCGCATGCCGGTCTTCGGTGCATCGATGGCACACGCGCCGCGCACCAGCTCCACGCCATTCGTCGTCTGGCAGGCGTCAGCGGGGCAGAGGTCGAATGAATCCTGCGGCGGGTACACGTTGATCGCGTACAGGAAATGGCCACCCAGCGTCTCCACGCGCGTGATGTGTCCATCACGCAACGGCGCCGACTCCTGTACCAGCGCGGTGCTGTCCACACCCAGATCCACGGTGCCATCAGCCACCGCATCAGCCAGTGCCTCAACGCTGTCGTATCGCACGATACCGGCACCACTCCCACCGATGTTCGCCTTCACCAGCACGGGAAAGCGGAAACCCTTCGCCGCATCGACGGCGCGCGACGCATGGTTGATGACACGCGCCTTCGGGAACGGCAGGCCAAGTTGTCGCAGCAGGTCCAGCTGCGTCGCCTTCGACAGTTCGTACGCATACGCATCGGCACCATTGATCACCGGCACACCCAGCGTATCCAGGTGCCGCAGCCAGTGCAGCGTATGGAACGTGGCCTGCGCATGTCCGCGCAGGTACGCCGAGGGGCTCGCGCGATTGAACACCAGCGACCATGGTGCCTCGGTCTCCGCTGGATCGAACAGGTGCGCGGCCGCATCCAATCGCTCAAAGGAAATGCCGCGACGCTCCAGTTCCGTGAACAGTGGACGGAACCAGTCGGGATGTTCGTGATAGATCGCAATCGGCAGACGGGACATCTCAACACTCGCAGTCACGGGAATACCGTCCACACACGACAAAGCCCGGCGCAATGAAGCCGCCGGGCATTCGCGTTTTAGCTCGTTGTTTAGCGTGGCGGCAAGAGGCGGCAAATGACCACGGATTTCAGTTGTGACCGATAGTTACAACATCCCGATCGACTGTCAAGCGGTGACGCGGTCCGTACTTGTACGTGTGTGCACCGGCTCGTCCGCCTCATCGCGCCGAATTTCGTGCTACTGCCCGACCACACGCACACGCAGGCCGTCGTGTCCGTACAGCTCCACGCGATCGGCGCGCCCGTCGCCGTTCCGGTCCAGCCACACCTGCACGAGGCGACCGTCGGTGTCGAACCACTGCACCCGCTCAGGCGAGCCGCCACGGGGCGGCATCGCGAACCGTGCGGACACGTTCAGCGATCCGAACCAGCGCTGCATGTCCACCGGGCGCTGACCCTCGGTCCATTGCACCGCCGACCGCATCGCGGGCAGCGCGGGCGTCGTGTCGTCGCAGCGAATGTCGCGGGCGTCGGTGCACGACTCACCGGACGCGGTCTCGTCGCAGACACCGTCATGATTCAAATCGGTGCAACCGTCGTCACCGCTGCGGAACGGCGTGCGCGACCGGTCGTCATCGCGCGCCGGCCTGCTGCTGGAGCGAGGAGTCCAGTCGTTCGGCATGATGCTGCTGCGCTTCGGCTCAGGCCCGTAAATGACCGTCGACCCGACTGGCTTGCCGCGCAGCGCCGTCCGGCAATCGGTTGGCGCGGGCTGCTGCATGGGTGGCACGTCGCGCAGCCAGATACGGCACATGCCGGCCGGCGGGACGTACGCAGCCGGGACGTCGGATTGCGACGACGGCGACTGCGCCTCACTCACCGCGGCACCGCCGACCACCGCCGCCCCCAGAATTGCCCTTCGCCACGCACTCGTCACTGCAATCGCTCCATCAGCCGGTTGACACACCTGCTCCTCACTAGCCACTCGTACCCCGATAATGCAGAGCCGGTGCCACATGTGAGCAAAAGCGTAACTCATTGCCAGCTATGAATTTGACGAGTGTTCACTTCAGCAGTGCTTGGCGTTGGCCGTCCCCTGCAGCGGACAGCTGTCCCACATCAGATGGCTTCGCGGTCGAAACGCAGTGAGGTCAGGACACAGTCCGGTTTCGATCGCGTTGGCTCAGTCGCCGAACGAGATGCCGGTCGCGCGTGCAGTCTGCACGATGTCGTGCATTGGGTCCACGCGCTTCACTTCGCGCAGCGCCTCGACGATCGGGATCGTCACGATGTTCGGCGACTGCAGGGCAACCATGTGCCCCCACTTGCCCTCCGCCACGGCGCGAACCGCTTCGCCCCCAAAGCGCGTCGCCAGCAGGCGATCGTAGCCGGTCGGCTGTCCACCGCGCTGCAGGTGACCCAACACCATCGAGCGCGCTTCCTTGCCCGTCTTCTCCTGCAGCGTGCGGGCGAGCGGACCGGCCAGCCCACCGACGCGCTTCGCCTGCCCTGGCATCGACGGCCCGAGGATCGACTCCTCACCGCCGATCGGCACCGCACCCTCAGCCACCACCACGATCGAGAAGCGACGACCAGCCAGATCACGCGACCGGATCTTCTTGACCACCTTCTCCACGTCGAACGGAATTTCGGGGATCAGCACCACATCGGCGCTCGCCGACAGGCCGGAATGCAACGCGATGAAGCCGGCATCACGACCCATCACCTCCAGTACCATCACGCGATCATGGCTCTCGGCCGTCGTGTGCAGCTTGTCGATCGCCTCGATCGCGGTCGTCACGGCGGTGTCGAAGCCGAACGTCGTGATTGTGCCGCTCACGTCATTGTCGATGGTCTTCGGAACCGCGACCATCTTCATGCCCTTTTCCACCAGGCGCTGCGCAATGGACAGCGAACCGTCACCACCGATGGTGATGATTGCGTCGATGCCCAGCGCACGCGCATTCGCCACCACTTCGTCAGACCGATCGATCTCGCGAAATGTGCCGTCGCCATTCGGGACCGGATACGAAAACGGATTACCGCGGTTCGTCGTCCGCAAAATCGTTCCACCGAGGTGACCGATGCCGGCAACCATGTCACGCGTCATCGGAACGACATCATCCTCGCCAAGGAGCCCGTAGTAGCCACGCTTGATGCCGAGAATCTCCCAGCCGCGATCCAGTGCGGACAGGACAGCTGCGCGAATGACGGCGTTCAGTCCCGGGGCGTCGCCGCCACCGGTGGAAATGGCAATGCGCATGACGTAGGTGTTTGGGTGTGTAGTCAACCGGGAAAAGTAACCGGCCCGGGCCACGTTCTCACGGGTCTGATACAATTACTTCCATGCGACTCCTCTCCCTTGCCTGCCTCACCCTGCTTGCTGCGACGCTTCCGGCACAGGCCCCCGCGACACCGCCGCTCCCGCAGGCGCTTACACGCGATCTCGACGCCCGAATTGCACGTGTGACGCCGAAGGTGGTGTCATGGCGCCGCGATCTGCACGAACATCCCGAACTCAGCTTTGCCGAGGAACGCACAGCGGGCGTCGTCGCCTCGCACCTCAGAGCACTCGGCATGGAGGTGCGCACGAATGTCGGCGGCATGTTCAGTGTCGTTGGTGTACTACGGGGCGGAAAGCCCGGCCCCTCCGTCGCACTCCGCGCCGACATGGATGCGCTGCCCGTCAGCGAGCAGACCGGCCTTCCGTTCGCCTCGAAAGTCAGCACGCAGTACAACGGCCAGATAGTCGGCGTGATGCATGCCTGCGGGCATGATGCACACACCGCGATCCTGATGGGTGTGGCCGAGGTGCTCGCTGGCATGAAGGCGACGCTGCCCGGCACCGTGACGTTCCTGTTCCAGGCTGCCGAGGAAGGCGCGCCGGACGGGGGGGCCAAGGCGATGATCGACGCCGGCGCGCTGGACAATCCGCGCGTCGAGGCTGTCTACGGTCTCCACACCTGGCCAGGACCCACAGGTACGGTGTCCACGCGGAGCGGAGCAATGATGGCGAGCACCGATAACTGGCGCGTGGTCGTGCATGGCAGGCAGGCGCATGGCGCGCAGCCGTGGCGCAGTGTCGATCCCATCGTCATCGGCGCACAGATCGTCACAGGGCTGCAGACCATCGTGAGTCGCAACATCGACCTCACCGCCGGTCCGGCCGTGGTCACGGTCGGCGGCTTCATTGGTGGCGTGCGCGAAAACATCATTCCCGACAGCGCAGTCATGTTCGGCACCTTCCGCACCTTCAACCCCACGGCCCGTCAGACGGTTCGCGACCAGATCACGGCCATCGCAACGCAATACGCTGCGGCCGGCGGTGCCACGGCGACGGTCACGCTGATGGAAGGCTACGCCACCACGACCAACGACCCGCGTTGGTTCACGCGCGCCAGCGGTGTGCTGCGCAACGCCCTCGGTGACAGCAAGGTGCTGGAGAGCGCGCTGTCGATGCCGGCCGAGGACTTCTCGCGATTCCTGCAGCGAGTGCCGGGGCTGTTCTTTTTCCTGGGCGTGACACCGGTCGGACGCGATCCGTTCGGCGTGCCCGCTAACCACTCACCGATGTTTGACCTGGACGAGGCCGCGATGCCGACGGGCGTCAAGGCGCTCAGCGTACTCGCGCTCGACGCACTGTTCAACGGCGTGACAGCCATGGGCACGATGAAGTGAGTGACGGCGTGCGTGCGACGTGCGTGCCGACGTGGTGAGCAGTAGGGAAGACGCGCTCGATGCGAACGGGAACGACGGCGCGAGCCGGCGAACCGGCGCCGTGATTTTCGATTGCGACGGCGTACTGGTGGACAGCGAGCGGCTCATGAACGTCGTCTTTACCGGCATGTTGAACGAGCTCGGTCTGTCGTACTCGTTCGCCGAAACCACGCACACGTTCATGGGTCGCAGCATGACGAGCTGCATGCAGATCGTCGAGCAGGAACTCGGCCGTCGCGCGCCCGCTGATTTTCTGCGCGTGCTCGACGAGCGGGCGGGCGCCGTGTTCGCGCGCGAGCTGCGCACCGTGCACGGCGTGGAGGCGGTGCTCGACGCGCTGGATCTCGCAGGCACACCCTACGCTGTCGCGAGCAGTGGATCGTACGAGAAGATGCAGGTGACACTTGGTATCACCGGTCTCCTGCCACGACTTGCTGGCCGCATCACCAGCGCCACCGAGGTCGCACACGGCAAGCCGGCACCTGACGTGTTCCTCCTCGCCGCCACACGACTTGGCGTGCCCCCGATGCAGTGCATCGTGATCGAGGATTCGCTGCTCGGTGTCCAAGCCGCGCTGGCGGCTGGCATGCGCGTGATCGGTTATGCCGCGATGGTCAGCGCCGCCGACATGCGGACGGCCGGCGCGACCCACGTGGTCACGACGATGGCCGAAGTCGAAGCGCTGCTCGCGGGCTGACGCGGGTATCGGAACGCGGGTATTGGAACGCGGATACAGGTGCGCGGGCATCAGAACCATGACGCCTGCACGTTTCTGCGTCGCAGGACCCGTGTGCGCGCGGCATCGTCGCCGCGTCCATCACCGGAGTTACCCGATGCGCCCAGGTTTCACGCTGCTCGAACTCGCAATTGTCCTCGCGGTCACCGGCATCATCGCCGGCATCAGCATTCCCGCACTCATCGGCATGCGCGACCGCATCACGGTTCGCATGGCCGCAGTCGACACTGGCCGCGCCATCGCCGACGCGCGATCCGTGGCACTCACCGCATCACGCCGCACGGCAGTGCGGATTGACGCCATCGCGAACACGCTCAGCGTGGTCTCCGGCACCGACACGATCCGCACGCTGCATTTGGACGAGTATGGCGTCCGCATGCGCACCACCCGCGACTCCATCGCTTTCGGTCCCACGGGTATCGGCTGGGGTGCCGCGACCGCCACCATCACCCTGTCCCGCGGCAGCGCCTCCACCGCTCTCGCCGTCTCACGCCTGGGCCGCATTCGCCGCACGTGAGAAACGACTTACCCCTGTGCGACAGCTGCGAATTCCGGTGCCGCGAACACACGAACGGCCATCCCAAAGACGATCGCCACTTCCTTGTTCTGCGCGTCAGGCACCGCAGCGTCCTGCAGTTTTGCATCAAAACCGTAGGCCATTTCTCCGCCCGCGTACCTGCTGAGCGGAGTCCGGACCAAAGCCGCAAACCGAACTGCCGTTCTGCGAGTGCGGCACCTCTACGTCCTGCAGTTCTGCGCCAAAGCCGTCAGCAGTTCCAATCGTCACACAGCACCGAAACAAAGAACCGGTTGCCGCACAACTACACCCGACCCGCGCCCACACAACTCACGAAGATCCGAAATCGTACCCCGGCACCGACACCCGCGGAATCTGCTGCCCGATCACCCGCTCGATGGTCCGCACCATCGCAATCTCATCCGGCGCCATGAACGTGACCGCATCACCCGACGCAGCCGCACGCCCCGTGCGACCAATCCGATGCACATAATCCTCGGCCTGCTGCGGCACGTCATAGTTGATGACATGCGAGATCCCGTTGATGTCCAACCCGCGCTGCGCTATGTCCGTCGCAACCAGCACGCGAATCGTCCCGTCGCGGAATCCCTCTAACGCCTTGATCCGCTGCGCCTGCGTCTTGTCGGCATGCATCGCCGTCGAGGCGATGTCGTTTTTCTCGAGATTGCGCACAACCTTGTCCGCACCATGCTTCGTGCGCGTGAAGACGAGCACGGAATCCATCTCCGGACGGCGCAACAGATGCACCAGCAGGTCCACCTTCTTCTCCGCCGGTACAGGATACACGGCATGCGCAACGGTCACGGCCGCACTGCTCCGACGACCAACCTGCACTACAATCGGACGACGCAGATACTTGCGCGCCAATGCCTCGACTTCCGGCGGCATCGTCGCACTGAAGAGCAACGTCTGGCGATACGCCGGGATCTGCTCGACGACGCGATTGATCTGCGGCGCAAAACCCATGTCCAGCATGCGATCGGCTTCGTCCAGCACCAGCACCTCGAGATCATCCGGCACCATGTTCTGCTTCTCAAGGTGATCGAGCAGGCGACCTGGCGTCGCAACCACGATGTCGACGCCACGACGCAACGCAGTCTCCTGCGGCTCGTACGGCACACCACCGAAAATCGGCGCCACCTCGATGCCCGTACCACGAGCATACTTGCGGACACTCTCCTCGACCTGCAACGCCAACTCGCGCGTCGGCGTCAACACCAGCGCACGCGTGCGCTTCGGGCCATCCAGCAACCGACTGATCAATGGCAATGTGAAGGCCGCCGTCTTGCCGGTGCCTGTCTGCGCCAACCCGATGATGTCGGATCCGCGCAGCGCCAATGGAATCGCCTCGCGCTGAATCGGTGTGGGATACTCATACCCCGCCTCGATCACCGACCGCAGCAGTCGGGGATCGAGATCGAGCTGCGCGAACGTGACGCGCAGTTCATCAGCGGCAATCTGCGCCGCAATCGAGTCGGGCGTCTCTTCAATCAGTTCCGGCGCAAGGTTGTGCTCGGCCTCGCTTACTGTCGTCGGTCCTTCGCCAGCGGGGCGCGGACGACCGCCCGTGCGTGGGCGTCGTGTACGTGAATTCACAGGTATCGGTGTGTTGCCCCCAGGTCGCCTGTTCGGCTTGCGCCGACCTGTGAAGCGGTCTGCAACGGTCCCGATCTCCGGCTCTATCGCCGCGACCGCACTGAGCCGAAACGGGAAGCGTCGCGGACCGTCTGTGCGATTACGGCGTGTGCACGGAGTGCTCATCGCGTGGGACGCCGGCACGGTCGCGCGTCAGAGGGACGCACACAGCCGGTGAACATTCCGCCCAGGCGCGAGCGGCCGTTCGATTCGTAACGTACTCAGGCCCGCTGACGAGTGATACCCGCAAGACGGTCACCCCGAAACGACGCACGACGCGCAAAACCGAGCATCAGCCGGATGAGCGAGCCAAGAAACAGGAAGCACAGTATCAGCCGCCGGGCTGACCGGGAAACGGCGGCAACAGCGTCAGCCGCCGAGCGGACCAACAAACGGGAGCAATCGCGTCAGCCGTCGGGCGGATTGAGAAACGGGAGCAACAACTTCAGCGCCCACTCGGGACGCTCCTCAGGCACGACATGTCCCGCCCCATGCGCCACGTGCAGCTGCGCACCGGGCAGACAGCGAACGAGGGTCGGTGCCACGGACTGCGGCTTCACGACAGAATCACGATCTCCAAACACCAGCATGAGCGGCTGCGTGAGCGCAGCTAGCTCGGTCGGGGTCCACGGCTCCCATGTGAAACCGTGCAAAAGCAGTCGCATGGCATTCAGGAAGTCGGGGAACTGCGTCGGCGCCCAGTACTCGTCCACCTCGCGCTCATCCGACACCCCTTTCGCCCCACGCGAATGCTTCAGCGCAAATCGCACCGCCCACCGCGGAATACGGCTGGGCAACAGTGCACCAGTCAGTGACGGCGGCAACAGCTGCGACCAGGCGGCACGATTCACGATGCCGAAGCCGACCGGCCCGAACAACGCCAGCCGCGGCACTCGCTTTGGCGCACGCATCGCGAACGACACGGCGACCGAACCGCCCATGGAGTGCGCCACGATCGGCGCAGACGCGACGCCCAGCGCATTAAGCGTCGCCTCGAGATGATCGACCATTGCCTCGCGGCGGTACTTGCCTGCCTCACTCGGACGATCCGACAGTCCGTGCCCCCGCAGATCGATTGCAATGGTCCGCCAACCCGACGCCGCCGCAGGTGCCGCAAAATGGCGCCACGCATACGCTGAACAGCCCCAGCCATGCAGGAAGATCAACGCCGGCGCACCAGGATCACCGCTTTCGACCACACGGACCTGCTCACCATCCGGCAACGACAACCGGCGGGCGGTCGCATGCGACTCGCCCGCCGGATACATCGCGTCACTCGACAGATGCACTGCGCGCCCTGCCCTCGGTGCGCGCGACATCTGCAGACTACACCAGATTCAGGTCGCGCCCGATCAGCTTGGCGATCAGCGAGACACGAAGCGTCACGTCGCTGTAGCGACGCTCCCCTTCCGAGGTAGAATGATCCTCGAGCGGAAACCAGCCGATCAGGTCGCGAGCCGTCGTCGCCGGCATCGCATCACCCTTCATCGGATGCCACACGCCATACCGGTCCGCACTCTCCACGAAACGCTCGAACATCCGGATCCACGGCTCATGACGACGGAAGACGCCAAGACGAACCATGATCTCCAACCAGTGCAGCGCAGCCGGAACATCGGCCTCGAGCGCATTGCGGTGCGGTAACCGGTCGCCAAGGATTGCGTTCGGAACAGGCACCAGCACACCCTCGATCTGCTGCACCGGCTCCTGACGCGGTTCCGGCTGCATCAGGTGCCTGCCCAACAGCTCCATGCCCATGTGATATTCCGTCCGGAGTTCTGGCATGAACGCCGCCATCCGGAGAAAGCTCATCGTCGGCGGCGACGCCTCGGACGCCAGCACCTGCTTGTTGCCGACGCGAATCCATGGCTTGGCCGCCAGCGGCGACCGCAGATAGTCCATCACACGCTGTGTCGCGCGGATGGCTGCCCCTCGCACGCGCGGGTCTCGCTCATAACCGGCCTGCGCCAGCAACGCGGCAGCCTCGACGCGGATATGCGCACGCAGCCGCTTCGCCAACTCCTTGTTGCTGCCCGCCTCCTCGCCCATCTCGTACAACATGGACGGATCCTCATCCATGGCGAGCAGCCGGAACAGGAAACGGCGCGACACGGCCAGCGGTGGCGACTCACGATCCCAGCCACACTCCAGCAAGTGGCGGAACGCAGAGAAAGTCGCCGTGTGCGGTGCGGCGCCGGCCACCGGGAAAAGTCGACCACCCCATGAACCGTCGAGGTCCATGGTGACCGCACAGTGAATTGCGGACTCCTGCGTCAGCGCAATCGGTTGTGCATCGAGCGCAGGCTTCAGTTTCGCCAGGTCGACAATAGTTCGGGACTGTACCGCGCCCGTGGATTCACGCATCAGCCACCGCACCGGGACCTTGACCGTCGAGACGGGCATGTCAGGAAGCACTGGCTTCGGCGGTGGCGGCGGCGGAGCTATGGGAGCCTCGACAGCAGGCGTCACCAACTCAGCCGACAAGACGGTATCGAGATGTGGGAGATCAGTCACAGGAGGGGTGCGGACGGAACACGTTACGGCACAACAACCTCCAAGCTAGCACGAGATCAGCGCTGCGGCATTGCCAAGTGATGCAAAAGTCACTGAAATGGCGCTGGAAAAGACAAAGACGTGCAGTTCCTGCATAGAATCCCGCGGATCGTGCTATAAAAGCGGTACTGGCGGTGTGTTAATCATCGCGTACCCTTAGCGCATCATCAGGGTGTACACACAGTCAGTGCAGTCGGAACGCGCGGCCGAGCATGCGTCCCCGCATTGTCTCGTCATACTCATCACTTCTGGAGCATTCCCATTCCGACCAGACAACCGCGGTCGCGTCCGTAATGCGCGGCGAGTTTCTCGACGTCGGTGGCGCACGCCTCTACTACTACGCTGCTGGCACACGAGGAGGCGACGAACCGCTCGTTCTGATTCATGGGTTTCCCACCTCGTCGCACCTCTGGCAGGATCTGGTTCCACTGTTGCCGGCGGGCAGGCGAGTCGTCGTGCTGGATCTGCTGGGATACGGCCGCAGCGACCCGCCGGGCGACTTGACGCTGGACATCAAAGCGCACGCCGATCGCCTGCTCGTGCTGCTGGATCTGCTGGGCATCAACCGCGCCTGTCTAATTGGCCACGACGTAGGCGGTGGAGTGGCTCAGGCCGTCGCCGTAAAAGCGCCGCATCGCGTCTCGCACCTCTGCCTGATCAGCAGCGTCGGGTTTGACGAATGGCCGTCTCGTGAGGTCAAGATGGCGCGCGCTACCTTGCCACTCACGCGACATCTTCCCGCCACGTGGCTGCTCAGCGTCCTGAAAACGGATCTGGCGCGCGGTTATGTGGATCAGGACCTCGCGACACGATCGATTGACCGGTACATCCGCAACTTCGCCACGCCCGCCGGTCGTGACCTGCTCGTCGCGCATCTCGAGGCGCTCGACTGTCGTGACACCATGGAAGCGGGTGCGCGGCTTGGCACCGTGCCCGCGCCGACCGCGATCATTCACGGCGCGCATGACCCGTTCCTGCCACTCTCGTCCGCGAAGCGGCTGCAGCAGGCAATCCGCGGAGCTACGCTGGACGTGCTCGACGCCTCGCGTCATTTCCTCCCCGAGGAGTCGCCGAAGCGGCTGGCGGAGATCATCACGGCGCTCATCGAGAAGTAGCGCGACATGTGGAGCAAGTCATCCAGCGACCCATCCGCGGCCAATCAGCCCAATCATTGCGCCAGCAGCACGGTCACGGCACGCGGTTGACCATGACGGTAGCCGAAACGCGGCGTGCGTTCGAGAGTCCAGCCGGCAGCGTGCCGGCGTAGCCGCGCACGACGATCGTCTGCACCGAACC
>JACMPK010000111.1 GCA_014377535.1 Gemmatimonadaceae bacterium
GCAGGGACGGTGCGCGAGGAGGAGCGGGCGGAGTGATGGCAAGGCACAGCGTTCCGGATAGACCATGATCCGTGGCCGGTGAGGCGAGACCTGGTGGAAATCAGTGTGCAGAAGGGCGGGAGCATACCCAGGATAGGCCAACGGCTCCACGAGGAGGCGCGGCGTCCGGCGACTGCGTCGGATCTGGTCTTGATAAGGCGTGCGAAGGCCGTCGGTGAAAAGCATTTCGCAGTACTCCGCCCAGTCGTGCAGGGTGAGTATCTCGCAGTACGGTCTGGTATCGTCCAGCCGTGGAGACCAGAACATCGCGTCCAGCGTGTACACACGTCTCCGCTGTCTGTCGTGCGGTGCGGGAGACAGCATCGGTGGCGTCGGCAGAGTCATGACTGTGGGGAATGGTGTGCGAATTCACGTGAGCATCTGGGCGCCGATCGATGCTCATGCGGTGAGCGGGCACGGGCGGCAGGCGGCGCGGCACGGAGCCGGTTGACGCTTGACTTCTAAAGTACCGGGCCCCACTGTCACGTCTCGAACCCACGGGGGCTGGCATGAAGATCGTGTGCGTGGGTGGCGGCCCGGCTGGGCTCTACGCGGCATTGCTGCTCAAGAAGCAGAATGCGACACACGACATCACGGTCGTCGAGCGGAACAAGCCGTACGACACGTTCGGGTGGGGCGTGGTCTTCTCGGACCAGACGCTCGAGAACATGCGCCGCTGCGACGCCGAGTCGGCACGCACGATCGAAGACTCGTTCGTGCACTGGGACGACATCGAGCTCGATTTCAAGGGACGTACGATCCGCAGCGGCGGGCATGGCTTCATCGGCATCGGACGCAAGCACCTGCTGAACATTCTGCAGCGCCGTTGCGAGGATGTTGGTGTGCGGCTCTGCTTCGAGCAGGACGTGGACTCTGACGCGGACTTTCCTGACGCGGACCTGATCATCGCGTCGGACGGCATCAATTCGAGAATCCGCACGAAGTACGCATCCATCTTCAAGCCGGACATCGTCACGCGGCCCAACCGCTTCATCTGGCTCGGGACGAAGCGGCTCTGGGATGCGTTCACCTTCACGTTCGAGAAGACCGAACACGGCTGGTTCCAGGCGCACATCTACAAGTTCGACGACGAGACGAGCACGTTCATCGTCGAGACGCCTGAGCATGTCTGGCAGGCGCATGGGCTGGACGGCGCCGACGCCGATGCGTCGGTGGCATTCTGCGAGAAGCTGTTCGCGCGCACACTGGGCGGCCACGCGCTGATGACCAACGCGCGGCACCTGCGCGGGTCCGCGTGGCTCAACTTCCAGCGCGTGCGGTGCGAGGAGTGGTCGTACTGCAACGGCCGCAGTCATGTGGTGCTGATGGGCGACGCGGTGCACACGGCACACTTCGCGATCGGATCGGGCACCAAGCTGGCCATCGAGGATGCGATCGAGCTGGCCAACCAGTTCGCAAAGCACGGCGCCGCGCGCGCGACCATTCCGGCGGTGCTGGCCGACTACCCGGCGCTGCGCGCGGTGGACGTGCTGCGCCTGCAGGACGCTGCGTGGAACGCAATGGAGTGGTTCGAGAACGTGGGTGAACGGTACGCCGATTCGCTGCCGCCGGAGCAGTTCATGTACTCGCTGCTCACCCGCTCGCAGCGCATCAGCCATGAGAACCTGCGGCTGCGCGACCAGAGGTGGCTGGAGCAGTTCGAGCGATGGTTCGCCGAGCAGTCGGGCATGGTCCTCGCGCCGGACATGGCGCCACCGCCGCCGATGTTCACGCCGTACACCGTGCGCAGTGTGACGCTCAAGAACCGCGTCGTGGTCTCACCGATGGCGCAGTATTCCGCCGTCGATGGCGTGCCGGGCGACTACCATCTGGTGCATCTCGGTGCGCGGGCACTGGGCGGTGCGGCGCTGGTGATGGCGGAGATGACCTGCGTCAGTGCCGACGGCCGCATCACGCCGGGGTGCCCGGGCCTCTACACGGCCGTCCAGCGGGACGCCTGGGCACGCATCGCCAGCTGGATCCATGCGAACAGCGACGCGAAGTTCGGCCTCCAGATCGGCCACGCCGGCGCGAAGGGCTCCACGCAGCGCATGTGGGACGGCATCGACGAGCCGCTGCCCGACGGCAACTGGCCGCTGCTGTCCGCGTCGCCGCAGCAGTATCTCGCGGGCGTGAGTCAGGTGTCACGTGCGATGACGCGCACTGACATGGACGCGGTCACCGCGCAGTTCGTGCAGAGCACGCAGTGGGCCGCTGAAGCGGGCGCGGACTGGCTGGAGCTGCACTGCGCGCATGGGTACCTGCTGTCGTCGTTCATCTCGCCACTCACCAACCAGCGCGACGACGACTACGGAGGCACGATCGAGAACCGGCTGCGCTATCCGCTGGAGGTCTTCGGCGCCATGCGCGCGGCGTGGCCCCATCACCTGCCGATGTCGGTGCGCATCTCGGCGCACGACTGGGTGCCCGGTGGCGTCACGCCGGATGACGCGGTGCAGATCGCGCGCGCGTTCAGGGATGCAGGCGCCGACATGATCGACTGCTCGTCGGGCCAGGTGAGCAAGCAGGAGAAGCCGGTGTACGGTCGCATGTACCAGACGCCATTCTCCGATCGCGTGCGCAACGAGGCGGGCATAGCGACGATCGCCGTCGGCGCGATATCGGAAGCCGACCATGTGAACAGCATCATTGCCGCTGGTCGTGCCGATCTCTGCGCCGTGGCACGTCCGCACCTGGCAAATCCGGCATGGACGTTGACCGAGGCGGCCAAGATCGGCTTCACCCGGCTCAACTGGCCCGTGCAATATCGATCAGGGAAGCTGCAGATGGAGTCGCTGTTTGCACGCGAGAAGGCTGCGCAGTCATCGGCTGCAACACCGCCGGAGCCGGCATGACGACGACGCGCGCGCCACTCGCCGGCCAGCACGCGCTGATTACGGGCGGGGGCCAGGGCATTGGAGCCGCCATCGCGCGCGCACTCGCTGCCGACGGTGCAACGCTCACGCTGCTGGGCCGCCGTCGCGAGCCGCTCGACGCCGTCACCGCAACGCTCGGCGATGCCTGTGTCGGCGTGGTGACAGGCGACGTGACCGACGACGTGATGCTGGCGGAGGCGTTCGCGTCGGCGCGTGCGCAGTGGGGGCCCATCGCGATTCTCGTGAACAATGCGGGGCAGGCGGAGAGCGCGCCGTTTCACAGGACGACCGCTGAACTGTGGCAGCGGATGCTGGCCGTGAACCTCACCGGCAGCTTCCTTTGCGCGCAGCTCGCGCTGCCGGACCTGCTGCAGGCGCCGGCCGGTCGCATCATCAACATCGCGAGCACGGCGGGGCAGCGCGGCTATGCGTACGTCACGGCGTACAGCGCCGCCAAGCATGGCGTGGTGGGCCTGACGCGATCGCTGGCGCTGGAGCTGGCGTGCACGAACGTCACCGTGAACGCCGTCTGTCCCGGCTTCACCGAGACGGAGATGCTGCTGCAGAGTCTCGAGACCATCGTCACGCAGACCGGCCGCACCGAAGCGGCGGCTCGTGCGGAGCTGGCGAAGACCAATCCGCAGGGCAGGCTGGTGCAGCCGGACGACGTGGCAGCTGCCGTCCGATGGCTCTGCTCGAGCGGGGCGCAGTCGGTCACGGGACAGTGCATCTCCGTCGCGGGTGGGGAGGTCATGTGAGCGCATCACATCGCACGACGGCAGCACCACCGATCGATCATGACACGCTGGGCCTCGAGGGACGCGTGGTCTCCAACGACCATCAGGCGCTCAAGCTCTGGCTTCGGCTGCTGTCGTGCACCACGCAGGTGGAGACCACCGTCCGCAAGCGATTGCGCGTGGAGAGCGCCATCACGCTCGCTCGCTTCGACTTCATGGCGCAGCTGCATCGGCATCCCGAGGGGCTGACCATGAGCGTGCTCTCGCGCTACCTGATGGTGACGGGCGGCAACGTCACGGGCCTGGCCGATGAACTGGAGAAGGAGAAACTCGTCACGCGAGCGCCAGAACCGCACGATCGTCGTTTGTCGCGCGTGTCGCTCACGCGAAAAGGCCGACGGTTGTTCGACACGCTCGCGGCGACGCATGAATCATGGGTGGTCGCGATGTTCGCAGGCATGGCTCCCGCCGAGATGCGCCAGATGTACGATCTGCTCGGCAAGCTGCGCGCGCAGCTTGCACACCAGGATGCAGAGGCCGCGGTGCACGCCGCGGCGGCACCCGGGTCACCATCACGAACGACCACGCGCCTCGGTCGCCGGTCGGGAGCACCCTCATGACGACGATACCAGTGGATCCCGCGCTGCAGGCGGGCACCTTGCGCCCGCTCGCCGGATATGCCGCGCAAACTTTTCAATGGGAGCTGCGTGGACGCGTCGGCGTCATCACGCTGCATCGACCGGAACGAAAGAATCCGCTCACCTTTGCCTCGTACGCCGAATTGCGTGACCTGTTCGAGCAGCTGCGCCACGCTGACGACGTGAAGGCGATCGTGCTGCACGGCGCCGGCGGCAACTTCAGCTCCGGCGGTGATGTGCGCGAGATCATCGCGCCACTGATCGGGCTGCCGGCGCCGGAACTGCTGCGCTTCACCCGCATGACTGGTGCGCTGGTGAAGGCCATGCGCCACTGTCCACAGCCGATCGTTGCGAGCATCGACGGCGTGTGTGCGGGCGCGGGTGCGATCCTCGCCATGGCGTCGGACCTGCGATTCGGCACGTCACGCAGCAGGACGGCATTTTTGTTCAACCGTGTCGGACTGGCCGGCTGCGACATGGGCGCCTGTGCGATGCTGCCGCGGATCATCGGGCAGGGCCGCGCGAGCGAGCTGCTGTACACCGGCCGCTCCATGTCCGGCGACGAGGCGATGCAATGGGGCTTCCTGAATCGCCTCTGCACGCCGGAGACCGTGCTGGACGAGGCGATTGCACTGGCGACCGAGATCGCCCACGGTCCGACGTTCGCGCACGGGCTGACCAAGGCCATGCTGCACCAGGAGTGGGCGATGAGCCTCGATGACGCCATCGAAGCTGGAGCGCAGGTGCAGGCGCTGTGCATGCTGACGGAAGATTTCGGTCGCGCCGCTCGTGCGTTCGCCGCGAAGCAAGTACCCGTCTTCGAGGGTAACTGATGCACCACATGCACAGCTGGCACCGCGCTCGCACGCTGCATGAAAGGGGGACGATCGCGTGAGCGACACACGCTACCTGGACTGGCCCTTCCTGGAGCCGCACCACCGTGCACTCGCGGCGGTGCTCGAGGCGTGGTGCAGCGAGCACCTCGTGCCTACGTCGCAGGAGGACGTTGACGCATCGTGTCGTGCGCTCGTGCGGCAGCTGGGCGCCGCGGGGTGGCTGCGTCATGCGGTGAGCGGTGTGGCACATGGCGGCGCGTCGGACCTGATGGACACGCGTGCGCTCTGCCTGATCCGCGAGACGCTTGCGCGTCATGATGGCCTGGCCGACTTCGCATTTGCGATGCAGGGATTGGGCTCCGGCGCCATCAGCCTGCACGGCACCCCGGAGCAGCGGGCGGCGTACCTGCCGCGCGTTGCCGCGGGCGACGCGATCGCGGCCTTTGCGCTCTCCGAGCCTGACGCCGGATCCGACGTCGCCGCGCTGTCATGCGCCGCGCGTGTCGACGGTGACTCGGTGGTGCTGCACGGCGAGAAGACCTGGATCAGCAACGGCGGCATCGCTGATTTCTACGTCGTCTTTGCGCGCACCGGCGAGGCCCCGGGCTCACGCGGCATTTCCGCCTTCATCGTGGACGCAGACACACCGGGACTCGTGATCGCCGAGCGCTTGCATGTCATCGCGCCGCATCCGCTGGCGCGCCTGCAGTTCGTGGACTGTCGGGTGCCACGCAGCGCGCGGCTTGGTGGTGCAGGCGAGGGCTTCAAGGTTGCGATGCGCACGCTGGACGTGTTTCGCACGTCGGTCGCGGCGGCCGCACTGGGCTTCGCACGGCGTGCGCTGGACGTGGCGCTACACCGTGCCACGAGTCGGCGCATGTTCGGAGGCGTGCTCAGCGACCTGCAGCTCACACAGGCGAGCCTGGCGCAGATGGCGATCACCATCGACAGCGCGGCCCTGCACACCTATCGCGCCGCATGGATGCGTGACTGCGGGCAGAACGTGACGCGCGAGGCGGCAATGGCGAAGTACGTCGCGACCGAAGGGGCACAGCAGGTCATCGATGCCGCCGTGCAGCTGCTTGGCGGGCTTGGGGTCACGAGCGGCAACCCCGTCGAGCAGCTCTACCGCGAAATCCGGTCGCTGCGCATCTACGAAGGCGCGAGCGAAGTGCAGCAGTTGATCATTGCGCGCGACCTGTTGCGCATGCATGCGGAGCATCGGTAGATGCCCAGCGCTCATGTGGACACGTTCGCGCGTGACAACCTGCCGCCGGTGCAGCTGCAGCCCGAGTTCATCTGCACGCTGCCATCGCTGCACTTCCCTGCGCAGTTGAACTGTGCCACCGCGCTGCTGGATCGGCACATCACCGACGGTCGCGGCGAGCGCACCTGCCTGCGCGCGACCGGTGTCACGTGGACGTACGCAGAGTTGCAACGCCAGGCGAATCGTGTCGCGAACGTGCTGGTGCACGACATGGGACTCGTGCCGGGCAACCGCGTACTGCTGCGTGCGCCGAACAACCCGATGATGGTCGCATCCTGGTTCGGCGTGATCAAGGCCGGTGGCATTGCAGTCGCGACGATGCCGATGCTGCGCGCCGTCGAGCTGAAGACGGTGATCGAGAAGGCCGAGGTGACGCATGCGCTCTGCGATATCACCCTGGCGGGCGAGCTCGATCTCGCACTGGCGCAATCGGCGCGCGCGCTCACGCTGCGGCACTTCAACACCATGCGCGACGGGTCGCTTGATCTCGCGATGCTGTCTGCCGATTGCACGTTCACGAATGTGGACACGGCCGCCGACGACACCTGCATCATTGCGTTCACCTCCGGTACCACGGGTCAGCCGAAAGGCACGATGCACTTCCATCGCGACCTGATGGCCATCTGTGCCTGCTGGCCCGTGCATGTACTGCGGCCACGTCCTGACGACGTCTTCATCGGCAGCCCGCCGCTGGCCTTCACCTTCGGACTTGGTGGGCTGGTGCTCTTCCCGATGCAGGTCGGCGCCTGCGCGGTGCTGCTGGAGAAGCAATCGCCGCAGAACCTGCTCGACGCGATCATCGAGCATGGCGCAACGACACTGTTCACTGCGCCGACCACGTATCGCGCGATGGCTGCCCATGGCGATGCGCTGCGCACGACGAGCCTGCGCCAGTGCGTCTCGGCAGGCGAGGTGCTGCCCGCGTCCACCCGCACGCTCTGGCGTGACGCAACGGGAATCGAGCTGATCGACGGCATCGGGGCGACTGAGATGCTGCACATCTTCATCTCGGCTGATGAGGCGCATGCGCGGCCCGGCGCCACGGGACTGGCCGTGCCCGGGTATGTCGCCTGCGTGCTGGACGCGGCGGGCAGGCCCGCTGCCATTGGCGAGGTGGGGCGACTGGCGGTGAAGGGCCCGACCGGCTGCCGGTATCTCGCCGATGATCGGCAGCGCGCGTATGTGCACGACGGATGGAACCTCACCGGCGATGCCTACTTCATGGACGCCGACGGGTACTTTTTTTATCAATCGCGCACCGACGACATGATCGTCTCCGCCGGCTACAACATCGCGGCGCCCGAGGTGGAGGACGCGTTGCTGCGGCACGCGGCGGTGGCCGAATGCGGCGTGATCGGCGTGCCCGATGTCGATCGCGGGCAGATCGTGAAGGCGTTCGTGGTGCTGCGCGACGGACATGTCGCGAACGCCGTGCTGCTGCGCGAACTGCAGGACTTCGTGAAGCAGACCATCGCGCCGTACAAGTATCCGCCTGCGATCGAGGTGCGCGCGCAGCTGCCACGCACCGAGACCGGCAAGCTGCAGCGTTTCCGTCTGCGAGATCCCGCATGACCGGCCATTGCCATGCGCCGCGGGCGCCCGGCAGCCTTCACCGTCTCACTGCTCGTCACCGCGTGACGGGAGCGTTTTGATGCGCATCCTGCAGCCACCGGGCTGGCCACGGCCGCGCGGCTATGCCAATGGCGTCGCCGTGCGCGGCGAGATGGTGTTCGTGGCCGGCATGGTCGGCTGGGACACCAATCAGCGCTTCACGACACACACGATGGCGGGCCAGGCGCGCAAGGCACTGGAGAACATCGTGGAGGTGCTGCGCGAGGCGGGTGCAAAGCCGGAGCACATCGTGCGCATGACCTGGTACGTGCTGCATCGACAGGCGTACCTGGATTCGGCGGCAGAAATCGGCGTCGCATTCCGCGAGGTGATCGGCAGCTACCACGCAGCGATGTCCGCGGTGGAAGTGACGGCGCTGATGGAGCACGAGGCGCTGGTGGAGATCGAGGTCACAGCCGTGATTCCGGACTGACGGGGCATGACGTCCAGTCTGATACGCGACACGACTTCTGATGAGCGCGCGTTGCCGATACTGGTCGCCATCGTCGGCGCCGGCGTGATGGGCCGCGGCATCGCACGCGTACTCGCGCAGGGCGGTGTGGACGTGCTGCTGCACGACGCACGCGAGGGCGTGGCCGCACAGGCCGCAGTGGACATGCATCACGAGCTGCAGGCCGCCGTCTCGATGGGCCGCCTCTCGGGCGCGGCTGCGGGTGATGCGATGTCACGCGTGCAGGTCGCCACGGCACTCAGCGACCTCCGGCACGCCACCGTCGTGATCGAGGCGATCGTGGAGGAGCTGGCGGCCAAGCAGGCGCTGTTCGGCGCGCTGGAGGAGATCGTGAACGAGACGTGCGTGCTGGCGACGAACACCTCGTCTCTCTCGGTCACGGCCATCGCCGCGGCCTGCACCACGCCGCAGCGCATCATCGGGCTGCACTTCTTCAATCCGGTGCCGGCGATGCGGCTCGTCGAGGTGATCGACGGGCTGCGCACACACGCCAGCGTGGGCGTTGCGATGCTCGCGCTCGCGCAGCGAGTCGGCCACACCGCCGTTCGCGTGCGCGACACGCCGGGCTTTCTCGTCAACCACGCAGGCCGCGGATACGGCACCGAGGCGCTGCGCATCGTGGGCGAAAGCGTTGCCGAGCCGCATGCCGTCGACACCATCCTGCGCGCGCAGGCCGGATTTCGCCTCGGCCCGTTCGACCTGTTCGACCTGGTCGGACTGGACGTCTCGGTGCCGGTGATGGAGTCCGTGTACCGCCAGTTCTGGGATGAGCCACGTTTCCGCCCGTCACCGATCCTCGTGCAGCGCCGTGCCGCGGGCCTGCTCGGCGCCAAGAGCGGCGAGGGCTTCTACCGCCACGAGAACGGCCGACGTATTCCAATGCCGGTGACGGCACCGCCGCGCGTCGAGGCGGGGGTGGTCTGGGTGAGCAGCGCCGAGCCGGTGCTCGCCGATGCCGCACGCACGTTGCTGCGGTCCCTCGGCGCCCGCATCGAGACCGGTGCAGCGCCGTCAGTCGGGGCAACCTGCATCGTGACACCCGTCGGTGAGGACGTCACCACCTGCGCCGTACGCGAACAGCTCGACGCGACGCGCTCGGTCGCGCTGGACATGCTCTTCAGCAACGCCGCGCACAGTACACTGATGCTGTCGCCCCTCACCACGGCCAAGGTGCGCGCGCAGATGGAATCGCTGCTTTCCACCAACGGGCACGGCGTGAGCACTATCGCCGACAGCGCCGGACTGGTGGCGCAGCGTGTCGTCGCGATGATCGTCAACATCGCCTGCGACATCGCACAGCAGCGGATCGCCGCGACGCCCGACATCGACCTCGCCGTCACGCTTGGCCTCGGCTATCCGCACGGACCGCTGGCCTGGGGCGACCTGCTCGGGCCTCGCATCGTCGAGCGCGTGCTGCTCAACATGCATGCGCTGAGCGGGGATCCGCGGTATCGCGTGAGTCCGTGGCTCCGGCGTCGTGCCGCGCTCCGGGTGTCGCTACGCGCCTGAACAGCTACTGCTGCTTCACCACCACGCCGCCCTTCATCACGAACGACACCCGTGCCAGCAGCGCGATGTCCGTCAGCGGATTTCCCTGCACGGCGACGATGTCGGCCACCTTCCCCGCCTTTACGCTGCCGAAGTCCTGCGCCACGCCCAGCAGCGTCGCCGCATTCATGGTGCCGATCGTGATCGCGTCCATCGGCGTCGCACCCAGGATGTCCACCATGTACTTGAACTCCTCGCCGTTGCGACCGTGAATGTCGCTGGTCGCGTCGGTGCCGAGCGCGAACTTCACGCCCGACTGGTAGGCGTGGCGCAGGCGGGTGCGGCGCTCGACGGCGATTGCCGTGGCCTTCGCGATGGAGTTGGCCGGCACGCCCTTGCGCACGCCGTCGCTCACGATCTCCTCCAGAATGATCAGCGTCGGCACCAGATACGTGCCGCGCGCCTTCATCGCCGTGATCGCCGCGTCGTCCACCAGGCTGCCATGCTCGATGGAGGATGCGCCGGCGTTCACGGCCGCCAGCAGTCCAGCACCGCCGTGGGCATGCGCCATCACCTTCCGACCAAGGCGCGTTGCTTCATCGACCAGCGCCTTCATTTCGTCGTCGCCATACTGCGGGGCATTCACCGCGTCGCCCACCGACAGGATACCCCCCGTGGCCACGAACTTGATCTGGTCCGCGCCGTACTTCACGTTCTTCCGCACCTGCAGCCGGATCGCCTCGGGACCATCGACGATCGCACCCGTGCCCGGGATCATCAGGTTCGGGCTCCAGCCGTTCACGTCGGCGTGCCCACCCGTGCTGCCCAGCGACGGGCCGGAGGCATGGATGCGCGGACCGGGGATCAGGCCGCGATTCACGGCATCCCGGACCACGACGTCCACGTAGTCGGTCGAGCCCGCCTCGCGCACCGTGGTGAACCCTGCCTCGAGCGTTTTCTTCGCGTTGATCGCCGCGTAGATCGCGCCATGCGCCGCCGTCTCCTTCAGCACCGACATGTCACCACCGTCGTTGTCGATGGAGGTGATGTGCGTATGCATGTCGAAGAAGCCCGGCATGATGGTGTAGCCCGCGAGGTCGATCACCTTCGCCCCCGACGGCACGCGCACCTGCGACGCAGGGCCGACTGCGGTGATGCGCTCACCGGTGATCACCACCATCGGCGACTCGATCTGCGTGCCGTCACCGACGATCAGGCGTGTGGCGCGGATCACGGTCACCGCGGGCGACTGGGCGAGCGCCTGCTGGGCGACGACGGCGAGGGCAAGCAGCGCGTGCGTGATGCGCATTCGGACTCCGGGGGGTGGGTGGGCGTACTCTTCAACTGTAACGGTGCGCGCCGGACGCGGAATGCCGGAGCGTCGCCCGCGTGCGACATCGGCCGACGGACCGTCTTGTGCGAGCGCGGGGTGTACCGTCCGGAGCGTGTCGTGTGAACGAGTCGTGCAAACGAGTCGTGGGAGCGAATCGTCCGAACGCGTGGGGTGCGCGTACGTGTGCCCGTGCTCGCGCCGCCTGCGGACACGTACCGTCGTTTCCGTCGTCCCCGCCCTCACTCTCATCGCTGCCCCGTGTTCCGCCTCTTCCGCCACATCCCGGGTCGTCTTCCGCTGCTCGCGATCGCCGCTGCGGTGACACTGGCGGCGTGCGGTCCGACGAGGCCGGATCATGTGAGCTTCGACGACACAGGCATCGCGCAGAACGTGCTGGCGCTGGTGCCGCATGCCACGTCATGGGCGCGATCCGAGCGGACCGACGCCGTGCTGCACCGCATCGAGCTGCGTGCCATGCCCGGTGCCGAACCCCCGACCGAAGTGCTGTACAGTTTTTTCTCGCACAGCTCGCGTGCGTTCATGACGGCCACCAGCGACCCGACGCTCCCATGGTCGACCGCCGAGCCGCAGGACTGGCCAGAGACGCGTCCCATGCCCATGCCGCTGCCGCCAGTCACGATCGACTTTGCAACAGTCTGGAAACAGGCCAAGGCGCTCGGTATCTGGAACGTCAGCAGCGCCGTGCTCGAGGTGAACACGCGCAACGCTGCGCCGTACGTGTTCTGGTCGATCAATGGCGACACGAAGGATTTCCGCGAGCGGGGGTTGTACTTCGATGCACTCACGGGCGAACGGCTGTACGCCCACACCGTGCTGGAGCCCACGACGTCAACGGAACAGGTCGAGGCGGTGACGTCGCGCTATCGCGGTGCATTGCGCGGCACCATGACGGGACTGAACGGGTGCAAGGACAAGGCGATCGGCGTGCCATCGGCCGATCCTGTCGTGTGCTTCGATCCGCAGCGCCGGATCTACCGCATCAACCGCTGATCGTGCCCCCGCTGCAACCAGCGATTGCTGCCGCCTCCGTAAATCGTCACCATGGCCCCGCACTCGATTGGCGGACCCTGTCACGACCCACGGACAGCCGTTCGAGGACGCACGACCGCCGCGCCGATTACCGTTCCTGCAGACTGCCCGCAGGCACTGGTGACCCCGACGAATGAATCGCATGCCCGACATCACGCTGGACTGGTTGAACACGCTCACCGGCTGGAGCGGCGCCATGAAGCTGGTCTACACCGCCGCCAGCGGCGACGAGGTCGCGTGCGAGTTCGAGGTCTCGGACCAGCACATGCAGCCCTTCGGCCTGGTCCACGGCGGCGTCCATTGCGGGGTGATCGAGACGATCACTTCAATCGGTGCGACACTGCACGTCAGGACGCACGGGCAGGAAGCGGTCGGCCTCGAGAACAGCACGTCATTCATCCGCGCCACGCGCAGCGGAAAGTTGCGTGCCGTCGCGCGGCCGATTTCACGCGGTCGCACGAACCAGCTCTGGGAAGCGTGGATCCGCGACGATCAGGACCGGCTCGTGGCACAGGGCCGGGTGCGATTGCAGAACGTGGCCGCGTCGAACGCGCGCGTCGAGCCTCCGCTGGGATGATGCGCGCACGCACGAGTTTCGGCATGCCCCCGCATCGCGTGCGCACATGAGCCCAGCCGTCGCAAGACGGAGCGCCGCGCGGCTCGCGCTGCAGTGGCATGCAGGCACAGGCACGCTCGTCGCGCTCACGGCGGCACTCACGCTGGCCGGCGCGCTGCCCGCACCCACCGTCCTCGGCGGAACCGCCGCGGCACCCGCGCTCACGCTCGCACTGGGCGACACCGCGGCGCTGCTTGCCGACTGGGGCGGTCGCGCGATCGTCTGGCCGCAGCTGCAGCAGCTCGCGCTGGAGAAACTCACGGGGATTGTGCGTGGCGCGGTGTTGCTGGCGCTCACAGTCGGTGCCGCCACGCTGCTCGCGCTGCATCTGGCACGCACGGCGGCACGGAGCGGCGAAGTGATCGTCGCCCGCTCCGTCGGCGGGTCGCGGCGAGACATCTTCGCGTCGATGCTGCTGGAGAGTGCGGCACTCGCAGCTGTCGCCCTCTTCACCGGCGTGCTGCTCGCCCTGGCCGGCGTGGTGATGATGCGCGCAGCGTGGCCGGGACTCGTCGCACCATCCGACATCCTCCTCACCATCGCAGGCACGCTGGGTATCTCGGCCTTGGTGCTCGTCGCGCCGCTATTGATGGTACGGGCACTCGGCACCACCCGACTCGTCGACGATGACCGCCGCCCGCTCACGCTCATCATTCCCGCGCTGCAACTTGGGGCCGCGCTGGTGGTCCTCGCCGGCGGCGTGACACTGCGCGGCGTGAGCGTCACGCAGCAGCGGGCGTTCAGCGACCCGACACTGGCACGCACGATGGTGCTGAACGTCAGTGCCGACGAGCCGGATCGACTTGTGCGCGCGCAGCAGTTTGCCGCGTTCCTCGCGTCGCGGCATGCCGAGCAGCGGGGGGCGCTGGTGAGCCTCGCATCGAGCGGCGCACATCGCGGCATGGGCACGTCCGCGAACGTCATGTCGGACTGCGGCGACTGCGACGTGAACGGCATGCCATCGCGCTATCGCAGCGAGACCGTCGTGCATCACGCCGTGAGTGGCGACTCGTTCGCAGTCGCGGGCCTGCAGGTCGTGCAGGGTCGCGCGCTGGCTGATGCCGACCGATGGGACGCGCCGCTCGTCGCCGTGGTCAGTGAATCGCTGGCGCGCGAGCTGTTCGAGGATGGGCAGGCCGTGGGCAAGCGCATCCAGCTCGACCTGCTCGATGCCCGCTGGTTCGCCGTCGTCGGTGTGGTGCAGGACGCGCCGGTGCGCGGGTTCGGCAGCGCGGTGCAGCCGTCGATGGCGGTCTACGTGAGCGTGCTGCAGCAACCCGTCGCGCAGCTCGAGGTCGCGACGATCGATCGCATGCTCGCGACCGACGCCGTCCGCACACTCGGTACACCGCGCGGCGAAATGACTTCGATCGCGGCACACCTCGCACCCGAGCTGCGTGCGCTCCGCTGGTTCACCAGTCTGCTGCTTGCGATGGGCATCGTCACCGCACTGATCGCGACCGGTGGCCTGATCGCCATGCTCCGCCTCTGGCTCGACTCGCAGCAGCGCGAGCTCGGCATTCGTCGCGCGGTCGGCGCCAGTCGCACAGCCATTCACCGCCTGGTGCTGGGACGCGCCGCGCTGGTGGCCGCGGGCGGCTCACTGTTCGGCGCATGGCTCGGTCAGATCGCGTGGGACGTGCTGCCGCGCATCGTGCCGGGCGCGCCGGTGTGGGATGGACCGGTGGTCGTCGCCACGGCATTCGCTCTCTCCGCACTCACGCTCGGCATCGCCTGGTACATGGCGCACCAGTTCACGCGCACACCGGTGGGGACGTTGCTGATCGACGTCGGCTAGCGCGTCGCGCGACGGCAAGTCGCCGCCGACTGCTCATCGAGGGTGGGAACGCTGCGGATCGTCGTCGGCATACACGGCGGCGCGGGCATCGCTCCAGCACGCAGCCGGGGGCTCACGTATGGTGTGATGTGACAGCGCCGCGCCGACCGGGACGTGCCGCGCTGGCTTAATCCGGCCTGCGCCACGGCGCATGGCCCACTCCGCACGCTCGTCGCACGCTCGTCGCGCAATGCCCGCCGTTCGCCGCCCTCATCCCGTCCACACATGTCCCGTTCGTTCGCGATGCTTTCCGTCGCTGCCGCCGTTGCGCTGCTGGCACTGCCGGCCGGTGCCCAGCGCAACCGACCCGCGCCGCAACCGTCGCCAGCCACACCCCCGCCCGCGGCCGCGCTCGACACCGCCAGCCTCGGCTCCCTCAGGTTCCGGTCCATCGGGCCATATCGCGGCGGGCGTTCCACGGCGGGCGCCGGCGTGAGGGGCTCACCCTTCCTGTTCTACTCGGGCAGCACCGGCGGCGGTGTCTGGCGCACGGAGGACGCGGGCCAGAGCTGGCAGCCGATCGCCGACAAGTTCTTCGGCGGCGTGATCGGCTCCATCGATGTCGCGGACAGCGACCCGAACGTGATCTACGTGGGCACCGGCTCACAGGATGTGCGCGGCAACTCGTCGACGGGACGCGGGATGTGGAAGTCCACCGACGCTGGACGGACCTGGAGCTTCGTCGGCCTGCGGGAGACGGGTGCGATCGGGCGGATCGTCGTGCACCCGACCAACCCGGACCTGGTCTACGCTGCCGCGCTGGGACACCCGTTCGGACGCAACAGGGAGCGCGGGATCTTCCGCTCGAAAGATGGCGGAAAGACCTGGGACCACGTGTTCGCCCTCAACGACTCGACCGGCGCCAGCGA
>JACMPK010000112.1 GCA_014377535.1 Gemmatimonadaceae bacterium
ACCGCGTGTAATGCCGGAAGAACCATGTCATGATCGGGCGGTTGAGCGGCTTAGCCAGCGCGTTTCGCGTGTAGCTTTCCGTCGTCGTGTCGCTGCCCCCGACGGGATACACGGCCACGATGCTGACCGGGGGCCGCACGCCGGTACTGCCTCGCACCTGCATGGCCGTCGCGAGTGCGAGGTTGCCGCCGGCACTTTCACCAACCAGCGCGATGCGCGTGCTGTCCCCGCCGATCTGCGATGCGTTGCGTACGGCCCAGAGGTAAGCAGCATAGGCATCGTCGTGAGCCGCAGGAAACTTGTGCTCCGGCGCCTTGCGATACTCCACTGACATCACCACCGCTCCGGCCGCGTTGGCAAGTGCACGCGCCGACGCATCATACGTGTCGATGGTGGCGATCACAAAGCCACCGCCGTGGAAGTACACGATGACTGGAAACGGACCGCTGCCGGCGGGCGTGTAGATGCGCACGGGAAGCACACCACCCGGGCCCGCGATGGTGCGGTTGGCAACCTTGCCCACGGCCTCGGGCGCCACGGAGGCTTCGTTCTTCTGAAGCACGCGCTTCACCGCATCGGCGGGTGTCGGCTGACGACGCGCTTCTTCAGGCGACAAGGTATCAAGCGGCTTGCCACCAAGGGCTGCGAGTTCGTCCAACACTTTTGCCTGCTCATTGGAGGCTCGTACCGAGCCCGACATGCCACCGAGGCTGTCGGCACGCGTCGTGGTGTCGGTGCGCATGGCTGTCGTCGTATCGCTGGCAGTTCGCCCGCCCGTGGAACAGGCGGTGATCGTGAACAACATCATCGTGGCCGGGACCTGCGCCAGGCGTAGCCGCAGAAGGCACATGGAAGGTAATCTGGTGTGCATTTTTCTTTCCTCGAGCATTGAATGGTGACGAGAACGCGGCTGAGCGCATCCGGAGCATGAAAGCGCACCACGCCGACTGCGCGCATGCCGGTATCCCGACATGCGCGCAGCGACATCATGACTGTGATTCAGGCGGCGATGAACGGCGTCACGATCGCAAGAATTTCTGCCATCGTAAGAGGTTCGTCGAACGCCTCGGAGACTTCCTTCGCGGCGATCCCCGTCACGATGGTCGTGACGTCGATCCCGCCCTGCATGATGTTCTGCTCATTGGCATACACGGCAGCGGTGCCCGGAATGTCAGTCAGCGCGAGCGTGACCCAGCCCTGATTCGGCTCGTTATCCGCGAAGTTGCCGCGCAGTCGACGCACTTCGGCAGCATGTCGTCCCTCGACCGAGTGAATGGTCAATGCGGCCTGCAGCACGTCCTTGTACGGCAGTAGCGTCGGCGCCTGGCCCTTGTACGCGCGAACGCCAGTGTCCTCGAATGCCTGCGCGACGGCCAGGAACGTCGCATAGTTGGTGAAGACATCTGCAAATGGACCAGTGCCGCTTCCGCCACCTGCGGTGTAATCGAAGGTCGGCTTTGGACGCGCAGAAGCGCCGAGCGCCGTACGCAGGTACTCCACATGCACGTTCTCGTGCGTTTGAATCGTGGTGAAAATCGTACGATCAGCCGCTGGAATCAGCCTGGCGGCCGCAAGGCCACGATTGTAGAACTCAAACTCGAGATATTCGAGTCGGAGTGCAAAGTTCAACACGCCGGTGACTGCCGTTGGCAGACGACCGCCCTGACCGAAGGCGGACGTTGATAGCGCGGCCAGTGCCGCCGGCACGGTGCCCATGCGCAGGCCAGCCATCACGACACCTGTAGTGCTCGCGCCACGCGCAAGTGCCGCACGACGTGAGAGCAACTGCTCGGCAATCTCGGTGTCGATCGAGTCGAGGACGCGAGTTGCATCCGATGAGTTGGACATGTCTCGTATCTCCTAGGTGTTGATGACGGTGATTGACTCGACGATGAACGGGCCTGCTGCCGTCAGCACGGTCTGCGGCGTGTTCGCCAGATCAAACGCTGTCGGGGCGAAGTCGCCGCTGCGAGGATTCAGAATGTCACGGATGGTCGACGCGTGACGCGCCTCGACCGACACGATCTTGCCCGCCAGCGTCAGGTATTCGGCGCTCTTGAGGTAACGCGCCGCACCGTTGTAGGCACTCACGCCAAGATCCTCGAATGTCTTTGCCGTCTCCAGCACACTGGTACGATTTGCAAAGTTTATCGTGCCGAACTTGGGAGTAAGATTCGGAATCTTGTTTGAGCCGAGCGCAGCAGCGAAGAAATTACGATGCACCACTTCATGATCGCGGATGTCGCGCAGAACACGCTGCTCATTGGCTGCGAACGTCGTGCCGAATGAGGCATTGGCTACTACCTGCACGTAGAACGCCGCTTCGAGCTGCTCGAGTGCGTACGCGTAATTGAGCACGTCGAGCTCATTCGAAAAATCGAGTGTCACTGAACCATCCACACCGATCACGGCACCCGAAGGGGTGCTGGCTGGTGCAAGCAATTCCGGGCTTCCGCTCGAACAACCGGCGAAGGCGACGGCGGCACCAGTCAAACCGGCAAATCGCAGAAACTCTCGGCGATTCCGCGCAGGCTCCGGATGCGTTGCAGCTCCCGAGACATCATCATGCGTGGTATTCATGAGCGCGTCCTCCGGCGAATCGCGATTACGGCAATTCCGAACATTCCGCTCGCCATAAGAAGATACGTCTGCGGTTCCGGAATCACGCCGAGCGAGGGCGCCATGGCCTCAAAGTTGTCGAACTTGACCAGTGGCTCCCCGAACTCGTTGGTCGCGGCAATCTGGACGGCGCTGATGTTCGTGAAGAGATCAGCAAACGAAAAGGACATGAACCCCATCTGCGTGCCGCCGAGTGTGACAGTTCGGCTCACGTTGCCACCGACGCGCATGCCGGTAAATACGACTGTCGTTCGCGCGCCATCAAACGGAGCCAGCTGGATCGAGCTGAACGTGAAGAATGCCCCGTCCACCCGGTTGACATTGATCAGGGTTGCGATGGGCGAGTTCAGCAACAGTGACGGCGTCGTACCTCCACCGAACACCGGACTGTTCGGGCCGCCTGCAACAAATGCATTTTCGGATGGAGTCCCCGTGCATGGCAGTCCGACAGCCGTGAAGCGGAATCCGCTTTCCGTGTAGCAGTTGCCAACATAGCGCGTGCCTGAGCCTGGTGAACTTTCGGTCAGCGAATTGAACGTCACGGTCGTGGTTTGTGCCTGCAGCGTTGGTGCAGTCGATGCAGCGGCGAGCACGCTGAACGACAACGCGGCAAACAACCGTGTTGGTACGGTGGTGAAGTTGACCATCGGCGTTCTCCGTCGGGAGGGTTAGGCCAAAGCCTGCGCATGTGTACGCAGGTGACCACGCCGAGAGGCAACTCTCACGCCATCGTTGCTGCACCCTCCACTGCTCCGTTCGTCAGATGCAGTCAAATATTGCGATGTCAGCAGGGAACAGTGCGCGACAATACGTGCCGCCGTTCGGCGCCGCAGCCAGGTCCAGACACGGAACAGTACTATATGCGGCCTACGACCGAACTCGCGAGTTATCGTCTCAGCCCGCTGTGACGACGCTCATGACGGGGTAATTTCGAGCTCGTCGGTCCATCGCACCACGCGAATACCCCCATCTGGCTTCGCCACGTACTGCGCTGATCCGCTCGCTTTATCAAGCAGTCGCTGCCGCTGAGGTCTGAATCCGTCAGCGCCATAACGGCAACGACGGTGTAGCGAACCAACTTTTTGCCGACCTCGACGACCTGTGTCGCCACCGATGTGATCAAACTCCGCGCGACGACCTCGGCAGATGCGAATTGGTGCTCGGCAGCAACATCACGAATCTTTTTGCTGCTGAAGCGTGCGGCAAAGTCCATTGTGTGCGAGGCCGCGGCAATGTCAGCGGCGTTGTGACGCAGTACGGCGACGCGGGCATGGTGGCTGTACGTGTCGTTAACGACCTTAAAGTGGTCGGTGTCGATTACCATCACCGTCCGTATGAATTGTTACAGCAACGAGTCCGGCAGTTTCGACGCGTGTGGTTGCGCTGTGGCGCGGCACGATGCAAGCCGCGTCGAGGCCACGTCAGTGCTCAATTACGGTCGGGCGACAGGACTGTCCAGCCAGCCGCCCGTAAATCCGGCGCGACGGAGCCCGGTCACGAGATACCGGTTCGTGCGCATGGTCTTCCAGACCAGCTCGGACCGATAATTCTCGAGCATCAATATGATCGTTCCCTGATCGATTCCAAGGTGATCGCCCGCGACCCAGCCCAGTCCGGGCTCGATGCGGCCCATGCGCACAGGCATCGGGGTCACGAGCGACGGATTGAAGCTGTCGCGAAATCCGTACGGCCCGAAGAGCATGGCGCCGTAGCGCTCGCGCATCGCCACCATCGCAGGAAAGGAGGCTTCCGGCGCGAATGGCAGCGACCCGATCGCAGCCGTCGGCGCAATGGTGCCGTCATCACGCTCACCGCCATCGCGATCGCCATCGTTCGAGGCACCACGTGCCCAGTAGGTGTGCAGCCGCACGGGGCGCCCGTTGATCGTGACCGCCGTGTCTGCCGGTCCATCGCTGGCGGTGAGGCCCCAGATATCGCGGCCATACCCAGTGAAACCCTGCGGGTTTGCGATGGCGTACTCGCGCTGGCTCAGCGTCGCGCGACGCGAGTTCTCGAACCAGTCGATGCCATGTTTGCGGATCCACCGGTCCTGAATGCCCCGGAAGTCGATCCAGACATGCGAGTACTGGTGCCCGAAGAGCGACGAGAAGTTTGCATGCAAATAGCCGCGATAGCTGCGCCACGGATTCGTGCGCGACCACGCATGCCACGAGTCGGGATTGAGCGCGTGCGTGGGCGAGCCGAGTCCGAGGATGTAGACGATCATGCCCTCGTTGTAGCCCGTCCAATCGGCGCGTAGGAAGCCGCTCTCCGGCTTCCACCCCATCGACACCAGAGGCGCGCGCGCCATGGCCCAGCGCCAGTCCACGCGTCGATAAATGGAATCCGCCACGGCGCGGATCGCGACCTCGGTGCTGTCATCGTGCGTGTAGTAGCTCTGCGCGAACAGCACGCCGCCGAGCAGCAGCGACGTGTCGATGGTGGACAGCTCGACATCCTTGTAACGCCGCCCATCCTCATATCGCAAGAAGTGGTAGAAGAATCCCTTGTGCCCACCCATGCCGGCCTGCTGTGGCCCCTGCGGCAGCGTCCAGAGATACCGCAGCGAGACGAGCGTGCGTCGCGCGGATTGCTTGCGCGTGATCCAACGTCGCTCGACACCGATGGGATAAGCGGTCAGCGCAAAGCCGATGCTCGCGACCGACGAGAAGTCGCGCGTCGGCCAGCGATCATGCGCGAGCCCGGTCGTGGAATCCGTCGTATCCCAGAACCACCGGAACGTGCGCTCCACCACCGTGTCGGCGAGCGCGAGTTCACGTGCGCTCGGCGTGTACGCCACGGCCCGAGCTTGCAGCGGCGACGGGGCGGACGACGGCGCTGCGCCGCGACAGGCCGTACACAGCACGAATGCGGCGGAGAACCAGCGCGACGACGGCGCAAGGACGCGGTCAGTCATGATGCAATCGTGCACCATTCGTGCAGCGACTCAAATTGTCCATGTTACGCCCAACGGCTACACCTCTGACGCGGAGACACGGTGCCGCGGAGGCGTCGAGCTCGAGGCGTGCGCACGATGCGTGGATGCGCCGGAAGGGCCTTGGGAACTGCGTGCACGCAGTCGTACTTCCCAAAGCCCTTCACGGTCTCGTTCATCGTGACCGATACAGCAGTCACGCGATCGAACCCTTCGTGGCTCGGCTTCGCCGTGTGAGCGGAGCTGGAAAATGTCGCCGCGCTCACGGAGGCACGCCACGATCGCCTGCTAGAAGTCCACCGAGAGCCCAGCCTGGAAGCGGCGGGCGTCGGAGACGACACAGTTTGCGCGACCAAGGTTGGCATTCGTGGCAGGAAGTGGCGGGATGTAGCCCTCCCAGCATCCGAGGTTGTTGAAGTTGAAGGCGTTGAACAGGTCGCCGGTGATCGCGAGGCGGTACTGCGACGACAACGTCACCAGATCCTTCCGCAGGCGCATGTCCACATTGCGGAAGCCCCAGATGTTGCCGGGGACGATGAAGCTTTTTCTCGGCGGACGGCCGGTGTTCAAAAGCGTTTTGCCCTGCCCCGGACCATTGCCACGGCTCTCGTCGCGAATGTTGTACGGGTCACCCGAGTGCAGGCGAATCACGCCCGAGTACTGAATGCCCCAAAGCACCGGCATGTCCACGATATAGTTCGCGACCAGCAGGTTCGGCACGTCGATGCTGGTGGGGAACTTCGGGTACTGGCTCGCCGTGGCATAATCCAGCGAGAAGAGGTCGCCACCGCGCTGGCGTCCACGGGCGTGCGTGTAGGCGAGGCCGACGCCCCAGTTCCATTTGTCGCGTGCGATGAAGGTGTACGGCCGGTCCACCTGCAGCATGAGCGCCTGGTACCAGGTCTTCGGGCTGTTGTCGCTCAGCAGCACGTTGCTGTAGTTGGCCGAGTTGTCGGCGCAGCAGGTCCCGTTCGTGTTACGATTGCCGAAGATGTACGTGAAGCCGTTCCTGCTGGCGACGTTGCTGTACGTCGCCGCAACACGCCAGTCGGCCAGCGTCTGACGAATCCCGGCGCTGTACTGCTGCGAACTTGGTGGCCGCGTGCTGTTACCGATCAGAAAGACTTCCGGCTGCGGTGCGCTGCCGCTGGCGATGATCGACTCGAGCCCGGCCGCGGTCAGGTAGCTCGGATTCCATGCGAGCGTCGGGCGACCATCGCGCGGCTGTCCGTTGGCCGAGAACTGGAACTCGCGGATCGCGTACTGCAGTCGGAAGCGCTCGTCGAGCCCGTTGTTGAAGTTGCTGCGGTCGTAGAAGAGGCCCCAGCTGCCGAACACCGTCGTGCGCCCCGCCTCGTCCAGCGCATACGAGAAGCCGACGCGCGGCTGGATGGCGCCGTAGAACGGCTTTCGCTCGCTGCCGGTGCTGAAATACTCGCTCGGGTTGAAGCCGCGGTTGCGCAGCACCGAATCAAGGTCGGCGCGCACACCGGCCGGTGTCACGTAGTTGCGGTCGAACTGGTTCGACTCGTAGTCCCAGCGCACGCCGAGGTTGAACGTCAGCTTGCGCGTGACGCTCCAGTCGTCCTGCAGGTAGGCACCAACCTGATTGTTATTCGCCTCGATGTCCGGATTGCCGCCGCCGTAACGTGCGGTTCGCGGAAACGCGAAGCTTTCGGACGCATTGAAGATGTAGACCGGCGGGCGCACGAACGTCTTGCTGGCGGAATAGTTCAGGCGATCGACGTTGCCGCCCATCTTCAGCAGGTGATCACCACCGGCACGAAGTCCGCTGTAGGTAAAGTCGTGGCGGATGGAGTAGCGATCCTGCACCCAGCTCTGCCCACCGTCACGTCCGCCGAGTCGCCCGATTCCTTGGTAATCCAGGCCGATCAGCGACCGGTTCTCTGGTGTGGGCTGCCAGTTCCAGCGCGAGAAGTTGAGCAGGGTCTCGTGCAGCTGCGCGCCTCTGGCCCATGTGCGCTTCGCCACGCCGCTGTTCACCTTGTTGCGCACATTCTCGGCCGACTCGATGCTCGTCGCGCCGCCGAAGCTCCGGATGTCGGTTTCAAAGCGTCCGTTGTAACTGAGTTCGTAGTTCGTGTTTTCGTTCGCCGTGTAATTCAGCTTGCCAAGGAACAGGTTCGATCTGAAGGGCGACTGAAATGACCCGACGTTGGTGTTGAACCGGTTCACCACCTCGGCCGGAATCTGTGCGCCGGTCGGGATGGGCGAGAAGCTCACGTTCTGGCCGCGATTCTGATTGTTTGTTTCGTACGAACCGAAGAAGAACAGTTTGTCCTGGATGATCGGTCCGCCGAGCGTCGCGCCGGCGAGATAGCGCCGATAGTCCTGCCGCGAGAACGTGGTCGGGTTGGCCGACTGGTTGCGGCGCTGGAAGCTGTCGAGCGCGACGAAGTCGTTGTTGACGTAGTTGCCGAACGCACTGCCCGACCACCGGTTGCCGCCGGAGCGCGTGGTCGCGACGATGATCGCGCTGGATGCCTTCTGATACTCCGCCTTGAAGTTCTGCGTGATCACGCGGAACTCCTGCACGGCATTCTGCGGAAACGGGTTGCCGCGGCTGGCGTCCTGGCCGGCGATGCCGGAGCCGGTGATGTCGTTCTTCTGGCTGGCGCCGTCGATGAAGACGTTGATGCTGCCGGCATCGAGCGCACCGGCTCTGAACGTCCGCGTGGTGCCCTCGGCGCCTTCGCCGGAGATGCGCACACCGGGCGCGAGTGAGGCGAGTCCGAGGAAGTTGCGGTCGGAGGTCGGCAACGCATTGATCTGCGCCTGCGTGACGTTCGTTGCCACTTCCGAGGTGCGTGTATCCACCCCGCGTGTCGCCGCGACTGTGACCGTGCCGAGTTGTGCGGCGACGCTGCCGAGCACCAGGTCGAGCTGGATGACCTGCCCGATGCCGACTGTCTGGCGCCGCGTCTGCGGCTGGAGTCCGACGCGTCGAATCGCCACGTCGTACTGACCCGGCACAAGGCCAGTCAGTACGAAGAAGCCGCGATCGGTTGCGATGTTGGAGCGCTGGGCGCCGTTGGCAACGTTGGTGGCGGTAACCGTCGCGCCGACGGCGGGTGCGCCGTCAGATGTGGTGATGAATCCGCGGATGCTGCCGGTGGTTGTCTGTGCCGTGGCCAGACCGGCGCCGAGCGCGAGGGCGATGGCGTTGATGGTGACTGATCGGCAGAGCCAACGGGCGAACGAAGCTGTGTACATGTCGCATCTCCAGGTGGAGTGGGCGCTGGCGCCGGGCTCGTGTGGAGCACGGCGCACATGTCGTGTCTGCAGCAGCTCTCGAAACGCGAAACTGCATGGCAATCACGCGGGGAGGCGATGATGACCGGACAGGATCGAGAGTGCAGCAGTCGGACGGCTACGACCTGGGTGGGACGGCGTGCCTCTGTGCTGCAAGGCAACGTCGAGCCTGAAGGTTTGCAGATACACGGAATCAGTCAAGCTGAGCGGCTGCATGCGACTCCTCACCTCACCTGGCCACTCACGCCCGCGAACTCACCTCGCTTGTCGCCATTACTGGTGACGCCAGTCTTCCGCGAAACGCACCCGCTCGCGCCGTGTTCTCCCAGTTCACCCGTGCGAGCCCGAGGTCACGATGCGTCGCCGCCAGCGACAGGTCGAACTTCGACAGCCAGCGCCCAAGCACATCCGCCGGCAGCACGCGACCATCGGCCTCCACAACCACGCCGCTCGGTCGCTCGTCGCGCGGGCCCCACGCCAGCGTCACGCGCGCCTCGGACACGAAGCCAGTCTCCACCATTGCCACGGCGACCTGCCGAGCGCGAAGCGCACCGGCGCGATCCAATCGCCACGGGTCCTTGCCGCTCAGCGCACCACCGCCGATGCCGACGTGCGGACCGTAGAAATCCATCACCAGCTTGCGACCGGTCTGACCGTTGTCGTTGATCGGACCGCCCACGACGAAGGGGCCTGACTCGTTCACACGCACCACGAAGTCAGCCGGCGGCGGTGCGAGCAGGTCGGGCATGCGTGCCGACTCGGCGACCAGCACCTGCGTGTACAGCTCGCGCAGCGCGCGCTCCAGCTTCACCACGCTCGCCGCCACGATGTGCTGCACGCTGCTCACCACCCAGACCGGCACCCAGCGCACAAATCTTGCACGAATGCCGGGTACCGCTCGCAACGCGATCAGCAGCTTGCCATCGGGACCCGCGCCCAGAGTGCGGTCCTCGACCGTGCGGTGCAGCAGCGCATCGCGCAGCGTCAGCGCGAGATGCTGTTCCATCGGCAGCCAGTCCGTCTCCGGCGTGCCGATGGCATACCCCACGTGGATCGCCTGATCGTCGCAGAGCTCGCGCACGGCCTGCTCGTCAACATCCGCGACGTCGATCACGCAGGTGAGGTCCACCTCCACCTTCGACGGGTGCGGGCACTGGTAGTCCAGGCCATCACCGACGCCGGGAAACGGCACGCCGAAGCCAGCACGCTCGTACACGCCGCGCACCGTGGCTTCCACCAGCGCGCGATCCAGCGGCGTTCCGGCCGTGCTGATGCGACCGTTCACGTGACAGCGATGATCGTGCACTGCCACCTCCACCTGCACGATCGCGCGATCGTCCACGTGCAGCGCGAGGTCCACCAGCGCATCCGCGACCTGGTCGGAAAGCTTGTCGGGATGACCGGGCAGCACGGCCTCGGCGAAGCGCAGGCCTGTGGATGGCAAAGCGTGCAAAACAGGAGCGATCGGCGTCATCGGGAATCCGTTGGTGAGGGAAGGCGTGTGCTGCTGTTGACCCAATCGGCAGCATCGTGCAGTGGACCATCACCGATCACGCCGAGGTGGACCTGCGTGCCACGCGCGCGAATCGGGGCGTGTGCTGAGGGGACGACATGTTCCAGGTGTCCGTCGGTCAGGACCACGACCGGCGTACCGACGGGCACCGTCGTCGCGATGTGCCGGATCACGGCGGTGATCGAAGTACCGCCGCTGGTCGGCATGCGTCCCGTCTCCAGGTCTCCGTGTCGTGCCGGTACCACCGTGGTCGAGAACCAGTAGATGGTGGGCGTGATCTCGGCGCGCAGCGCACGCAGCGAACGACACAGGAACGGCAGCAGCGCGTTCATGCTGCCGCTCACGTCCACGTAGATCGTGACGTCGCCGGGTCGCATCCTGCGCTCGGTGACCTGCCCTGCGAAGAGCAGTGGCGCGGGCACGCCGAGCAGACGCGCGGCATGATGACGACTCGCCGCGCGCCGGTCATGCAATCGATGCACCACGGTCACGTCGCGCGACACCCACTTCACTCGCCGCGCCGCGGTGCCGACGCCATGCACTGCGCGACGCAGCAGGATGCGCAGTGCACGTTCCAGCGCCGGCGTGCGGTCGGCATCGCGCACGTGCAGTTGCGACAGCGCGCCACCGACACCGGGATGCTGCCCGCTCAACGCGGCGAGTTGCGACTGCAGCACGTCGGCGACCTCGGAATCGCGCGTGCCGGCCAGTGCGACCTGCTCCGCAGGCGTCACGCCGTGAGCACCGAGCAGCACGATGCCGGTCACGTCGTCTGCAGGCACGTTCGTTCGCAGCGCCTCGATGATCTCGCCGTACGTCACGCCAAGCAGTCCCGAGTCGGTGATCTCCGCGCCGTAGAGCATCCGATGGATGCGGCGGAGTTCCGCGGGCAGCGTGCGCGAGGCCGGCCAGTCCGGTGCGTCGGGCCACCCCGGTGGTGGGCGCAGGATGAACTCCGGCGCCTGATCCGAGCGGTACGTATCCATGGGCAGTGCAGCGTAGCGGTGCACCGTGGCGCCGGCCTTTTCCAGCAGCGACAGCACGGTGCGATTGACGATCGCGTCGAAGGCGATGTTGTGCAGCGCCGTGGGCCGCGGAAAGAGCCGCGTGTGGCCCAGCGTCACATGCGAGAGTTCGTGCAGCACGAGCATCGTGAGTCGCTCGGGCGTACCGCAATGCCGTGCGATGAATTGCGGATTGAGCCGCAGCCGCGGGCGCTCGCAGCAATCGATGCAGGCCGTGGCGACCTCGTCGCTCCATTCCACGCGCGACACCGTGAGCAGCGCATCGAGCGCGCGGGTGTGCATACCGGCGGTGGACAGCACGGTGGCGAGCAGGTCGTCGATGCTCGGGAGCAGCGCGACGTTGGTGATCGTCACGGGGGCGACGTGTCTCGTGGCGAGTGTCGTGGCGTCCGTCGAGACGTGTGTCGTCATGCGTCGACCGGATGTCCGAAGTTGCGGACCTCGAGCCCGCCCTTGATACGGAAGAACGCGAGGGATGGCGCCCGCCGGAGCGAGAAGATCGGGGGCGACGCGTAGGCGAGCAGCGTCATGCCATGCAACGCAATGGTCGCGGCGGTGCGCAGATCGGCTGCTGCTGACGAGCTGAGCTCCACGGCCGCCGTGTGCAAGTCCGACCAGCGCACGACGCCATTCAGTCGCGTGCCGCCGCAGATGCGTGCGGTGCACTCACGCATCTGCTCGAGGCGTTCCATGGCGAGTGCCGGATAGGCGGCACGCCAGGGGCCAAGTGCGCGGCGGCCGCCAACGATTCGCGCCAGCAGTTCGCGATCGTCCACCATGCTCGGCGCGTTCAGCGCCTTCGCTGCGAGATCGAGCGTCACGCCTGCGGCCGCGGCGACGAGGGCGGGATGCAACTGGTATTCCTGCACTGGCCCGAACATCACGGCAGGCAACTCCGGCACGCCCGCCAGGGCCAGCAGTGCGCATACCAGCGCGCGCGGCTCAATGATCGCCTGCGTTCCCACGCAGCCAGTGCGGTACACGCACGCCGACGTGGGTCCGCAGTTGTGCAGCACCGGCACATGGTCGGTGCCGGGGGTCGACATTCGGCGTGTGATCACCGGGCGTCCCGGCATTGGCCGAGCCCTGCACTGCAGACGTCACGCAGCGAGATCAGGTGCGTGATTAGATCGTGCGGCGGCAGGAGCGCAGTGCCGGTGAGTTGTCCGCGGGGTGTCGCGTGCGTCGCGATCACTCCATGCAGGAACTCCGCATCACGATCACCGAGCGTCGTCTTCGAAAGCGCCGAACGCACCGCCAGCGCCCAGGTGCGCTGCGGATGGTAGCCATTCACGCTCACGCCCATGAAGGCGATGTTGCTCACCATGCCGGCCACCGTCTCCGTCGCTGCGAGCGATACCATCGGCTGTGCCAGCAGGTGCGGCAGCACGAACCACGCGACCGTCAGCGCATCCATCGGCGGCAGCGCCGCCAGTCCGGTGCAGAGCGCATCACCACGCGCCAGCATCGGCAGTCCCGGCAGCGTGAGCGAGAGCAGCACACGCTGCAGGGGCTCTCGCACGCCCAGCAGTGTGCGCAGCGGATCATCGTCGGCCAGCGACACCTGCTGCCACGCCCCTTCATGCGCGGCCTGCAGCATGGCGCGCGAAATGACGCGACGCACGGTGTCCGGCACCGACGCCAGCACGGCGGCGAGACAGGCCTGTGCGTCGCCGGGCATGCCCAGTGCCAGGTGCGCTGCGCGCATCGCGACGACGTTGCGGAAGAGCGTCGCCGCGCGACGGCCTCCGATGGCGATACCCGCGGCACCAAGCTTCGACACCAGAACGTCCACGTACGTCGCGATCTCGGCCGACGCGCTGGCGCGGACGCCCGGGATGAGCGCGCGCGCGGCACTCACCAGCTCGCGCACGGTGGCGTGTGCGCCGTCGGCCGGCTGCTCGCCCACGCCGCTGATGATCGCGCGCCGATCGGCGTCACCGAAGTCGCCGAAATGCGGCAGCGTCACGATCCACGAGAAGCGGTCGGCAAGCGCGGGATCGAGCGTCTCCACCGCGTCGTAGGCGAACCGCGAGGTGGCGTCATGCGCATCGACCGGCGGGTTGGTCGCCGCCCAGCGATGCCGCAGCTTTGCGATCGACACGCCCTGGATGCGACGCTCGTGGATGATCGGGAACAGCTTGTTCGCGACGTCGGGGCGGCAGCGACCGATCTCGTCGAAGAAGGCGACTTCGGCGTCCCAGATCGCCCCGGGCGGCGCCGCGTAGCGGATGATGCCCTGCTCGTCGGGGATCGGGAAGCCGGCGAGGTCGTCGAACTGCAGGAGGCTCGCGTTGTAGTGACGCAGCTCGAGGCCGAGTGCCTCCGCGAGGCGCAGCAGGAGCAGCGTCTTCGCCGCGCCATGCTCGCTGACCAGCAGCAGCGGCTCCTCCGTCGCGAGCGCGGCGAGGATGGCCGGCTCGATGGCGTCATAGCCGACGATGCCAAGTGGCCGGAGGAGCGAGCGCCGGGTGGTGCTGGCGTGCGACGCGGGAGTGGTGTGCGCCTGTACAGGCACGGGTGGCTGTGGCGGCGCCGCCTTGGCCGCGGGTGCGGCAGATGCGGCGGTGCGAGCGTGGCGTGCGGTGGCGCGCGTACGCGCCAAGGTCGTTCCCATCTGCCTGCCTCCGCGCCACTTGGCGCAGAAGGTGATGCACCGATGGCCTCGGCGCATTCGTGGTCCGCTTTAGTGGTCGTGTTTAGCGTCGCGCCACAAGCTGGCCGGTCAAATCGCGACGGAGTGCGACTGCAGGACTGCGACTACGGGTGCAGGATACGAAAACGCCCGGCGAGCGATGACCGCTCCCGGGCGTGATGCAGGCTGGGCGGCGGTTTAGCTGTATTTGTTGCGCGGCCAGCAATCGCGAGAAATCGCCGCGTCGTACACCGCAGAGAGTAGCAGCGTGTCGATCGGTCACGCAAGGGCGGCAACGCCGTGTCGTGCATCATGTCGCGCATGGACGCTCCGGACGCGATCACAGGCGTCGGGGGTATCACAGCGGCGCTCGCCCCGTCGACGTATCTCGGGTACGCTGCAGTCGGCCCTCACTCCTGCGTCATGTCCATTCGTCGTCTCGTCATGGTCCTCGCCGCATCGCTCGTCGCCACCGCCGCTGCGCGCGCTCAGGCCGGCCACCAGCATGATCACGCCGCCGGCATGCCGCCGGTGACGCTCCCCGCCGGCTCGATCGTGACCGAGGCCGACGTGCGCTTCATGCAGGGCATGATCGCGCACCATGCGCAGGCCGTGGTGATGTCGCGCATGGCCGCCGCGCGCCGTGCGAGTCCGCGCGTGCTCAAGCTGGCGCAGAAGATCGACCTTGCGCAGGCCGGCGAGATCGCGCTGATGCAGGATTGGCTGCGCGCCTACCAGCAGTTCACGCCCGACACGTCGTCGTGGCGCGGGATGACGATGCCCGGCATGCTCACGACGCCCGAGCTGGCGCAGCTGGAGGCGTCGCGCGGTGCTGACTTCGACCGGCTGTTCCTGCAGCTGATGATCCGGCACCATCAGGGCGCGCTGAGCATGGTGGCCGACCTGCTCAAGTCGCCACGCGCCGCGCAGGAAGTGGATATCAACGTGTTCGCGAATGACGTGGAGACCACGCAGATGGCCGAGATCGGCCTGATGCGCCAGATGCTGCTCGACCGCTGACCCTCACCCTGGAGTTCATCCACATGTCCATGCTTCGTGGCCTGCGCACCACCGCGCCTGCCCTCCTGCTGGCCCTCGCCGCCGCGACACCATCGCTCGGCGCGCAGACCTATCCCAGCGCCACCGATCCGCGCAACGGCCTCACGCCCGGTCTGCGCGATGCGGGCGTCGCGATCTCGGGCATGACGCTTCTCTCGAACACGGGCAAGCCGACCGTGTTCGACTCGGTGCGCGGGCTGACCTTCGTGAACAGCGACCTCGCGTTCCGGGGCAACACGGTCTATGTCGGCAACTTCGCGGGCTTCTCCATCTACGACGTGAGCAACCCGGCGAAGCCTGCACTGCTCTCGGCCGTGGAGTGCATCACATCACAGGGTGATCCGTCGATCGTGGGCAACCTGCTGTTCGTGTCGGCCGAGGGTGGCGGCAACCGGAAGGATTGCGCGAAGGGTGGGGTGAAGGACCCGTCGGAGCACATGAGCGGCGTGCGCATCTACGACGTCGCCAATCCGCGCGCGCCGCGCCTGGTGAAGAACGTCGAGACATGCAAGGGATCACACACGCACACGGTGGTGCCTTCGCCGACGGACAGGAACGTCGTGTACCTGTATGTCTCAGGCCAGCAGGGCGCGCGTGACGCGACGGAGCTGGCGGGATGCAGGAACGGCTCGAATCCCGCCGACGAGTCGAACTCGTTGTTCCGACTGGACATCATCAAGGTGCCGCTCAACCGTCCGCAGGACGCGGAAGTCATCAGCGGTGCGCGGATCTTCACCGGTCTCGGTCCTGCGCCGGCACGCGGTGGGCGTGCGCGGCCTGCCCGCGCCATTGCAGGTGCCGACAGCGCGATGATGGCCGAAATGGCGTCGGCCGGCCCGCGCAACTGTCATGACGTATCGGCATATCCCGCGATGAACCTGCTGGCCGGTGCGTGCGGCAGTTATGGCCTGCTGGTGGACATCAGCAATCCAGAGAAGCCGGTACGACTCGATGCCGTGGCGGACACCAACTTTTCGCTCTGGCACACGGCCGTGTTCTCGAACGACGGCCGGAAGGTGGTCTTCACCGACGAGTGGGGCGGCGGCACGTCGCCGAACTGCCAGGCCATTCATCCGCTCGAGATGGGCGGCAATACCACGCTGGTGATCGGCACCGATCGCAAGTTCACGCAGCACGCCTACTTCAAGATCCCGACCGCGCAGGGCGCGAACGAGAACTGCGTGTCGCACAACGGCTCGCTGATACCCGTGCCGGGCCGCGACATCATGGTGCAGGGGTGGTATCAGGGCGGCGTGGACATCATCGACTTCACCGATGCCGACAAGCCGGTGGAGCTCGGGTATTTCGATCGTGGTCCCATCGATGCGCCGGCGGCTGATGGTGCGGCGAACAGTCGCACGCGCGGCACGATCGGCGGCAGCTGGGGGGCGTACTGGTACAATGGGCGGATCTACAGCTCGGAGATGGCGCGCGGGTTGGACGTGCTGGAGCTGGTGCCGGGGCCGATGTTGAGCGCGAACGAGATCGCGGCGGCCAAGTTGGTGACGTGGAGCGAGTTCAACCCGCAAAGCCAGCCGAAGATCACGTGGCCGGCGGCGTTCGTGGTGGTGCGGAGCTATCTGGATCAGCTGGTGCGGGACGGCGGGCTGGCGGTGGAGCGGACCACGGCGATTGCGACTGCGCTGGATGCGGCGGAGAAGCGGCGTGGGACGGCGCGGAAGGTGGCGTTGACGGCGTTGGCTGGGGTGGTGGAGCGGGATGCGGCCGGGGCGAAGGATGCGGCGAAGGTGACGGCGATGGCGGGGGCGGTGCGGGAGTTGGCGGGGGTGACTCGGTAAGCGGTTCCAAGAAGGAATGAAGAGCGGCACCTGCGCTGAGCGTAGGTGCCGCTTTTTGTTTCCCTAAGCAGTCCTGCTGCAAGCAGACGCCCTGCAGTTCGGAGCAAATGCTATATCTCGCGAATCACACTAAACGCGCGGAAAGCACGGGCTGGCAGTTTTGTGTCCAGCGTCCACGTAATACTTATCGGCTTCCCGCCTGACACATCATCAGCCGACGTCAGTGAAACACTGCCACATGAGAAAAACGCACGTTCAATTGTTTCACGGACGAAAAGCAGAAATCGCCATCCGTTGTCAGCGCTTTCGAGATAGCGTCGCCCCGCCGCGGTCTTTGGGCCCGCACCATTTTGCGTCTGCCAATGGAATCTCGACGGGCTGACGGCATAGTCGTGATAGGCGATGCGATCGTGGAAACCGTCTGACTTGTCAAGTGTCACGAGAAGCAGCTGAAGCTTCTGTTCTTTGGACGTCACAACGCCTTCACGTGACGCAGGACGAGACGTTGCACTGTGAAATCCAGTCGCCGTTAGAAGCTCCCGACGGCTGTATCGCGCGTGCAAGAGCAGTGGCAGATGCGTGAACCCCGGAAGTTCGCGCGCCGAAACGCGACTCCGCGCCTCAAGTACGCTGGACAATTCGCACAGTTCACCCGCGACATCTGCGTGATGCACGAGTTGCGCGAGCAATACCTCGTAGGACGCCACCGTTTTCGCCTCGAGCTGGTGGGCGAGCATCTGCACTCGCGTCGCGTCGCGAACATCCCGGGGCGTGTAGTGCCCGCCGCTCTCCGCGACACGCTGCATCAATCCGATCTGCTGCGGATCGTCTGTATGCAGCAGTAGTCGAAGCCCCCGTGAAAGCGCCGCCTCGCCCTCACGCTCACCCGCGGCAGGCAATACGCCGGCATCGCGGCGCAGGGGCGTCCAGCCTGCCCGCCCGGCATCTCGATAAATGTCCGCGAGCTCAACTTCGTATTCTTCGAGGAAACGTCCGAGTGCGACGCCTCCTACTGGCCGAAGGCCACCGTACGAGGCGAGCTCGGCTCGCAACGTCTTCCAAGTTTGAGCGGCAACGCTGCGAAGGTTGGCGAGAATCTGTGAGCGTGCCTGAGGCTCAAGGTGGATATGGCAGCCGCTCGGCAGTGTACTGAAGCCGTCCGCGACGCCACGCTCGACCTCCTTGCGCGTCAGACCAGTGATCGATGAGAGCAAACGGTCAAAGCGAAAGTCGGCACGGTGCCTCCCGACGAAGTCGAGCACCAGACAGCTCGTCTTCCCCTCGTGTAAGCGAAGACCACGGCCAAGCTGTTGCTGGAAGACGAGCGGGCTCTGCGTAGGGCGGAGGAACAGCAGCGTGTCCGCTGCGGGGATATCAATGCCTTCGTTGTAGAGATCCACGGTCACGATGCCACAAATTTTCCCGCTCGCAAGATCGGCAGGTGCCCGCCGGCGCTCTTCCAAGGAAGACTCGCCGCAAACCATCGCGACCGGAATTCCGGCTTTCGTGAACTGCTCTGTCATGAAGCGCGCGTGCTTTACCGAGACACAGAAGATCAAAGCTTTCGAGTTGCTGATGCCACCCGACAGCCGCTCCCATTCGTTTCGAACCATTCGAGCACGGACCTGATTTCCGGACACGAGACGGTCAATGGCCTCACGTTCGCCCGGCAGATTCCAAGGCACATCGCTGAAGTCCGTTTCATCGTTACAACCGAAGTACTCGAACGGCGCCAACAGCTGCAGATCGAGAGCCTGCCAGAGGCGCAGCTCAGCCGCTGGCGAGCCGTCGGGGCGCATGTCGAAGTACGGCGCCAACGGCTTGCCATCGAAGCGTTCTGGAGTTGCTGTCAGTCCGAGCAGGTGGCGCGGTGCGATAGTGCGCGCGAACTCGTCGAGCTGCGAGGCTGCGAGGTGGTGGCACTCATCGATAACGACCGTGTGCCAATAATCAGCCCCACACCGTTCCACGATTCCCTGCGATGTCAGGCTTTGGATGCTGGCAAAAAGATGGTCGTGTCTTGCGGGCTTGCTGTCACCGGCCAGAACCTCACCGAAGCTCGCGTCGCGCAACACTGCACGATACGTCGCAAGCGCCTGCCTAAGTATCTCCATACGGTGCGCAACGAAGAGCAGACGCGGTGGCGACCCGAAACTGGCTGCTGTCCGCCGGTAGTCGAGCGCCGCCATGACCGTTTTCCCGGTACCGGTCGCGGCCACCAGCAGGTTTCGCATACGACCATGATCACGTTCGAACTGAAGCTGCTCCAGGATGTCAGACTGATACTGCTTTGCCGTAATGTCGAAGTAGACCGTCGGCTCGACTGCGCCACTCGAACTCTCCTTGCGCAGCGCTGCCCTGAGGGCCAGCACCGCCATCTCATCGTCCGGGTGATACGGAACGAACTCACCATCTTGCCAGAGTGACTCGAAGTGAGCCTGTGCGCGATTGAACAGCACCGCTTGGCCCCGCTCCGTCAGTTTAACGGTCCATTCAAGACCGCCCAGCAATGCGGCACCTGACAAGTTTGCGCTGCCGATGTACGCAGAGCCGAATCCGGTCATACGGCGGAACATCCATGCCTTGGCGTGCAGTCGGGTGCGCCTTCCGTCCAGCGAGACCTTGACGATGCAACCATTTAAACGAGCCAGCATGTCAAGGGCGTTCTGTTCTGTGGCACCGGTGTACGTCGTGGTGAGAACACGAATGCGTGTCTGCCCCTTACCGCTGGCGTCTGCCGCTGTCACGTGGCGCAGCACATCCATCAGCTTTCGCACACCGGAGACCGTGATGAAGCTCACCAGAATGTCAATCTGATCGCACGCTGTTGACTCTCGCCGGATCTCTTCCAGCAGAGTCGGCGAACCTTTGGCTGCGGTGAAAAGCCAAGGCGCAGCCAAGCCAGTCTCCGGCAGTTGTGCTGCCTCGGTGCCGCTATACCCGATCGCACGCAAGCGACGAAGCGGTAGCTGCGGCATCTCCTGTATCGGAGTCGACAGCACAAGGTTCGACGCATGCCGTATCTCACGCAACAGGTGCGCGATGAGCTTCGCCTGCCGGACGAGTGATTCCTTGTCGTCACTCCCAATCGACTCGAGCACGTCCCCAAGAAGTCGAGCGACCAGATCGAGGAGGTGCAGTGACGACTGAGAACCTTGCAGTTCATCAACTTTCGCCTGCACGCCCTCAGCTGTGATGCGCTCCTGTAGTCCAACGGTCAGCAGCTGATCGTAAAGCCCACGAGGCAGTGTCATGCAGACGTGCTAGTGAATTTTAAGGTGGCGTTGCTTTACGCGAGTCGTGCCGAGTACTGGACCGCATCGAGGATGCAAGTCCGTTCCAACGCGCCGTCGAGTACAAAGACCTTCGGCGCCGCCCTGAACATGAACAGCCGATAGAGCTTGTACTGCTCCGCCCTCTCCGCCGACACCGCAACCTCTCGCCAGCTTGCGTAGAACGGGGTCATCGCTCCAAAACTCGTCGTTTTCACCTCGATGAGCCGCTCCCTTCCATCGGTCTCGAACGACACGATATCATATCCAAGGCCATCGCCTCGCGTTTTCGCCACGTGCTCCACACGATCGGCAAGTCGAGCAGCCCCTGATGCCCAGAGCCGATGGTGTTCAAGCCGAAGCACATATTCCTCGCCAGCAAGTCCGAGCGCCGCATTCTGCGCATCGCGCTGCAGATAATTCACACCGGGTCGAGGCGTGACCGGCTGAGCCGCGCGCTCACGAACGACGCCAAGCTCCACATTTCGTCGTGGGACTGGCACAAAGACTTCGTCAAGATCGATATCGTCCGCACGTGTATCAACGGGCGCAGACACCATCCACGCCGCCGCGGCCTGCAGCACCGGTCTTGCGGCCCACTGCGCCAGAATCTCGTCACGAAGGGACGCCTGGTAGTTGCCACGTGGCTTATAGCCATCGATGTACGGTAATCCCATCTCGATCATCAGCGCCGAGACATTCGCGTGCTTAAACTCGACCGCACCTTTCGAGCGATCATTGAGCAGCTGGCGCAGCACTCGATTGTGTTCGGCCTTGTTGACTGATTTGCCGCGCAACTCGATCTCTAGCATCGTCATGTAGTCTGCGACAGTCGCTGCGACTTCAATAGAGGACCAGCTGTCTGACACGGAAAAGGACCAAGAGGCGATCGGCTGTCTCACGAAGCTGCTGATGCAACCTTACCTCCAACACTGACACACGACCAGGGCAGCCGCGGGATTCACCGTTGCCAACCGTTCGTCAATGAAGAATTGTTCGCTCACTGCCAGGGAGATTGACCGACTCGTAACAGCGCGGGGCAATATCGCAGACGACACAACTCCAATCCTGCCATGCCCGTCATCAGCCGATTTCTCGGCATATCGGTAGCCATACTGTACCGTCATCACAAACCGCCGTATTTCCACGCCAGCTACGCGAAATTCGAGACAACCGTCGACTCGCACTTCTGCTCGCTGTGTGACGCTGGACTGACCGTGCCGCTGATGTTCCGCTCGAGCAGAAGCGTGGTTCCACGGCACTGCGGGATCGAACCAGGATGCAGCTGAACGATGCCTGCGCTGAAAACGACCGAATATTTCCGATTCATGCGTCATCGACGAGATCGCGAGAGAATCCGTGACGAGTGGATCGCGCAGGCAATCGAGACGCCCATTGCCGAGGACAGTCAGGCGGATGGTCGCATCAGGCGGTAATTATACATTCCGGAGCAGAAGCGATACCTGCGCGTCATCCTGCTCCCCGACGGAGCCACCGTCCACAATGCCTTTTTCGATCGCAGGTTTATGCCATGAACGTCAAGTACTTCAAGGACACCGACACCGCACTGCTGGAGTTTACGACCGCGGAGGTGGATGAAACGCGTGAGATCACCGCCAACGTCTACGTCGATCTCGACAAGGACGGCAACCTCGTCAGCATGACCATCGAGCATGCCGCCACTGCCGCCCAACTGCCATATGTCCACATCGAGGAGATCGACGCGAGCGCCGCATAGCATTCGCGCTCAGGCGCTCGGCACCACACGCACATTGCACCGGCAGCGCGCGGACGGATCCCTCACACCCGCGCCCCCGCCTCCAGCTGCGCCGTCGGATCTTCCCCCGGATTAATGAACCGGTCCGTCTCGATATGATGCTGCCGCTCGTACAACTCCCGATACCGACCGCCCTGCCCCAGCAGCTCGGAATGCGTCCCGCGCTCCACGATCTCCCCCTGTTCCAGCACCAATATCTGGTCCGCCGAGGTGATGGTGCTGAGTCGATGCGCGATCACGAACGTCGTTCGCCCCGCACGAAGCCGCCGCAACCCTTCCTGAATCAGCTGCTCGCTCTCGCTGTCCAGTGACGACGTCGCCTCGTCCAGGATCAGGATCCGCGGGTCGGCCAGAATCGCGCGCGCAATGGCCACGCGCTGGCGCTGACCGCCGCTGAGCTTCACGCCGCGCTCGCCCACGATCGTGTCGAAACCGTCGGGGAAGCGGTTCACGAACTCGTCGACGTAGGCGATCTTCGCGACCTCCTCCACGCTCTCCGTGCTCGCATCCGGACGCGTGAAGGCGATGTTCTCGCGCACGCTGCCGTCGAACAGGAAGTTGTCCTGCAGCACTACGCCCAGGTGGCGGCGATACTCGTGCAGCTTCAACTCGCTCAACGGCTTGCCGTCGATCAATATCTGGCCGCGGTTGGGCGACGCGAAGGCCATCACCAGCGAGATCAGCGTGCTCTTGCCGCCGCCGCTGCTGCCGACGAGCGCCGTCGTGGTGCCTTCCGCAGCATCGAAGGTCACGCCCTTCAGCACCGGCACGCCGGGCTCATACTCGAACCAGACATCCTGAAACTGCACGCGGCCCTTCAGCACGGGAACGGCCTGTTTGGTCGCGTCCTCCTGGTCCTCGGTTTTCAATTCGCGCAATTCACGAATGCGATCCAGGCCGGCAAGCGCCTCGGTGAGCTGCGTGCCGATGCTCGCGATGCTCACCAGTGGCGCGGCAACGAGGCCGATGAAGAACACATACTGCACCAGCGCGCCCACGGTCATGCGCCCGGCCAGCACGTCGCGACCGCCGATCATCATCAGCAGCACACCCAGTGCACCGATCACGGCAACCGACAATGCCGCCGTCGCGCTGGTGCCGGTGATGGTCGCGGCGATGTTCCGGAACAGCTTGTCCACCCCGCCCGCAAACACCGCCTTTTCGCGCTCCTCGGCGGTGTAGACCTTCACGATGCGGATGCCGCCGATGGTCTCGGTGAGGCGACCCGTCACGTCGCCCTGGATCACGCTGCGCTCGCGAAAGATGGGACGCAGCTTCTTGAACGCGATCGACATGCCGATGCCGAAGCCGCCAAGGAACACCATCGTGGCCAGCGTCAGCTTCCAGTTCAGGATGAACAGCCAGACCAGCGCGCCCGTCGCCGTGAGCAGGCCGCCGATCAGCTGAATAAGCCCCGTGCCGACGAGGTTGCGGATGCCTTCGGGGTCGTTCATCACGCGGTTCACCAGCACGCCGCTCTTCGTGCTGTCGAAGAAGCGCACCGGCAGGCGGATGAGGTGCGCCTGCACATCCTCGCGCAACTTCGCGATGGCCCGCTGCGCGGCGACGCTCACGACCTGCGACAGCGCGTACGACGTGATGGCCTGGATCACGGTCGCGACGAACGCCGCTGCCGCGAGCTTCGGCAGCAGGTCGGCGTTGCCTTTGCCCAGCACGTCGTCAATCAGGTATTTGGAGCTGGCCGGCAGCACGAAGCCGGCGATGCGGCTGATCAGCATCAGCCCAAGCCCGATACCCACCGACCTGCGATAGGTCCAGATCAAAGCGCGGGCCTCGGCCCACGCGCGCTTGGAGTCGAACTTGGGCTTCTTCGTGTCAGTCGCAGGTTTGCTCATGAACGAAAACTACCCTCGCCGAAAAACACCCGCGCCCTCGCCGACCGGCAGGCACACGACGATGCAATGTCAGGCGGACGCGCCTGCACATCGAGGACGATGCGCCGGGTGACGAAACTCCGCGCTCACCCTGTCCACTCCCCGCCTGACGTGCGCGGAATTCAGTGACTCATCGAGAATCGGAGCGCCGTGTGCCGGCATGCTACCCGTCACGCCGGGAACGCGATTCTGCGGCAGAGGTTGTACCTTGGTCCCCGAGGAGCTGAACCGGAAAGTCTGCGCGGTCAGATCCGATCACCGAATCCTTTCGTAAGCATTCATGCCAGAGCTTGATTCGCAACCCGAACCGCTGGGCGCCCTCGACGGTGCTGCAGGCGGGCAGTACAGGTCGGCCGACGAGGCTGCGATTGACGCAGTGCTCATCGAGCAGATGACCGATGGTGACGAGTCGGCGCTGGGTGCCCTGTACGACCGGTGGGCGGATGCGGTGCATGCGCTTGTCGCGCGAATCGTGCGTGACGAGCCTGAGGCGGAGGAAGTGGTGGAAGCAGTGTTCTGGCAGGCGTGGCAGCAGGCGGGACGGTACGCGCCGGAGCGCGGCGCACCCGGTGCGTGGCTGCTGGCGATAGCGCGCAGCCGGTCACTGGATCGACTGCGGTCACTGCGCCGTCGTCGCGATGAGCAGCCGGCCGACGAGTCCATTTTCGACAACCAGCCGGCGGTGGGTGATCCGCTCTCGGACCTGGATGCGACTGATCGTGCTGCGCGTGTGCTTGCCGCCCTGGAGCAGTTGCCCGCCGAGCAGCGCGAGGTGCTGGAGCTGGCATACTTCGAAGGTCTCAGCCAGACCGAGATCGCCGAGCGTCTGGAGCTGCCCCTGGGCACCGTGAAGACGCGCGCGCGACTTGCACTGAGGAAGCTGCGCGACCGGCTGGATGCGTTGCGCGAGGTGGAAGCATGAGCACGCCGAACGAGCTGGATGAGGCCTTCGTGGCGCTGCCGGATCTGGCGCTGGGCATCGTGCCTGCGCCTGACGCGGTGCGCCTGATGACCATTGTACGCACATCGGACAAGCTGCAGGCAGAGCTGGCATCGCTGCGTGCAGCGACAGATGCACTCGCATCGGCCGTGCCGGCGGCGGCGATGGCTGCCGATCGCAGGAGCGCAATGCGTGCGCGACTATTGGAGCGCGCCAGCGACGACAGGAGCCCAACGCGCACCGAGGAGGTGTATGTGGGATCGCCGGCGGGATCGGCATCGGCACCCGTGCTGACGCTCGTGACGCCGGAGTCGCGCCCCATCGTGGGCGAGGTGTTCGTGCCCGCGCGTCTTACGCTGGTGCAGCGCATCGCGCCGCTGTTCGCGGCGGCGGCAAGCGTGATGTTCGTGCTCTCGGTGCTGCGCCTGCAGGATGCATTGCAGGCGCGGAACGACGCGCAGGCTGCGCTGCAAACTATGACGCAGTCCACGACGCAGCTTGAGCAGCAGCTGGCCGCACGCGACAGCCTGGTGGCGGCAATGAGCGGTGCGAAGGTGACGGTGGTGGAGCTGGCCTCGACGTCGAACCTGCCGCCTGGCGCGAAGATGTTCTGGGACCGTGTGGCGAATCGCTGGACGCTGGTGACACACGACCTGAAGCCGGTGCAGCCGGGCCGCACCTATCAGCTCTGGCTGGTGACGGCGAAGGCGGAGAAGATCAGCGCGGGCACGTTCAATACCGATGCAAACGGTCGGGCCGTGGTGCAGGCGACCTACGCACTCGCCGAGCGTGAACTGGCCGCGATCGCGATCACCGAAGAGCCGACGGGTGGTTCGCCGCAGCCGACAGGCGCGATTCTGGTGGCCGGCGCACCGACGCGGTGAGTCCGTGACGATGCACGCGACGATGCGCGGGATGATGCGCGGGATGATGCACGAAAGCATGCACATCCTGACTGCGTGACGATCGATTCGTTCACCATCGGACAGGTCGCTACGCTGGTGCGCACGATCAGCGAGGCCGACGTGATGACGTTCGCGACGCTCACGGGTGACCACAACCCGGTGCATGTGGACACGGACGCTGCGGCCGCGTCTTCGTTCGGCGAGCGCATCGTGCATGGCATGCTCACGGCCAGTCTGCTATCGACCGTCCTCGCGATGCAGCTGCCCGGTCCTGGCGCGATCTACCTGGGCCAGACGCTGCGCTTCCTACGCCCGGTGAAGCTGGGCGACACCGTGACCGCGCAGGTCGAGATCACGGCGATCGATTTGGCGAAGCGACGGATGACGCTGGCGACGACGATCAGGAACGAGCGCGGGAAGACGGTGGTGGATGGCGAGGCGAGCGTGCAGCTGACGGGGAGCGGCACCGAAGACTGTTCTTGAGATGTGCGCAACGCGCCTCCGCTGTACGACTAACACGCGGGCGGAGGGAAGTGACCATGCGAATGGACGGAGCGACGCCGCCTGATCACCAGCAGCACGCTGTCAGACTCCGATGCACAAGGCGCGCACCAGCACAACACGTTGACGCCCGCCGCCACATTGCTGGCTTGCGGGCGTTCTCATGTCGCATCGTGCGATACTGACAGACTCAGTTGCTCGGCGGATCCTTCATGCGCGTCTTGCTGACGCCGCTCAGGACGCCGATGCCGACCAGGATCACACAGGCAATCGCGATATAGAGCGTCGGTACGCCAGCAACCGACAGTCCCCACGCGATGCCACCCGTGACGAGTGCAAAACCCAGCAGGTATATCAAAAAAGACATGGGACAGTGCTCCGAGTCCGGGAACGCAGGGCACGCGGCAACGTGTCACCGTGCACGACCCTGCCATCCGGCACCTCGCGCCGGACATCGAGCGCTAGTGCAAGCACCATGCTTGACGGCGCACGCCTCAGGTTCAGGCGGGGGCGATGACCTGCTCGACAGCCGTCTGGATCGCGGCCAGTGCGGCAGCGTTTTTCAAAGCAGAAAAGCCGATACGCAGCTTCTCGTCGGGCAGCAGCGGCTCGCGCATGTGCGCGTTCAGGGTATTCACAAGCTTCTCGCGATTCTCGGCCGAGATCGACTTTGCGGACTTGGGAACCAGTTCAAGGCGCGGAACGTCCTGTCGGCGCGGGGATGCGGCCCAGACGATCATTTTGGAGCCGACGCGCTCGAAGGCAATGGTGCCCGGCGTGTCCTCTTCCTCGCGGAACTTGAGCAGCGTGGGATGCTTGTTGCTCCAGGCGATCAGGGCGTCCAGCACGGCCACGAGCCGCGGCTGCTCCACGGCGTGCGTGTCACGGGCAATTGCGGCCACGAACTGGTCGCGGGCGATTGGTAACGTACGGGCCATCCGGCATCTCCTCGTCGGTGCATAGCAACTCGACGGGCGCACAGTGGCGGCAGCTCGGAGTGACTCAGCAATCGGAAGGTACTCGATCGTGACCGCGCGGGTGCAACAACTGATAGCGTGATATCACGAACGGCGTGCGTGCTGGCGCGTAGCAGGTGATGTTGGCCCTGCATGGCTGAATACCTGTCAGGCTCGGTCCGCCTGACACCGCCCCCACCCGAGTGCGCTGATGCTGCGATTCCGTCCTTCCCTGCTGTGTGCGGCTGCGGCCGTGTTTCTCTTGAGCGCCGGCCAAACCGAAGCCCAGGATACCCAGGACTCCATCACACCCGCGCCGTCGGCACCGCGGCCACAGCAGGATCCCCGCATCGTGCGCCTCAAGGCCGAGGCCGCAAGCAAGGTCGAGGCCCGCGCCAAGCTGGTGCAGGAGATCATCGACCAGATCTACTCGTACGGCGAACTTGGCATGCAGGAGTTCGAGACGTCGAAGTACCTGACGGGCCTGCTCGAGAAGAACGGCTTCACGATTCAGCGCAACGTGGCGGGCATGCCGACGGGCTGGGTGGCTCGTTGGGGCAGCGGCAAGCCGGTGATCTCGCTCGGCTCGGACATCGACGGCATTCCGCAGTCCAACCAGACGCCGGCCACAGCGTATCGCAGCTGGCAGGTGCAGGGTGCCCCCGGGCATGGCGAAGGCCATAACTCGGGTCAGGCCGTGAACATCGCGGCAGCGCTGGCAGTGAAGGAAATCATGATGCGCGACAAGATGCCGGGCACTTTGGTCATTTGGCCCGGTGTGGCCGAGGAGGCCGTGGCAGGCAAGGCGCACTTCGTTCGCGCCGGCGTGTTCAAGGACGTGGACGTGACGCTGTTCACGCATGTCGGCAACGACATGGGCGTGACCTGGGGCCAGTCGTCATCACTGGCGATCGTGTCCGCTGAATTCCGCTTCAAGGGCAGCTCGGCGCATGCGGCGGGCGCACCGTGGCGCGGCAAGTCGGCGCTGGATGCGGTAATGCTGATGGGCCAGGGCTGGGAGTTTCATCGCGAGCACATGGAGCCGGGCCAGCGCTCGCATTACGTGATCAAGGATGGTGGTGACCAGCCGAACGTGGTGCCGAGCACCGCGTCGATCTGGTTCTACTTTCGCGAGCGCGACTATCAGCATGTGCAGGACATGTTCAACGCGGGCAAGCGCATTGCGGCCGGTGCCGCGATGATGACCGAAACCACGCTGGACACGGTGGTGATCCTGGGCTCAGCATGGCCCGGACACTTCAGCAAGCCGGTGGCCGAGGCGATGCAGGCGAACATCGAGACGGTGGGACTGCCGAAGTGGAGCGATGCCGACCAGGCGCTCGCGAAAGGACTGCAGCGTGAACTCGGCGTGGCGCAGAACGGGCTGGTGACGCAGGTGCGTCCGCTGCAAGGTCCGGCGCGCAGCCTGGTGGCGTTCGGTGGCGGCAGCGACGACATCGGCGACGTGAGCTGGAACGTGCCGACGATCACGCTGCGCTTTCCGTCGAACATTCCGGGCACGCCGGGCCACAACTGGGCCAATGGCATCGCGATGGCGACGCCGATCGCGCATCAGGGCGCGGTGGCCGGTGCGAAGGTACAGGCCATGACGCTGATCGACCTGCTCACCGAGCCGAAGATCGTGGCTGATGCATGGGAGTACTTCAACAACGTCCAGACGAAGACGATCAAGTACGTCTCCTTCCTGGGCCCGAACGACGGTCCGCCGACCTGGCTGAACGCCGAAATCATGGCGCGCTATCGCCCCGAGATGCGGAAGCTCTACTACGACTCGACGAAGTTCAAATCGTATCTCGAGCAGTTGGGTGTAGCCTATCCGACGGTGAAGCCGGCCATGACGCCGGTGCCGTAACGCGCTGACGCAGCAAGCAGAAACATGACGAGGGGCCGGCTGCAGCACGCAGCCGGCCCCTCGTCTTCATCAACCGTCGACAGGCACCCATGCATTCAAGATGCGAAAAAACAAACGGGGCCGGCTGCCTTGCGGCAACCGACCCCACTCCCACCCAGGAGGTTTGCGCGGACTCCCCTCCGCGCATCAGGTACTACCGGCGATAACCGCTGGTGTTCCGGATGCCGTCGACACAGGTCGGCCAGGTGCCCGGCGTGCCGCTCGGACCAGCGGGCAACGTCGCGAGTTGGGTGCGCGGCATGAAGGTCGGATCCTCGCTCGCGAGATAGATCATCATCGCGGTCAGGGTCGCATTATGCTTCAGGTCGTCTGCGATGATCTTGTCGAAAGTGTCACGGTTCGTGTGCCAGGTCGTGGAGCCGTAATCCCACGACAGCGCATTGAAGCTGAAACCCGGTGCGCCGGCGCAGACGAAGCTCACATGATCGGTGCCCCCGGTGCCCGGCGTTCCCACGCCGCCGTAGCGCATCCACTGCGTGAAGTCGCTGGGCAGCTGGCTGAGGTAAGTTCGCAGCACCGTGTCGGCGCCAACGAGGCCGCTGGCCGAGAGACCAACGATGCGCCCGGTGCCGTTGTCCTGGTTGAAGAGCGCGTGCAGCTTCGCGACCGCCTCGGGATGATCCTTCACGAACGAGCGCGAGCCGTTCAGCCCCTGCTCCTCGCCAGCCCAGTGACCGGCGATGATGGTGCGCTTCGGCGCGAAGCCTGCACGCTTCAGGATTCGCATGGCCTCGAGCATCGTGATGGTGCCCGTGGCGTTGTCCGTTGCGCCGCTGCCGGCTTCCCATGAATCCATGTGCGCCGACAGCATCACGATCTCGCTCGCCTTCTTTCCCGTGCCCTTGATCTCCGCGAGGACGTTGCCGACCGGCACCTCGCCGAGGAACTCGCTCTGCAAGTCGACGCGCAGCCTGGGGCCCTGATTCTTCGTTGCGAGGCGATAGACGAGGCCGTAGTCCTCGCAACTCAAGTCGAAAGTGGGCACACGCTGACGCGGCGAGCCGAACACCTTGTTGATGCCGGGATAGTTTGACCAGCCGAACGTGACCACGCCGGCGGCGCCATACAGCTTGAGGCTGTCCTGCAATCCTGCCGCCGCGACGTTGCGGGTATTGAAGCCAACGCGCAACGAATCCTGCTGCGCACGCATCGATGTCATCGTTTCCGGTGTCGCGAATTCCGCCATCTGTGCGTTGCTGCGACAGGTGATGTTGGGCGCGTTGATCATCACGAACTTGCCGCGGGTGGCCATCAGCCAGGCATGCGCTGCGTCGGGCGTCGCGAAGTCGGGCAGCACCACCACGTCACCAGTGACAGCGCCGTTGGTGGACGGACTCCACGACAGCATCGTGGCCTCGAGGGTGCGCATGCGAGGCGCCACGAGGTCCACGTGCAGCGCGCCTCGCTTGAAGCCGCTCCAGGTGCCCCAATTCTCCTTGCGTGCCGCGATGCCCCACCCTGCGTACTGCTTCACCAGCCAGTCGCCGGCGGCCATGAAGCCGGGAGAGCCGGTGAGCCGCGAGCCGATGGAGTCGGTGAGCACCTGCGCGAGGTCGGCGGCCTTGGACTGCTGCATGCCTTCGTTCATGATGCGTAGCAGCACCGGATCGATCACGGGCGTGCGTCGCACCCAGGCGGGCCACTGGTCCTGCGGAATGGGCCGCGCCAGGGCGCTCGGCGCGGTCGGCGCCTCGACCGGGCGCTGGGCGGTGAGCAGCGCCGGCGCCATGGCGACGGCAGCGAGCGAGAATCGGCGAACGAACAACGTCATGCAGAAGCCTCGGTAGTCGGTGTCGGTGTCAGACCCGAACGTACGATGCTGCGACGTCATGCGTTGCTGATACCATGCTCTCACGAGGCACAAAAAACACAGCCGGACCGCCTCCCCGATGGGCAGACGACCCGGCCTACCGCGGTGAAATGCTCGGGATCACTTCAACACGCGGCGTCGTCACGGACAGTGGTGGTCGACGATCGTCAACCGGCTGCACAGACACCCGCAGGACGAGGGACTGCCACTGCGGTCACGCGCGCTGGTGCAGGCGTGGTTCGGTTGTCCCCTCGTCGTCGTGTGATTGCCCAGCAGGAGACCTGATCCGCGGCGGCAACGCCAGCCAAGCGCATGTTGGGCTACAGCCGCGGACTCAACCCATCGGCCAGCGAGCTTCGATACGCCCGCCATGCAGGCACCAGCCCGACCAGCACGCCGGCAGCGAGCACGATGCCGATGTAGGTCCACTCGAGCGCGCCGGGCACCTGCACCGCGATGTGAACCCCTGTGCGAGCCTCGATCGTGCCTTGTGCCAGCGCGAAGCCGCCCATGGTGAGTGCGACACCCAGTGCACAGCCCAGCAGCGTCAGCATTCCACTCTCGAGGACGAGCAGGCTGACGATCATCGAGGGACGAGCGCCGACGGCACGCAACACGGCCATCTCGCGACGGCGCGCCTCGAGCGAGGAGTAGAGCGCCACCAGCATGCCGATCAGCCCCACGATGATCGTCAGCGCGCCGACCAGGCGCAGCCCACCTTCCACGGTGCCCAGCGTACGCCAGAGCTCGCCGAGTGTGACGCCGGGAATGACCGCCGTCAGCGGCTCGGCCTTGTACTGATTGATTTCGCGTTGCAGGCGCAGCGTTTCGTAGCGCGTGCGCGTGCCCACGAGGAAGGCGCTGAGTGCGCGCGGCTGATCCTGGAAGATGTTCGTCGGCGGGATGTATTCTGGCGGTGCAGCGCCGGGCGTCGCTGCTGGAGCCGCAGCAACGGGCATCGACGGCGGTGCGGGTCCCGGCATCACGGTTGGTGCAGCGCCGGGCATGGCAGCCGGTGCAGCGCCGGGCATTGCACCGGGCATGCCTCCATCGGCGGCGGCCCCCGCTTCGTGCATCGCCTCGATGCCGTCGAGCGTGACGAAGAGCGCGCGGTCCAGCGGCGTGGACGTCTGTTGCAGAATGCCCACGACCGTGAACGGGTGCGCCTCGTGATCGCCGAGGCCCGCGACGGCATTGAGTCCGTGGCCCACGGTGACGGTGTCGCCCATGCGAAGCCCGAGCGTCGCGGCAACCTCGCTGCCCAGCACCACGTCACGCGGCGTCGCGATCACGTGCCCCGCGGCGAACGACAGCGTGCCCGCACTGCGATAGCGCCAATGCCGAAACAGCGCCGGCGTGGTGCCGAGCACGCGGAAACCGCGATACGAATCGCCGATCGCCAACGGTACGGTCCACTTGATGGCAGGATGCTTCGTCCACGTTTCGTACACTTCGTATGGCACGCTGCCCGTGGGCGCGCCGATGCCGAACACGGCGCCAAGCAGCAGCTGCAGCGTGCCGCCGCGCGCGCCGACGACCAGGTCCGTGCCCTTGATCGTACCCGTGAAGCTCTCGCGCATGCCGCGGCGAGCCTGCTCCACGCCAAGCAGCAGCGTGATGCTCAGCGCCACGGCAGCGACCGTGAGCAGCGACGTGACGGGCCGGTTGCGGAGCGAACGCCAGGCGAGCGCCAACAGCACGTTCATGCAGCGTCCAGTCGTGTTGCGCGATTCAGTGATGGCAGCGAGAGCTGCACATCGAACCGCGCACCCAGCGACTTGTCGTGACTCACGAACAGCAGCGTCGCGTTGGCCTGTGCGACGCTTCGGGCGAGCAATGCGAGGAAGGCATCGCGCCGATCGGTGTCGAGCGACGACGTGGGCTCGTCGCAGATCACGAGTTCCGGCGAAGCAAGCAGTGCGCGGGCGGCGGCCACACGCTGCTGCTGGCCCACGCTCAATGCCGTCGCCGAGTGATGCAGCAGCGCAGTGATGTCCAGTTGCGCCGCGACATCGCGAATGGCCGCATCGATGCTGACGGCGCCGAGCCGCGCACGCCGGCCTGCATCGAGCCGGCATGGCAGCGCGATGTTGTCATAGGCGCTGAGGTACGGAATAAGGTTGAACTGCTGGAACACGTAGCCGATGTGTTCCGCCCGGAAGGCGTCGCGCTGACCACCCGACATGGCATTCATGTCGCGATCCAGCACCCGCACCGAGCCATTCGTGGCGTGAAGCACGCCGGCGAGTAATCCGAGCAGCGTGGTCTTGCCGCAGCCCGACGGGCCATGCAGAAACACGCGGCTGCCACGGTCGATGACCAGCGACGGGATGTCCAGCACACGCGGCCCGCTGCCATACGAGAACTGCAGCCCGTCAATCGCGATCGCGGCGCCGGGACGGCCCGCTGCGGTCACTTCTTCACGTACGGCGACACCTTCAAGCCCTTGATGGTGAATCCGGCGGTGCCGTAGAGGCTCTCCACCAGATCGATACCCAGCGTGCCCTCGAGCCAGATGGCCTCGAACAGATCCAGGCGCACCTTCCGGCGACCGTCCATCTCGACCAGCACCATCTGGTTCGGCGGCGGCGGCGGGGTGTGCACGCAGGCGCCGTAGTACGGCACCAGCAAAAATTCCGCATCCTCCTGGCTGGCGTCGTCCAGCGGCACCACGTAGCCGGCAATGCGGACGACCTGCCCGCTCAGTGCGCGCAATGCGGGCGCCACAGCACCGGTCTGCGGATTCATGCCGCCGAGCGTGCGCCAGTCAATCACGACCGGATCAGCCGCGGTGCCGCTGCCGGTAGCCGTGATGCTGCCGAGCAGCGCGGGCGTCATGACAGCCCACGGATCACCCACGGGCGCGGAGAGCGCGAGGGTCGCGGCGAGGGCGATGTGCGTCAGGGGCATGGCGGCAGTCCGGGTCGGGACGAAACGGGAAGCACCAATATCACTCGGCCACCTTCTACACCGCGAGTACGGAATGCTTCACGCCTTTGCTGCCGCCCGCGTGGTACAAACCGGGCGAGGCGATGCGGCAGGGCAGCCATTTGGACGCCGCCGCGACGCCGGTCGCGCCGGCGGGACTGTTACAAATGCCTTCCGGACGTGTCCTGCTGGGAGAAATGGTACCCGCGCCCACCCCGCCGCGAGTTCCACCTGGTCTGGTCTCCGCACCGCCATGCATACGACACAACTGCTCAACCCGATCGTCCGCACGACGCAGCGATTGCAGACGCTCGAACCACGCGCGCAGCGATGCGTGCGCGCCGCAATCGGGTTCGCGCTCCTCTACGCGGCGCTGTTGCTGTTCGACGCGCCGCGGGCGCTGCTGCACGTGATGCTGGTGCCGCCAAGCCTCGGCGCAGCGTGGTTCGCGGGCGCGGCGGCACGCCGCACGAGCGAGTCGCGGACACGACTCGCGTGGCATCTCGTCTCGCTGGCGCTGCTGGTGCAGGCGCTGGGCGATGGCGGCTGGACGTACTTCGACGTCGCGAACCACACCACGATGCACGATCGCTGGAGCCAAGTGCCGCAGCTGGTCATCACGCCACTGTGGCTCGCGGCGGTGCTGACGTTCCCGCGCGGCGCCCGATCACGTGCCGACGCGATCAAGTTCACGCTCGACGCGCTGACGGTGCTCGCCGCCGCGAGCATGGTACTGTGGCACTTCGTGCTCACCCCGGTGCTCACGGGCGCGCGCGGACGCGAGGATATCGCCCTTTACACGATCTACGCCGGCCTGGACCTGATCACGCTCGTCGTGGTTTCATCGATGCTGCTGCAGGATGCCGGCACGACGCTCCGACGCAGTACGTGGTGGCTCGCCACGGGCCTGCTGGTCTCATTCCTCGCCAACGTTGGCTGGAGCGCATTGAGCCTCGCCGATCCACCCCAGGTGACACCGGTCATCGACGTGCTGCGCGTTGGTGGCTACCTGCTCATGGCGCTTGGCGCCAGCGTGGGCTGGGCAGATGCGCAGGGCACCGTGCCTGCGCGGCGCGGAATCGTGCTGCGTGCGCGGTTCAGCATCGTGCCGTACATGGCCGTCGCGCTGGGGTATGGCCTGCTCTTCACCATGGCGCTGCGCGGATCGACACACATCACCGACCTCGTCATCGGCGCGATCGTGCTGACCATGCTGGTCATGAGCCGGCAGGTCACCGTGGTGCGCGAGAACATGCGGCTCTACATGGAGCGGACGGTGAAGGAGACGGAGGCGCGATACCGTTCGCTGGTGCAGCACTCGTCGGACGTGTTCGCGATCCTGGATCCGCTGGGCATCATCCGTTACGTCAGTCCAGCGGCGGAGCGTGTGTTCGGCACGCCCGGTGAACGGATGGTGAATCACACACTGGCCGAGCTGGTGCACGAGACGGACCGCCCCGCGTACGAGGCACACTTCGCCGCGTCCCTGATGGGCAGTTCGTCGCTGAGCCATATCGGGTGCCGCATGATCCGCGTCGACGGTGAATGGATGCGCACCGAAACCGTTGCGACGAACCTGCTCGCCGACGCGAACGTCAACGGCATCGTGCTCACGATCCGTGACGTGACGGAGCGTGTCACGCTGGAGGAACATCTGCGACACCAGGCGCTGCATGATCCGCTGACGGGGCTTGGGAATCGCGCGCTGTTTCAGGATCGCGTGGCGCACGGGCTTGGCCGTGCCGAGCGCTCGAACGACGAAATGGCCGTGGTCTTCCTCGACCTGGACAACTTCAAGGAGATCAACGATTCGCTGGGCCATGCCGCGGGTGATGCCGTGCTGGTGCAAACGGCGAACCGGTTGCGCACCTGCCTTCGCGACGGTGACACCGCGGCGCGCTTCGGTGGCGACGAGTTCGCGATCCTGCTGGAACAGGTGCGTGGCGAAGGTGAGGTGATGGACGTGGCGGCGCGCATCACGGCGGCGCTGGGCCGTCCGCTGCAGGTGGAAGGCAAGGACGTGAACCTGTGCGCGAGCATCGGCATCGCGCGAGCGCAGCCGCAGCAGTCGGCTGACGAGGTGCTGCGCAACGCCGACGTGGCGATGTATCACGCCAAGGCGCGCGGCAAGTCGTGCGCGGTGCTGTATGAAAGCGGCATGCATGCGGCAGTGCTGGATCGCATCGAGCTGCAAGCCGACCTGCGCAAGGCGCTCGAGCGGCAGGAACTGTCGCTGGTCTTCCAGCCGATCGTGGAGCTGGGCACGCAGCAGATCATCGGCGCCGAGGCACTGGTGCGCTGGCAGCACCCGTACCGCGGCCTCGTGCCGCCAAGCGATTTCATTCCACTGGCCGAGGAGACGGGCACCATCGTCGAGATCGGGGCCTGGGTGCTGAAGACGGCGGCGCTGGCGGCAACGAAGTGGCCGGTGCCGCCAGGCCAGCAGCCGGTGACGGTCACCGTGAACCTCTCGGCGCGGCAGATGGTGGACGGCAACTTCGTGGACGTGCTGCGCGAAACGCTGGAGACGACGCAGCTCGACCCGCAGCGACTGGTGCTGGAGCTGACGGAGAGCATGCTCGCCGGCCGCAATTCCGATACGCTGGCACTGCTGCATCGCATCCGCGCGCTGGGCGTTCGCCTCGCGATCGACGATTTCGGCACGGGCTACTCGTCGCTCGGCTACCTGTCGCAGTATCCACTGGACGTGCTGAAGATCGACCGCAGCTTCGTGACCGGCATGGACACGGGAGCGAACGGACGCGCGCTCGCGTCGGCCGTGGTCGCGCTGGGTCGCTCACTGAAGTTGAAGGTGGTGGCCGAGGGCGTCGAGCGCGCGGAACAGGAATGGGACCTGTTGAACCTCGGTTGCGACTACGGGCAGGGGTACCTGTACTCGAAACCCGTCACGTCGTATGAGCTGGCGGACCTGCTGGAAGTGGGCGACATAAGTGCGCCGCGACCAGCAGCGCCCACGCATGCATTGCGGGCAGCGACGACGATGTCGCTTTGTGCCACGCCGATGTCGGCGGTACTACAGGCCATGCCGCTGGCAGCCAGTGCGAGCATCATGCAGATCAATTTGCCTTCCATTCACGCCGTGCTGCCGGACATTCCCGGCACGATCACCGTAGACGTGAAGCGACCGGTGCCGACGGCGGGTCGATGACGCGGGCGTTCAGCCGGTGACGGCGCGCCTCACGGCGCTTTCGACGTGAACACGGGAATGAGCTGCGCCGCCAGCGTCGTCACGACCTCGCGGCCGGCGCGGCGCGCAATGGCGACGAGCGAGCCGAGCGTCGCACCGATGGCAGTCGCGACATCGCGCTCGCCACCGAGCGGCTCGCCGAGCGACGACAGGATCTCGCGACGCAGTCGCAGCACGATCGGCGTGGCGAACCTGATCGCGTTGAAGCGCGCATCGTAACGAACGCCAAGTCCCTCGATCAATGCGGCGGTGCGTGCGAAATAGACCATGTCGCCCGGCAGCAGCACCGGGAAGTCGTACAGCGTGGCCATCACATCCTCGGCGAGTCGCGTGACACGCTCGATGCGCTCGACCGCCGTCGTGCGTTCGTTGGCCAGTTCGATGAGCTGCGTGGCGAGCGTGACGATCATGGCGCGATCGGCGCCCGGTTCGATCAGGCCCAGTGCGTAGAAGCCATCGACCACCTGCTCGACGTCGCCGCGGATGGAGGCAAACACCGTCTGCACCAGCGTGCGGCGTGTGGCGACCGGCACCTCGACCACCATGCCGAAGTCCAGCAGCGTGAGGCGTCCCTGCGTGTCCACGAACACGTTGCCGGGATGCGGATCGGCGTGGAAGAGCCCATCCACCATCATCATCTGCACGTAGAGTTCCATCACGGAGCGCAGCACGTCGTCTGCCTGCACGCGGCCTGTGGTGATCCAGTCGCCCAGCTGGTCCACGCGACGTCCGTCAATGAACTCCAGCACCAGCGCACGCTGGCGCGTGTAGGCGTCGATCACCTCGGGAATGCGGATGCTGGGACTGTTCGCGAAGTTGCGCCGCACCTGCTGCGCGTAGCGCGCCTCCTGCCGGAAGTCCATCTCGTCGGCGACGCGCTTCTCGAACTCATCGAGCACCGTGCGCAGGCCGGCCACATGCGGCGGGTTGAGGCGCGAGGCCACGAGGTCCAGGATGCGCCGCGCGGCGTGAATGTCGCCCGCGACCAGCTTTTCGACACCGGGGCGCAGCACCTTCACCACCACCTCGCGGCCTTCCACGCGTGCGCGGTGCACCTGGCCCAGCGACGCGGCAGCGAGTGGCACCACGTCGAACCACTCGAAGACCGTCTCCGGTGGTGCGCCGTAGCTGTCGATGAGGCTCGCGCGAATCTTTTCCGGAGTCACGCCGGGCACGCGATCGGTGAGCGTGCCGATGGCGCTGACGTACGGTTCGGGAATGATGTCGGCACGGCCGGCGAAGAGCTGCGCCAACTTCACGAACGTGGGGCCGAGCGAAGCCAATGCATGCACCATGCGTTCCGCACGCGCGGCGTGGAACGCCTGGGTGCGCGGCAGCCCTTTGCCTGAAAGCAGCCATCGTCGCTGGTCTCGACGAAAGCTGAGCAGGAGTGGCAGGACTCGCAGCAGAATCTGGAACGCACGCATCAGCGAAGTTACCCCGCGCCGGCGGGACCGAGCCGTGCCACTTGCAAGTGCGATCATGCGCGGCGCGATCGCGAGGCGCTGACATGTCGTCGAGCGCAGGGCGACAGGCGATATCCACGTGCGGCCACAGCATGGTGCACCGGCTTTCCTTGCGGCATGTGACTCGTCATTCTTCGCTCACCGGAACGCAGCGCTGCACATGCACGCCGCAGATGGTCGCACTCAATCGTTCATCATGTCCGCGACGCACGGCACCCGGCGCGCGCTTCCTTCACCGTCAAATCCGTTTCCGTGCACATCCTGCCCACCCTCGCAGTCATTCCACCGTACGTCTTCTCGGAACTGGAACGTCGCAAGGTCGCGGCTCGTGCCGCAGGGCATTCGTTCCTGGACCTTGGCATCGGCAGCCCGGACCAGCCGACGCCGGCGCCCATTCTCGAGGCGCTTCGCCAAGCAGCGCTGGACAGCCCGACCAACGCCTATCCGCCGTTCCGGGGCAGCGCACGACTGCTGAAGGCGGCGACGGACTTCATGTCGATGCGCTTCGGCGTCGAGCTCTCGCCGGCGACGGAGACCGTCGTGCTGGCCGGCTCGAAGGAAGGCATTGCCGAAATGCTGTCGGCGCTCTGCGGCCCGGGTGACGTGGTGCTGGCCCCGTCGCTCAGTTATCCGGTGTACGTGCGCGCGCCGCTGATGCATGGCGCCGAGGTGCACATGGTGCCCATGGATCCGGCGCGCCGCTGGCAGCTGGACCTGGCCAGCATCCCGGCCGATGTGCTGAAGCGCGCACGCGTGCTGATCGCCAACTATCCCAACAATCCCACCGGCGCCGTGACGACGCTGGCGGACATGGCGGCGCTCGTGGAGTTCGCGCGTGCGCACAACCTGGTGCTGATGCACGACCTCGCGTACTCCGAACTCACATTCGACGGGCATGTCGCGCCGAGTGTGTTCCAGGTGCCGGGTGGCCGGGATGTGGCGGTCGAGTTCCACTCCTGCTCCAAGACGTTCAACATGGCCGGCATGCGCGTGGGCTTCGTGGTGGGTCGCAGCGATGCATTGGACGCGCTGCTCGCCTACCGCTCCAACGTGGGCTACGGTGTGTCGATGCCGATCCAGCATGCGGCGGCGTACGCGCTGGACAACGTGCGCGCACTGACGGTGCCGATCATCGCCGAGTACCAGACGCGGCGCGATGCGCTGTACGAGGCACTGCAGCAGGGCGGCTGGCACGCGACTGCGCCGCATGCCGCGATGTACGCGTGGCTGCCGCTGCCCGATGGCGTGGAGCCGTGGGACGCGGTGGAGCGGTTGCTCGTGGACGCGCAGGTCATGATGACGCCGGGCCTCGCCTTCGGTGCGGCAGGCGCGCGGTACTTCAGGTTGTCGCTGGTCGCACCGGCGGCAGATCTCCGCGCGGCGGCCTTACGCCTGGTGCAGGTACTCGGCGCGGTACCTGCCGGCGCGCGCTGACATGCACCGCAGTCCGGGCGACTCGCGGTCGTCAGGGCCCGTCGCTGACGACCGCGGCGCAGGACTGATGTACATCACCCCTCGATGGTGTGCGGCACGAACTGCGACAGGTTGTCCGTGATGATCCGCTTCGACTCGCGGATGCCGATGCCTGCCGCCTCCTGTCCGATGACCCACGATCCGATCACCGGATGGCGTCCATCAAAATTCGGAATCGATGCCATCGACTGGTAGACGTAGCCCTCCTCGCCGTAGTCGCCCTGTGACTCCACGAGCGTCTGGTCGAACATCGTGACCGTCACGTTCGCCCCTTCGCGCGAGAACAGCGGCTTACGCACATAGGCATCCCACGTGAGCGTCTCGGCGATGTCGAGCGAGGCGGGCAGCAGGTAAGGACTTTCGGGGAACAGGTCCCAGAGCACGGCAAGCAGTCCCTTGTTGGAGAGCAGCATCTTCCACACCGGCTCGATCCACTGCATGCGCGTGCCGGTCCGCAGCAGCGCCTGCACGAATCGCTCGTCCTCGGCGACGATCCATTCCCACGGATAGAGCTTGAAGATGGACTCGATCACGCGGTCATCGGCATCGGTGAAGTAGCCGTCGGTCGTGACGCCGATCTGGTCCATCGTGAGCGTCTCGCACGCAATACCGGCCTGCTGCGCGGTGTCGCGCAGGTATGCCAGCGTCATGCCGTCCTCGATGTCGTCCATGCCCGCGAAGTGCAGCCGGTCGCCCTGCAGGAAGAGCTGCAGCGCCTTCCACTGCTCGATCAGCCGCTCATGGATGGAGTTGAACTGGTCCTTGTCAGGAAAGCATTCCTGCAACCAGAACCACTGCACTACGCTCGCCTCGACGAGCGACGTGGGCGTGTCGGCGTTGTATTCCAGCAGCTTCGGCGGCCCGAGTCCGTCGTATGCGAAATCGAAGCGACCGTAGATGGAGGGCGGCTCCTGTTCCCAGGCCGCCTCGATGAGCGGGATGACGTGCGCCGGGATGCCAAGCTTCAGGAACAGCCGCTGATCAATGATATGCTGCGCGGCCTCGAGACACATGGCATGCACTGTGTTGGTCGCGTGCTCCAGCTTCAGCACTTCGTCCATCGTGAACGAGTAGTACGCCGACTCGTTCCAGTACGCGCCCTTGGCCGAATGCCAGGCCAGTCCCAGCGCTTCCACCTTCTGCTGCCAGTCTGCGCGAACCGGGTGCGTGACACGCTTCACTCGCGTGGGCCCCACTGGCACGACAGCGTGTCGCCCACGACGAGCGTCGTGAAGCGCGCCGGCGTGACGAGGCACACCTGTCCGTTGGCTGCGACGGCCTCGAAGCGCGGACCGCTGGTGTCGTCGTTCTCGTCGCTCGTGCTGTAGCGGTCGCGCCGTTCCACCTTGCGGACCGTGTCGACGGTGATGGAGGCGGCGAGCTTCAGCGAGTCCTCCATGAACACCAGTTCAGCCGCCGCATCGGCCGTCGCCTGCTCGATCATGGCCGCCTCGCGCTCGCGCGCCTTGTCTGCGTCGCTGGTGCACGCGGCCAGCGCAAGCGCCATCCAGATCAGTCGTCTCATGCGCTCAGCCACCGAACGACGAGCGTCCGCGGCCGATGGAGCCGAAGCCGCCGCGACGCACCGTGGAGCCCGATCGACCGCGTGCGATGGACGCCGGCCGGCGGAGGATGGACGACATGCGACGCGGCGAGAGAGCCGTACCGGCTGGCGCGACACGCGCGGCGTAGGTCGAGGCGCGCGCGTCGAGCGACCGGTAATTACCCGCGTACACCGAGGCCGGTGCCGCGTACACCGGCCGACCGGCGCCGAGGGCTCGTGTGAAGCCGGCGTAGTAGAACAGGTACGGGCTGGGATACACCATGGGCACCCAGGCGCCGTGGTAGTTGTAGCCCTTGTTCTGCACCGCCACTTCGCACGCCTGCGCGTTGAAGGTGGTGGTGTTGCACGGGTCCACCGGCGGCGGCTCGGAGTCGCAACCCGAGACACCGAGCACGATGGAATTCACGAACAGCAGCTTGATGTTGGTGGACTTCTTCATTGCAGGGCGGGAGGAGGCTGGGAACCTGTGCCGGCACATGGATACCAGGCGCAAAGGTCCGGACCGACGGGCGGCCCTCCTGATAGTACTGGAATTGCAGCTGTCGCGTTTCCGATGCCATCAGGATGGGCGCGGCGGCTACAGGCATGGCGCGTACGCGCCGACCCTAGGGCAGATGGAACGACCTCTTGAATCGGTGCCTCGCTGGTCACTGTACGGCGCCGGCTGGCCGCCGTGGACCCGCTGGCTCGCGGCGCTTGCCGTCGGCGCATCACTGCTGGCGTGCATCGCACTTCTCGCACGCCGCGATGGCGGCATCCGCATCGGTGACGTGTGGGTCGTTTCACTCACTGTGACGAACGCAATCGTCTGCTGTCTGCACGCCGCGGCCGACGCGCGCGCCGGGACGCGGCGTTTCTGGCGACTGCTGGCGATCGGCTTCACCGCGCTCGCGCTCGGGCAGGCCGCATGGGCGTTCCGACCGTTCGCCGCGTCCCCCGAGCTTTTCACCACCGGGGCACTCGCCTTCCACATGCTCGGTGCGTGCGCGCTGGTGCCCGCCCTGCTGCTGTTCCGGACCGACCTTCGCCGCGCTGCCGAACGCACCACCCTCGTGCTCGACCTGACGGCATCGCTGCTCATGGGGGCGATGCTCATCTGGTTCCTGATGCGGCGCGCACATCCGGAGGGCAGTGTCGCTTCGTGGACGCACGCCGCACCGTTCATGGTGGTGCTGCCCGGGCTGCAGGTGATGACGGTGGTCGCCTTCGGCTCACTGTTCATGCGTCTCGCCGACCGCGCCGACCGGCGTAACATCGGTATGTTCGGCGCTGGGCTCGCGGTGCAGCTGCTGAGCCACGTCAGCGCCGCATGGCAGCCGTTTGCCGCGACACCCGCTTCGATCCTGCTCAATGGCACGGGCACGCTGCTGGTGCTCCTGGGCCTCCTGCTGCAGTTCGACCGCAGTCCGTTACACCGGATTCACCAGCCGCGCGCACAACGGCTGTTTCGCCACTCGGTGCTGCCCTATGCATCGATCCTGGCGGGATACGCGATGCTGCTGGAGCTTGGCTCGCGGACCAATGACGTGGAGGTGATGGCGCTGATCTGCGGAATGGGCGTCCTGACGCTGCTCGTCATCGTCCGACAGGCGGTCGCGGTACGCGAGGACTCAGTGCTGTGCAGCGACGAGGCACGCGAGGCCAGCGAGACGCGATTCCGCTCGCTCGTGCAGCACTCCACGGATCTGATCACGATCATCGACGGTGCCGACATCGTCCGGTATGCGAGCCCTGCGATCACGCGCGTGTTCGGCTACGAGAGTGACGCGCTCGAGGGCACGACGCTGCGGGAGCTGGTGCATCCCGAAGATGTGGTCTCGATGCTGGGCTTTCTGTCGGACGCGGCCAAGCCGGACAGCCGGGCCACCACGGCGCACTGGCGCATGAAGCATGCGACGGGTAGCTGGTGTCGCGTGGAGAACGTGGCCGTCAACCTGCTCGCCGACCCGAACGTGACGGGCCTGGTGCTCACCACGCGAGACGTCACGCATCGCGTCACGCTGGAAGAGCAGCTGGTGCATCGCGCGTTCCACGACGAGCTCACTGGATTGGCCAATCGCGCGCTGTTCACGAACCGCGTGGAACTGGCGCTGCTGCGCGCGTCACGCACTGCGCTGCGCACCGCCATTCTTTTCCTGGATCTGGATGACTTTAAGGAAGTGAACGACTCGATGGGGCATGCCGCGGGCGACGCGCTGCTCACGCAGGGCGCGGACCGGCTGCGCGCCTGCCTCCGGGCCGGCGACACGGCAGCGCGCTTGGGCGGCGACGAATTTGCCGTGCTGCTGGAGGAGCTTTCGGACGACGGCCTGGAGATGGCGAACGTCTCCGATCGCATCGCCGCGGCATTCGCCCGGTCGTTCACGCTCGACGAGGGCGAGGCGTTCGTCACGGCGAGCATCGGCGTGGCGCTGAGCACCGGCGCGGAGAACGGCGAGGCACTGCTGCGGAATGCAGACCTTGCGATGTACCTCGCGAAGAAGCGCGGCAAGGCACGCATCGAGCATTTCGAGTCGCACATGCATGAGGAAGTCGTGGAGCGGCTGGACCTGCTCGCCGACCTCCGGTACGCCATCGAGCGGAACGAACTGCAGCTGGAGTATCAACCCATCGTGGACCTGGTGACGCGACAGGTGAGCGGCCTGGAGACGCTGGTGCGCTGGGATCATCCGCGGCGTGGCCGCATTGCACCAGCCGACTTCATTCCGATTGCGGAGCAGTCAGGCCTGATCATCTCGATCGGGCGCTGGGTGCTGCTGCACGCCTGCGCGCATGCGCGACACTGGAGCCGCACGCTGCCGGAGCTGCACCCGGTCACCGTCACGGTGAACCTCTCCGCGCGCCAGCTTGGCGACGAGCACCTGCTGGACGATGTCGCGAACGCGCTGCGTGTCGCGGGACTGCGACGCGACCAGCTCGTGCTGGAGTTGACCGAGACCACGCTGCTTGCCAACAGCGAGGAGACCGTGGACATCCTGACGTCGCTCAAGTCGCTGGGCGTGCGTCTTGCCATCGATGATTTCGGCACCGGCTACTCGTCACTCAGCTACCTGCATCGCTTCCCGGTGGACGTGCTCAAGATCGACAAGAGCTTCGTGCACGGCGTGGCTGGTGGCCCCGGTGCCAGCGCGCTCGCGAGTGCCGTGATCGCACTCGGCAACTCGCTCGGACTGCGCACGGTGGCCGAGGGCATCGAAAATGAAGCGCAGTACGACGCGCTGCTGAAGCTTGGATGCAAGTTCGGGCAGGGCTTCCTGTTTTCACGACCTCTGCCGACGGCGGATGTAATGCCGTACCTGATCGAGCATGGACAACGGCCATCGAGCACCGCGCCAACGCATCGGCTCACGCCACTGGCCACCCCGAAAACCTATTAGCCGATGCTGCGACATTGTCGCGGCAATTAACTTCTCAACATGCCCGACGCCCGCACTGCACCGCCTTCCCGTATGTTGCTCGTGGCGGCGTTCGCGGCGCTTTACATCATTTGGGGCAGCACCTATCTGAGCGTGAAAATCGGCGTCGAGACGATACCGCCGTGGCCCATGATCGCCGCACGCCATTCGTTGGCCGGTCTCATTCTGTATACGGTTTTGCGCCTCGGTGGTACGCCCGCACCGAAGCGCGAACACTGGAAGGGCGGCATCATCGGCGGTGTGATGCTGCTGGTGATCGGCAACGGCCTGATCGCCTTCAGCGCGCATCGCATCGCGAGTGGCGTCGCGAGCCTCGTCGTGGCCACGACACCGATCTGGATCGTCGGGGCGGCGAGCTCGCGTCCGGGTGGCCGCATGCCGCTGCCGAAGGAATGGCTCGGGTTTTTACTGGGCCTCGCGGGCCTCGCACTGCTTGGCGGACCGAGTCTCGCAGCGGCATTCCGCGGTGAGGCAGGCAGCCTGGATGTCGGCGCGATGGGGTTGATCCTCATCGGCGCGATCTCGTGGTCCATCGGGTCCGTGATTGGCCGCGAAGTGCCGCGTCCCGACAACGCCTTCATGGGCAGCGCGCTGCAGATGCTGTCGGCCGGCGCGGTGCTGGTCGTGGGCTGCGCACTCACGGGCCAGTGGTCATTGGTGAACATCGCTGCCATCTCCACGCGCTCGTGGATTGCGCTCGTGTACCTGATCCTGTTCGGCAGCCTGCTCGGCTTTACAGCATACGTCTGGTTGCTGCGCGTGGCGAAGACATCGCACGTGGCCACGTACGCGTACGTAAATCCGATCGTCGCGCTGCTGCTTGGCGCCTCGATCGGACATGAGGTGATCACGCCGATGATGCTGGTCGCCGGCGTGGTGACGCTGCTGGGCGTGGTGCTGGTCGTGATGCCGTTGCCCAGGGTGAACCGCTGATCGGTTGCAGCGCCGGCGCGATCATTCGCGCGTGCCGAGCGATTCCCAGAGATGCAGTGTGGCATAGGCGCGCCAGGGGCGCCACGACTCGGCCCGCGCCATGATGTCCCGCTTATGGACACCTGCAATGGTCATTGCCTTCAGCACGCCAAGGTCGGCCGCCGGAAAGGCATCGCGATCACCGAGGGCACGCATGCGCACGTAGTGCGCCGTCCAGGGCCCGATGCCAGGCAAGGCAACCAGTGTGGCTTCGGCCTGCTCGGTTGGTGCGCCGCGCAACGCATCGAGGTCGATGGCACCGGTGGCAATGGCGTGCGAAACCCCGTGCAGCGTTGCCGCCTTCGCATTCGTGAGCCCGATGGTACGCAACGTGTCGGCTCCGGCGGCAGCAAGTACCGCAGGTGATGGAAACCCGAACAATTGCGCCTCGTCATGCACGGCCGGCAGCGGCGCACCGAACGCGCGAACGAGGCGATCGGTCATCGTGCTCGCGCCGACCACACTGACCTGCTGCCCAAGCACGGCGCGGATCACGCCCTCGAACGGATCGAGCAGCTGCGGCAGGCGCAGGAAGGGGCGCGCCTGCAGCAGGGGTTTCAGCAACGCGTCACGCAAGGCCACGACACGGAACGCCGCGAGATCGGTGGAAAGGTCGAAGCTGCGGCGAACCATCGCGATGATTGCGGCGGCAGGCAGTGCGGGCCGCGTGCGCGCGATGAGTGCGTGGCCCGCGGCGTCGTGCTGCAGCTGCAGCAGCAGGTGCGCGCCGGATGCGTGATCGCGCACACTGCGGAGGTAGGTGTCACCATCAATGCGTTCAAGCGCATCGACCGTGCGCACCACCAGGTAGCGCAACGTCCAGCGCACATCCACATCCACCGGCAGCTCGATGCGGACGCGCCGCGACCATGCGCCTGCGTCAGTCACGACGCGCGCCGCCTGCGCACTGCGGCCGGCGCTGCGCCGTCACCATGCGGCACCGAGGCGCCCTCGACCTGCAGCAGCGCCCTCTTGATCTGGTTGCCCCAGCGGTACCCGCTCATGCTGCCGTCCGCGTGAATGACACGGTGACATGGAATCACCACGGCCACGCGATTGGTGGCGCAGACGTTCGCGACGGCACGTGCCGCCCCGGGCTTCCCGATGGCTGCGGCAACCTGTGCATAACTGCGCGTCTCGCCGAACGGAATTGCAATCAGCGCATCGAGCACGCGCTGCTGGAATGCGGTGACCTGCATGTCCACGGCGACATCCGGCGCGACGCGATCACCGCGCAGCCGCGCAATCACGGCATCGAGCATCATCGCGAGCGCCTCATCGGTGTCGTGCGTGATCGTGGCGCGCGGAAACTCTGTCGCGAGCTCGCCGAGGAGCGTCGCGTCACTGGCGGCGAGCGACACCCAGCAGAGCCCCGTCGCCGTCGCGCCGATCACCAGCCGGCCCAGCGGCGTGTCGGTGGCCGCCCAGCGTATCGTGACGCCGGCGCCGCCGCGGCGATACACCGACGGCGTCATGCCGAGGTGCCTGGTGGCATCGGCGTAGGCGCGACTCGACGCTGCGTAGCCGGCGTCGAACGTTGCGGTGCTCACCGTCTGCGACTGTCGCAGCGCCCGCCGAAATGCATCGGCGCGACGGCTTCGCAGGTACACCGATGGTGAGGCACCGACGATGGACGTGAAGCGTCGCTGCAGGTGCGCAGCGCTCATGTCCACCGCCGTGGCCAGTTCCTGCAGCGGAATGCGGCCCTCGCGGCCTGCGTCCACCGCGGCATCGAGCAGTGCGCGGACACGCAGCACCGCCGCTTCGGCGCGGGTCTGGTCGATCGCGATCGTCTCGAACAGGGGCATGCAGGGCAAGCTGGCAGCATTCATGATGATCTCCAAGTCGGTGATCCTTCATGATTGCCCTGCACACGGTGCGGCGCTTCCCGAATCGTGCGACTGTGCAGTTCAGGGCAAACGGACCAGCCCCAGCGAGACGATCAGCACGCGCGGCAGGCCCGGCTCATACGCCACGGGACGTCCGGCAACGACATCGGGATTCAGAAACCCCGACGTCATGAAGCGCCGGTCGAGCAGGTTCTCGATACGCACGAATCCCGTGATGCCGACTCCGGGAAAGAGCGGCGCGGCGCGGCGCATGGAGAGCGTGGCGTTGAACACCGTGGCCGATGGCAGCTCGACCGTGTTCGCATCGTTCAGCATGTAGTTGCCGGTGTACTGCATCTCCGCATCAAAACGGAATGGCGAGGCACCGGCGTCCCAGCGCGCGCCGATCAGGCCGATACTGCGCGGCACGCCGACGACTGCGTTGCCCGAGTAGTCGGCAAGGCGCCCCGGCCGGCCGTAGTGCACGGAGTCCACCATGTAGTCCAGGTAGGTATTCCGGCTCAGCGTCGCCGTGCTGCGGACGGCGAAGCCCTGCTCGAACTCGATCTCGCCACCCAGCTCGACGCCCTGGCGACGCGCACGTCCCGCGTTGAAGTAAAAGCGACCGCCGCGGTATGGCACTAATTCGTCGCGCACGTCAGTGTTGTAGGCGGCAGCTTCGTAGCGGATCGCGACGATGCCCGGGTGCACCGTCGTCATGACGTTGCGCGTGCCGATCTCGTACGTCACCGAACGGATCGGCTTCAGCAGCGGGCTGATGCCAGTGACCGTATCCTGCCCGAACGTCCCCGCAGGGTCGGTCTCGTTGCCAGCCGGCGCCTCGACACCGGCGCCGACGTTGGCATAAAACATGTTGTTCCGGCTCACACGATAGGCCGCGCCAAGCTTCGGCGAGACCTGCGAGTAGCTGCGCGTGGCGTCGAGCTTCGGCGTGATCCGGTCGGCGAGACCGTAGCGCAGCGCGTCGAGCCGCGCACCGATGTGCAGCGTGAGCTTGTCCGACGCGCTCCACTCGTCCTGCACGAACACCCCTCCATTCAGTGCGCGCTCGCTCTTGTCCTGCTGCAGTGTGGTGCCCTTGCCGCCGGTGGCCGAGAGCGACCAGAATCGCGCCGGACCATCCTGATGCTGCAGGTCGGCGCCGACCAGCAGCGCATGATCACCCAGCGGCTGGCGATAGTTGATGCCGCCGCCGCCATGCACGCGATCGAACGTGCGGTACGTGCCACGCTCGGATCGAATCAGCGACTTCGGCGTCACGTACGACATGATGGAGAGTGCGCCGTTGCTGCCGATGGCACGGTCGATGGTGGTGCCGAACCGGATCACCTGGTTCTCGCGCCGCTCGCGTCGGGCGAGGTAAGTGGCGTTCGCGTCGCGCGGATTCGCACGTGCATCCGCGGCCGTCAGCGGACCCGGGATGCCGAAGCTGTTTCGGCTCGCCGTGAGCCGCATGGCAATGCGCGTGCGATCACCGAGCGGCGAGAGAAAGCCGGCATTCAACAGCGTGCGTTCGCCGGCGGAGTTCTGTCGCCAGCCATCCAGCTCGGTGTGCGAGGCGCTGGCGTACAGGCGCGACTCGCCGGTGCCCGTGCTGGTCTGCGCAACGATGCGGCGCAACCCGAAGGTGCCGACCATCGTGCGCACGTCGAACAGGTTGCCCTCCGCGGGCGTGGTGTTGATCGCGATGATGCCACCCGCCGCGTTGCCCCAGATCGCCGAGGCGTTGGATCGCACGACGTCGATGCCCGTCACGGTCGCGAGGTCGATGATGTCGAGACTCGTGCGACCATCCGGCTCGGTCTCCGGCATTCCGTCCACCATCACGCGGATGCCGCGCATGGTGCCGGCGTTGCTGCGGTCACCGGCACCACGCGCGCCGAACCCTCGGATCGTGATGCGCGTGTCGACTCCTCCCGAGCGTGACGTCGCCAGCACGCCCGGAATGCCTTGCAGCGCATCGGCCAGGCCGATGCCGGCGGTAGTGCGCAACCGACCGAGGCCGACCTGCGACACGCCCAGCGGCGCCCGCAGCAGCGGCGTGGTGGTGCGGGTGGCGGAGACCGTCACCTTGGGCAGGGTCGCAGCGGAGCTGTCAGCGCGATGCTGGGCGGCCAGTGGCGCGGCGGAAAGCAGTGCAATGCTGAGAAGCGGGATGCGGCGCATGACCCACGGTACGCGGTGCATTCGTGAAATGTTCATCCTCGCCACCGACGCACGCCACACATCCGCTGCCCCGACGTCATCCGTCCCCGCCGATTGGCCGATGTTCTCGCCACGGCCGCAAGGTGAGCCTTGTTCCAGCGGGTGGCCATGCCCGGCCGCGGACATCGCACCAGACCGCCGCTCCAGACGTCCGCACCACACCACATTCTTCCAATGAGTTTCATGCCGACCCTTTCGGAAATCTCCGACCAGCTCGCCGACGCGGTTGCCATGGCCGCCGCGAGCGTCGTCGCCGTGCACGCGCGCCCTCGCCTCGCAAGCACCGGCGTGCATTGGCGCGACGGCGTGATCGTGACCACCGACGCCACGGTCAAGCGCCCCGACGACATCACCGTCACCCTGCACGATGGCCAGCGCATCCCGGCAACGCTGCTGGGACGTGATCCGGGCACCGACCTTGCCGCGCTCCGCATCCCGACCGGGCTGATTCCCGTCGCCACACGCGCCGCCGCCGCCGACCTGCGCCCGGGCAACCTCGTGCTCGCGCTGGCCCGCACCGGCAGTGACGGGCCGATGGTGACCTTCGGCGTGGTCAGCAGCATGGGCGAGGCGTGGCGCACCTGGCGGGGCGGCACGTTGGACCGCCGTGTCCAGAGTGATGTGCAACTCTACCCGGGCTTCGGCGGTGGACCCCTGGTCACCGCCCACGGCACCATCGCAGGCATCAACTCTGGCGGCATGAGCAAGCCGCTCTGCGTCACCATCCCGGACACCACCATCGATCGCATCCTCGACGCCGTCATCGACCGCGGCTACGTGGCGCGGGGCTGGCTTGGCGCGAGCATGCAGACGGTGCGCTTCTCGGATGCCGCGACATCGAAGCTCGGTTTCGACGGCGGCGGCGGACTCGTGGTGCTGGACGTGGAGCATGACAGCCCGGCGGCACAGGGCGGCGTGATGGTCGGCGACGTGCTGGTGCGCATCGACGCGACGCGAATCACGAAGCATGACGACGTGATGGTGTTTCTTGGCAGTGATCGCGTGGGCACCACGGTGCAGCTGCAGGTCGTGCGTGGTGGCCAGGTGGTGATCGTGCCGGTGACCATCGGTGAACGTCCGCGCACGTCCCGATAGCCGGCGTGCCGCCTGACCTGATGCACCTCTCGCTTGGTGTGATGCCCGCCGTGGTGCGGGCTCGCCTGAGCGCGGGACTCGATGTCCAGCACGACGTGCGGCTGGTGGATGGGCGGACGCAGCGCGCGTCGCGACTGCACGATGCACATGCGGTATTCGTGACGGAATGGCCGCACGGCAGCGACGGCGCAGACCAGCACGCCGCCACGATCTACCTGCTGGATCCGGGGGTGCATGCGCCGGCGGCGCAGCTCGCGCGCGGCAGCGTGGCCTGGCTGCCGCTCGAGGCCGATGCCGATGACGTGGTGGCTGCTGTGCACGCGGTGATTCGCGGACTGACGGTGGTCTCACCGCATGTGCTGCCGGTTGCCGGCGTGGCTGGCGAGCGCCGTGCGCGCCGTGAACCGCGCATGACCGCCGCCGTGACGGGCGAAGTGGAGCCGCACCTCACCGATCGCGAACTCGACGTACTGCGCGCGCTGGCCGAGGGATTGGGCAACAAGCAGATCGGCGCGCGACTCGGCATCAGCCCCAGTACGGTGAAGTACCACCTGCAATCCATCTTCGCCAAGCTCGACGTGCGCACGCGCAGCGAGGCGGTGAGCTACGGGCTCAGGCGCGGCGTCGTACCGCTCTGAGGCAGAGGCCCGGCGAGCACGCGCCACCCGGCTTGAGGAAGTGCACATGACGTGATTGCCGGTCGCGAGATGCTGTACCGGGCCACAGCTTGGTGCAATGCGACGTGCAGCACCTGCGCGCCCGGCCGGCCTCCCATGGTTCTTCCGATGACACGATTCCACACTGCCGCATTCGTCGCCGCATTCGCGTGCGGCGTCGCGCCGCTGCATGCGCAGCTGCCGAAACCCGCGCTCAACACCGCGCCCATGCTGTCCACTCTCGAATCCGGCGCGTCGCACTACGCCGAGGTGGCGCAACAGATCTGGAACTTCGCCGAAGTCGGCTACATGGAAGCGAAGAGTTCCGCGCTGCTGCAGGGTGAGCTGAAAGCCGCAGGCTTCACCGTCACCACGGGCATCGCTGGTGAACCGACGGCCTTCGTGGCGGAGTTCGGAAGTGGCAAGCCGGTCATCGCGATCCTTGGTGAGTACGATGCCTTGCCGGGACTGTCACAGGCGGCGACGCCCGAACGCCGCTCGGTCATTGCCGGCGGACCCGGACATGGGTGCGGACATCACCTCTTCGGCACCGCCAGCACCGCCGCCGCCATTGCGCTCAAGCAGTGGATGCAGGCCAACAACGTGAAGGGCACGCTGCGCATGATCGGCACGCCGGCCGAGGAAGGTGGCGCGGGCAAGGTTTACATGGTACGTGACGGCGTGTTCAACGATGTCGATGCGGTGATTGCGTGGCACCCGGGCGACGAGAATTCCGTCAACGGCGAACGCTCGATGGCGAACATCTCCGGCAAGTTCCGCTTCCATGGCCTGAGCTCGCACGCCGCCACCGCGCCCGAACGCGGTCGCTCGGCGCTGGATGGGGTGGAAGTGATGAGCGTGATGACGAACTACCTCCGCGAACACATCCCCGATGGCAGCCGCATTCACTACGTCATCACGAAGGGCGGTACCGCACCGAACGTCGTGCCTGACGAGGCCGAGGTGTACTACGTCGCGCGCCATGTGGACATGAAGATCGTGCAGGACATCTGGGAGCGCATCACGAACGCCGCGCGCGGTGCAGCGCTTGGCACCGGCACGACGTTCGACCTGCAGCTCGTGGGTTCGGTGTACGCACTGCAGCCGAACGAGGTGCTGGCGCGCATCCAGCAGCGCGCACTGGAGCGTGTGGGCGGCTTCACGTACACACCCGAGGAACGCGTCTTCGCCGAGAAGCTGCAGCAGTCCACGGCCTTCACGGCGGTGCCGCTGGAAACCACGGCGCGCGTGAAGCCGCTGGTGCTCGACCTGCCCGGCGCCGGCTCCACCGACGTGGGCGACGTGAGCTGGGTGGTGCCGACGGTGCAGCTGAGCGCAGCCACGTGGGTACCGGGCACGGCGGCGCATTCGTGGCAGGCTGTTGCCGCCGGCGGCATGAGCATTGGTGCAAAAGGCATGATGGTCGCGGCCAAGACCATGGCGCTCACGGGCGCCGATCTCTTCGTATCGCCCGCATCGCTGGATGCAGCGAAAGCAGAACTCGTGCGCCGTCGTGGTGCAGGCTTTACATACACCACGGCACTCGGCGCGCAGAAGCCGCAGCTGGAGTACCGGAAGGGCAGCGTACCCTGAACGGCGCCACAGGCGCAGAGGCTGACCGATGCTGACTGAACTTCGACACCTCCGTGATCATCTGGCGTGGGCCGACGACGCGGTGCTGCGCGAGCTGGCCGGCGCGACGACGCTGCCGGCTGACGCGGCACGCGAGTTTGCGCACGTGCTGGGGTCGGAGGAGGCGTGGCTCGCGCGGCTCGAGCAGCGCTCAGCGCGGATGTCGATCTGGCCTGACCTGTGCCTGCCGGAGCTGCAGCAATTCGCGTTGGTTGTGCAGCGCGGTTATGCGGACCACCTCGAGTCCCTGACCGAGGCCGACCTGCATCGCGTCGTCACCTACCAGAACAGCGCCGGCATTTCGTTCGAGACCACCGTGCGCGACATCCTGCACCATGTCTTCCTGCATGCGCAATATCACCGCGGCAAGGTCAACCTCCTGCTTCGGCAGGCGGGTCTCACGCCGGCACCCGTCGACTACATCGGCTTCATTCGTGGCTTTCCCGCCGCAGTGACGCGCGCCGGACAGTAGCTCGGATGCGCAGCATCGCCAGCATCCCCAGCAGCGGCGTGGTCGCATCGGAGGTCGTCGTGCGGCTGCTCGGCGCGCACGAGGCGACCGTGCTCGCCTACGTCGCCCCTCAAGTGTTCGACGAGCCGGTGAACGGCGCGTGGTGCACGGAGTTCCTCGCGGATTCACGCCATCACCTCGCGGTCGCGTTGCACGGACCGCTGGTGGTGGGCATGGCGTCGGCCGTGCACTACCTGCACCCGGACAAGCCGAACGAGATGCTGATCAACGAGGCCGGCGTGTCGGAATCGTATCGCGACCTGGGCATCGGGCGACGATTGCTGGCGGCGTTGCTGGCGCACGCCACCTTGCTGGGCTGCGAAGGCGCGTGGGTGCTGACGGAGGCCTCGAATGCTGCGGCACGACGCATGTACGCTGCAGCTGGCGGCATCGAGAAGCAGGATGCGCCGGTGATGATCGAGTTTCGCACCTGACACACACCGTGCACACACCGGACACGCACCGCATCGACGCCTGATCGTGAGGCGCGCCAGGACATGTCAATCGATCGTGCGTGGCTGACGGCTTCCGGGCAAGGCGCGATCACGCCGTTTCGTCAGGGCGCGACGATCTCCGTTCGTGTCTCCGAACTGGCGATCCCCATCGCCAGCCAGTGCATCACGCGACGGGCCTCCGTGGCAGGCACCGGGTTCGGCGCCGTTCCGTGGATCGCGTCGCGCACGCCCGCGTAGATGCGGCGATAGTCACCCCGTTCGCCGTCCACGACACGCGTCGTCAGCTGTTCACCTGTGACTGATGTGAGCGTGCCAACGCGCGGATCATCGCCCCACGCCGCATCGCCGGGCGTACGACCCTCCTTCAACGCATCCTCCTGCGTGTCCAGCCCCTGCTTCACGTAGCTGCCGCGCGTGCCATGCACCGAGAAGCGCAGGTCGTGGGCCGCCATCATCGTGGACGCGTGCAGGATCACGCGCAGTCGTGGATAGCGCAGCAGGGCGTGGAAATAGTCGTCGGTCTCGCCACCATCGCGCTGCACCGCGATGTCGGCGGTAATGCCCAGCGGCGCGCCGAACAGCTGCAGCGCCTGATCCAGCAGATGCGGCGCGAGATCATACCAGAGACCGGCGCCGGGCCCGCTGCGCTCGCGCCAGCGGTCGCGTACCTCCAGGCGGAAGCGGTCGAAATGACTCTCGAACTGCGTCACCTCGCCCAGTGCCCCGGATGCGATGAGCTGTTGCAGCGTCAGGAAGTCGCTGTCGTACCGACGATTGTGGAACACCGACAGCACCCGTCCAGCGCGCGCCGCATGCTCGATCACTGCGTCCGCCTCGGCGACGGTCACGGTGAAGGGTTTGTCCACGATCACATGCTTGCCGGCGTCCAGCGCGGCGTGGGCCTGCGAGGCATGCAGCATGTTCGGCGTCGCGATCACGATCAGCTGTACCGCAGGGTCGGCGAGCACCACACCCAGGTCCGGCGACACGCGCGTTTCGGGATGGTCTGCATGCACCGCCACGGCATTGCTGGACACCACGCTGTGCAACGTGAGACCATGCACGGCGCTGATCAGCGGCGCGTGAAACACCTTGCCCACGAATCCATACCCAACCAGTGCGACCTGCAGTGTCTCGGGCATGTGATCCGTGCGTTCCGGTGATCAGCGCGTCACGACCCCGCGACGCCAGGCATCCAGCATGGGGAGTCCGGCGCCGACCGTCATGACGACGAACGGCAGAACGATACCAGCGCGACGCAGTCCCAGCAGCGACAGGGCAACGGACGCGAGCAATGAGCCGGTGATGACCATCGTCTCCTCGCGGCGCTGCATCACGCGACCCCAGACCGCGCCCGACCATCGTCGATGCACCGGCAGCAGTTTCGTCTTCGTGATCACCAGCCCTTCCTGCGCCCACGAATTGGTGGGATCCAGTTCGCGCGCCTGCTGAAATTCCTCATGTGCGCCCTGCACGTCTCCGGCTTCGAGCAGTGTCCAGGCGTGTCCCGTGCGCGCCAGCGCATTGGCCGGAAATTTCATCGCGAAGACGCGCCAGGTGTCGCGCGCGCGCTCCTCCAGGCCGCGGCCAGCAGCGATTGCTGCACGCAGCGGCAGCAGCTCCTCTTCCTCGGCGCCATGCGAGTCGGCATCGGCGATCGCCATCCGCGCCAGCTCCCAGTGCGAGGTTTGCAGGTACACGCGGGCCAGCAGCAGGTGCGTGTCCGACTCCTCCGGGTCCAGCGTCACCGCCCGCTCGGCGGCCCGCTGGGCGCCCGGCAGGATGTTCGCGCGCAGCAGCACCACGCCGCGGGTCCAGTGAGCGAAGGCCGCCACCGGCGCCTGCTGGACGGCCGTCGCGCTGGCGGTCAAGGCACCGGTGAGGTCGCCGGTTTCCAGCAGCAGCAGCGCCCGCATGCCGGAGAGCCAGGGATCACCGGGACCCTCCAGCAGGCCGTCGTCCAGCAGCTGCAGCGCGTCCGCGAATCGGGCATCGGCGATCAATTCGCCCAACCTGGCGCCGATCAGGGACTGGTCAAGCTGGGACATTGGGAATCGTCGTGAGAAATGCGATGGCGTCTGCCGGTACCAGCGCAATGGTTGGGCCAGCGGCCCCGACCGTGCGAATCCGACGCCGCGAGTACTTTCCCGCTGTGCCCATGAACCTCGATGCCTTCCTGACACAGCTGGGCGCCGCCCGCGCGGCCTACACTCTTCCGCCACGGCTGCACCACGCTGTGCCGGACTGGATGCGCCAGGTGCTTTCCCTGCTCTTTCCCCACGCAGCGCCCCCTGGCGCGGGCTGCGACCTGGATACCCTGCGCCGCGACCACGAAAATGTGGCGTCGGTGCTGCAGGGCCTTTTGCGCCAGCTGATGCGGCCGGGAAGCGACACGACCGCCGTCGCCGACGCGCTGATGGCGGCATTACCCGATATCCGCATCCGTTTGTACGCTGATGCCGAGGCGATTTACCGCATGGACCCGGCCGCGAAGGACATTGACGAGGTATTTCTGGCATATCCGGGATTCCTCGCAACCATCTGCCATCGGGTGGCGCAGCCGCTCTGGCAGGCGCATGTGCCCATCATGCCGCGCATGATCACCGAGTGGGCGCATGAGCGGACGGGGGTGGACCTCCATCCCGGCGCGATGATCGGTGAGCGGTTCGCCATCGATCATGGCACTGGCATCGTCGTCGGCGAGACAGCGCGGATCGGTAACGACGTGCGCCTGTATCAGGGCGTGACGCTCGGTGCGCTGCGCGTCGCCAAGGCGCTCGCCGCCGTGCAGCGGCACCCGACGATCGAGGACGATGTCACCATTTATGCAAACGCGACGATTCTGGGTGGCAGCACCGTCATCGGACGGGGCAGCGTGATCGGCGGAAATGTCTGGCTCACGCGCAGCGTACCACCCGGGTCCATCGTGACACATGCGGTGCCCGACGAGCGGCTCCGCGACGACTATCCACTGGAGTTCGAGATATGACGCGCTATTCCTCCATCCTCGGCACGATCGGCAACACGCCACATGTCCTGCTCTCGCGCCTCTTCGGCACGCGCGTCGACGTATGGATGAAGCTCGAGCGTGCGAACCCGGGCGGCAGCATCAAGGACCGGATCGCGCTCTCGATGATCGAGGATGCGGAGTTGCGCGGCCTGCTCACGCCGGGCATGACGATCGTGGAGCCCACCAGCGGCAACACCGGCATCGGGCTGGCCATGGTTGCGGCGGTGAAGGGCTACCGCCTGCTGCTGGTGATGCCCGAGAGCATGTCGGTGGAGCGTCGCCGCGTGATGCTCGCGTATGGCGCCGAGTTCGAGCTCACGGCGCGCGAGCTGGGCATGAAGGGGGCGATCGCGCGCGCGAACGAATTGGTCGCGAGCATCGAGGGTGCGTGGATGCCGCAGCAGTTCGACAACGCCGCGAACATCGAGATTCACAAGACGACGACCGCACGCGAGATCATCGAGGATTTCGTGGATGGCATCGATTACTACATCACCGGCGTGGGTACCGGTGGCCATATCACGGGCGTGAGTGAAGTGCTCAAGGCCACCATGCCGAACCTGAAGACCTTTGCGGTCGAGCCGGCGAAGTCAGCGGTGATCAGCGGTGGCGCGCCAGGTCCGCATCGCATCCAGGGCGTTGGCGCCGGCTTCATTCCGACAAACCTTCATACCGCCACGCTGGACGGCACGATTCAGATCACCGAAGAGGAGGCGTTCGACTATGCGCGCCGGGTCGCGCGCGAGGAAGGCATCTTCGTCGGCGCATCGAGTGGCGCATCGCTCGCCGCCGTCGCGCAGCTGCTGCCGACCATGCCCGATGGTGCACGCGTGCTCACGTTCTGCTACGACACCGGCGAACGGTATCTCTCGGTGGACGGTCTGTTTCCGTCACCGACCTGACGTGCGGCAGGCCGCGCTGTCTGCACTGCTCGGCCTCTGTGCCGCGTGCCAGTCGCCAGTGACGGCGACACCGGCCAGCGCCGCGGTGGCCGCGACGAGTGGCCCGGCAGCGCAGCCGGTACGCGGCACCGTGCACACCGTGCGCATGCTGCTGGACAACGATGGCTATCGCTTCGAGCCCAGCTACCTCACCGTGATGCAGGGCGACGGCGTGCGCTTCGCGATGATCAGTGGCGTGCCGCACAACGTGGTGTTCGACGAGCAGTTCATCCCGTCTGGTTCACGCACGCAGCTGGTCGCGAACCTGTCGCTGCTCGGTGCGCGCGACCTCGCATCACCGGTGGTCGTCACGCTGGATTCGACGTTCACGGTGAGCACAACGGGGCTCGTGCGGGGCGAGTACCTGTTCTACTGCGCGCCGCACCGCAGCCTGAACATGCATGGCGTGATCACCGTTCGCTGAAGCTCAACGTGCGGGCTGTCGCTCGCCCGTGATGGTGAGCGCGAGGTCGCAGAGCACCAGCCCGTCGCGACGTACGGCACTCATGCGCGCGACACCGTGCAGCACACCGCCGCGGCTCACGCGCCCCGAGATGCGCGTGGACACGAACGACGAGTCTGGTCCGCGCAGCGCGCCCAGGCTGGCGCCGGTCTCGAACAGGCCATCCGCGCGGACGGCGGCGTTGAAGCGCTGGCCGTTGTTGAACGCCAGCTGCAGCATGGGGGCGCCGCGCAGGTGCTGAATCAGCACATCGGCACCAGGCGCGAACCGGCGCGCCACATCACCACATGCGGCGCGTTCGGTGCCCCACCGCTCGGCGTACCGCACACGATAGTGGCCCGCGTGCGACATCGGCGTGAGGTCGTCGTCATCACCGAGCAGCGGAATGTTGTCGTCACCGAATCGCAGCACACGACCGTCACGCGTCACGATGCGATCGATCTCGGCCTTTGCGATCTCGAAGTCGAGTCCCGTCTCCTCGTCCTTCACGATCACGCCCTGCTGGCGCACGCTCAGCACGCGGCCCTCGAACACGCGGCCGGCATTCAGCACGATGTCGTCGGTACTACGCACCGGCGCGGCGGCGACCGTGACGGGTGCGCGAGTCACGGCGCCTGTGCTGTCAGCCGGGATCGTTGGCGCGGCGCTATCGGGTGCAGGCGGCATGCCGGACTGTGCGCGCTGCGGTGATGCAGCGCCCGTCGCGACGGAGGACTGCTCAGCGCGCGGTCCGGTCGGCGGATCAGCGGCTGCAGGAACGGGCACCGGCATCGTCGTCGCCGCACGCGGCGCCGCTGCCTGGGCCGGCACGCGACCCGTCTGGCGAAAGGCCAGGATCGTCAGCACCGTGAACAACACCGCGACGACCAGGAACGTCATGTTCGAGCGTCGGTACGCGCGCATCGACGCGGCGGAGCTGACCGCCGCCGCGGCCGTGGATGCAGCGCGCTGCCCACCGCTGGACGCCGCACTGGCGCCGACGCTCGGGCGCGGAGCCTGCCGCGGCGCCACGACCGGGCGTGGCGCCGCCACTCGTGCAGACGGCGCGATGTCGGGGCCCAGCGCGGCGGCCCACGATTCCGCAACGAACCGCGCAATGCCGGGCTCCACGAACCGCTGCGCCTGCAGGTCGCCGACCACACGTGCGGTCGCCGCATCCCAGGCCGCGCGTGGTGCACTGCGATCGGGGAATGCGCGCAGCAGGCCGTCGTCGTGCGCGCGCAGCAGCAATTCGGCCATCGGCATCGCATCGCTGCTCACGGCATCGAGCAGCAGGTTGCGGAAGCGCCGCCGGTCGCGCATCGGCCACTCGCGCGCATCACGCACCAGCCGCTTCAACTCGGCCGCGAGTCTCGCACGCACATTGATGGAGGCAGCCATCACGACGTGCGCATTGCAATGCGCCAGGTTCGGCCCGCACCTGCGTCAGTTGCACGAGCTGCCACCATCACTTCCAGCCCATTTACCAGCTGCATCGGCGCGTTGCGCCCGATGTCGCGGCCATCAGCAGTGCGCCAGACACGATCGGTGAGGTTGACCAGCCACCAGGTGCCTTCGTGAAACGACGCATACGCCATTGCGTCGCGCGACACCTCCTCGCGGGGGCGCACGTCGGCATCGAAGTGCCACTGGTGCAGCGTACGATGATGGAACAGCGCCGTGCTGATACCGTCATCACGCCATGCATCGCCGGCGCCGCGCCCGGAACGCAGCATCGGCACCACCCGATGCACCACCTCGCCACTCCACGGATCGTGCACCGTGCCCTGCTCGGGCACGATCAGCCAGCTGCGGCCCGACGGCGTGGGCAGAATGCGCTCCAGCGTACGATAGAACGCCTCCTCCCACTCCACCGCATCGGGGCGCCGCGATGGCGCATGCAGACCGTCTTCGAACGCGCGACGCATCAGCGGCACGAGGTGCGGACCGAGCGCCGCGAGCGGCACCGTAATCGGTGCATCGGGAGCATTGCGACGGTCGGTGCAATGTTCGATGAACAGCGCCCGGCTGCCCATCGACAGCTGCTCGTCCTCCTCGGCGCTGCGTGTGCTGTGCACCAGCTTTCCTCGCAGCGGATGCCGCTGCAGCAGCAGTTCGTGAAACAGCACCGCCAGCGCGTGCCTGTCCGTCTCGATGGTGGGCAGGCTGCGCCCCGATACCACTTCCGGCGCCATGTATCCCGGCGTGCCCAGCACCGTCGGGGGCGCAAGACCCGGCACCACCAGCGCATCGATGTCGATCACGCAGGCATTGCCGTTGCGCAGGTCCACCAGCACGTTGCGATTGGAGAGGTCGCTGTGTGCGAGCCCCGCGAAGTGCAGTCGGCGCACCGCACGCGCAAGACGCATGCATACTTGCAATCGCGTGAGCAGCGAGCCCTTTTCCACGTCGGGCACCAATGCACCGGCCTTCCGGCCCGTGAACCAGCGCACCTCCTTCTCGACGCGATTCCCGAAGCGGTCCTGCATGAAAAACACGGGTCGGTACACCGGCATCACCACACCAAGCGTCGGCTGCGCGAGCGAATGTGCGCGCGCAAAGTCGGCCGGCACGGCGCGCGCGCCATCCACGATGCCCGTTGGCCAGCAGAACGCCTCGCGCCAGTACGCGGCACCGGCACCGCGCGTGGGATCGTAGCTCGACACGATGCGCCGCAGCCGTTCCACCCGCTCGGCGCGATCACGCAACGTGCCGAAGTAGAACGCCACCACATCGCGACCGTCGACACTGAGGAATGCGATCTTCTCCGCTCCACTCGCCAGCGGCGCGGGCCGCAGCTGCAGCATGCGACCGTCGGTGGTCTGCACCGTGATCATCACCGCGCCCGCGCGCGCCCCGCTTGCCGTCATGCGTCGGCTGCCGGCGTGTTCCAGGCCAGCAGCAGCGTGCGATCGTCCACCTCGCCGCGCTGCTCGAACGTCATCCACTGCAGCAGCGCGTCGGTGCTGCCCAGCACGGGCCCGCCGATGGCCTGCGTCGCGGTGCCGATCGGCTCCATCGTGCCGTGGCGCCACTGCTGCACGAGGGCGGCACCACTTTGTTCCAGTGGATGAAACGGGTCGCGAATGCCACCGGTCATCAGCGCAATCAGCGACATGTCGCTGGCACTCACCTGCCGCAATCCGGCCGCCTGTGTCATCGCACACGCGTCTGGCACGAAGCAGGTCACCTCGCCGGCCCACGCCGTCTCACGCATCGCGCCCACCCGCA
>JACMPK010000113.1 GCA_014377535.1 Gemmatimonadaceae bacterium
CGCCTCATGAACAACGTGCATGTGCGCACACGGCAGCGGGTGGTGGAGCGTGAGATGCTGTTGCACGCTGGCGATCCGCCCGACTCCGCGCGCACGGCCGAGACGGGGCGCAACCTGCGACGGCTGCAGGTGTTCCGCGACGTGGTGGTGGACACCAGTGCCGATGGCTCCACGCTGCGCGTCGTCACGCGCGACGGCTGGACCACGCGACCCTACGCGAGCTTCCGCAGCGCGGGCCAGCAACGGCTGTTCAGCGTGGGCCTGCTGGAAACGAACTTTCTCGGACTCGCCGCCACGCTCGACGCGCGCTACGCCGAGGATCCTGACCGATCGGTGGCGCGTCTCGCGTTCTCGGCGCCCAGGCTGTTCGCGAACCGCATCAGCACGGGAATGTTTTTCAACCAGTTCTCCGACGGTCGCAGCGTTGGCGCGGTCGTCGAGCAGCCGTTTTTCGCTCTCGCGTCGCGCAATTCGGCACGCGCGGGGTTCGTGACGCTCGATGGGCGCGTGCTGCGCTTCCGCGACGGGTTCGCGCGTGCCGCAGACTCGCTCGATCGACGCTTTTCGATCGGCTACGCGGGCGTGGCGCATGCGCTGCGCGCGTCGCCTCGCGGCTACCTGCGCATCGGTGCTGACGCACAGGTCCGGCGCGACGATTATGTGCCGCGACGCGATGTGCCGTTGCCAACGACGCGCACGGTCACTGGTGCGACGACCGGCTATGTGGAGTTCAGCAAGGCCGACTTCCTGCTCACGAAGAACTTCCGCATGCTCGGACAGCCCGAGGACGTGAACCTGAGCACCACGGTGCGTTTCGGTGTTGCGGTCGCGCCGCGTGCGTTCGGCTATGACCGCAATTACGTGGGGCCGGCGGTGTCGGGCCGCACGGCGATTCGGCTGCCGAACGGCTTCGTGCAGCTCGCCGGTCGCTTGAACGCGCTGGCCAGCGGCGGCGCGATCGACAGTGGCACGGCGAATGTCTCCGCCACATTTGCGCTGCAGCCGAGCAGCCGGCACCTGCTGGTTGCCTTCAGCACGCTGGGCTGGCAGCGTGATCCCGCGCCCGGCGAGGAGTTCGACCTCGGACTCGCGCGCGGTCCGCGCGGGTTTCAGCTACACGCCTTCACCGGCAACCGGCTGCACTACTCCATGCTGGAATACCGCTGGATCACCTTCCCGAAGATCGGCAAGAGCTTTGCCGCCGGCCTGGCTGCGTTCGCGGAGAATGGCGGTGCATGGTACGACGGCTCGCCTCGTCGCAGCGGCAGCGATGCCGGCGCCGGCGTGCGGTTTGCGCCGATCCGTTCGGCGGCCAACATCGGCGCGACGCGTGTGGATCTGGTCCGACGCTTTGCGCATGACCGCGAGCCGGCGGGCTGGCTCGTCGTCGTGGGTACCGGCTTCTCGTTCGACGCGCTGCGCTGAGCCCCAGCAGTGCGTTGCCGCGACGTCGGTCACGTTGACGCCGCGACGATGCGCAGTTGCTGTCGCGCGACAGCCGTCACGCGCCGCCTGCAGCCATACCCGGTTCCGTCGGGCGGCAATGCACTGAGCCCGTCAGCCCGCGAGCACCGTCACCGCGCGCGCATCGACCGAGAGCGTGGTGCCGCGCGCGTCGATCGGTTCGCCGTCGATCTGCATTCCCATTGGTGCGTCCAGTTCCGCATGCGTCCAGCGCGCGACACGCACACCCGGAATGCGATGCTCCATGGCATCGTCGGCAGTGGGCGCGTCGATGCCTCGTGCCATCAGGCCCCAGTACCAGAGTGGATTCGTCACCGCGGCCGCAATGGCGAGGCCATCGTCGGGCGCCATGCCACGCCACATGATGCGGCCGAACGCGTAGTGCGGAATGTTGTAGACGCCCACGTTGTGCACCAGCGCTGCCGGCGTGACCCACTCGCGCCCGTTCAGCTGCAATGACACGCCTCGTAGCTGACGCGGCAGGTTCAGCAGCAGCGCACTGATGCCGGCCCATGGCTTCGAGGCATAGCGTACCGCGGAGTAGCGTCGCAGGAAGTTCGACTCGAATCCGGTGCTGCAGCTCACCACCGCGATCGGCGTACAGGCCAGTGACGTGCGCATGATGTCGATGGTGCGCGTGGTGCCGCGCAGCAGCGCGGCGAGTGCGCGCAGTGGCGTGCGCAGGCCCAGCGTGTGTGCCGTTGCGTTGCCGGTGCCGAATGGCAGGAGACCGAGCGTGCGCTGCAGCTCGCCGCGCCGATCCATCAGCGTGACCAAAGCACTGAACGAACCGTCGCCACCGACGGAGACCGGGATCTCGTCGTCCTGCAACCGGAGCGCCGCATCCAGGTCGGCCGCCGATCGCGTGCTGATGATGCGTGAGCGTCCGGCAATGTCGGGTGTCTGCTGCAGCAGTGTCGTCAGTTGGCGCGGCGCCGTGCCGGTGCCGGCCGACGCATTGACCAAAAACACGAATCGTGACGAACGCACGCGCAGGCGGCTGAATGATGGGCGTCCGGCATCGAGGTCATCGGCGGACCCATGATACTACTCGACTCGGCCGTTCGACGTCGCGGCGTGGTTATCGCGCCAGCTGTCCGCAGGTGACGATGTGCCGCATGATCTTCGCGGATTCATGCACATGCACGAAGAGCTCACCCACTTCAGGGAACGGGATCGGCAGATCAACCACGGCCACACCGTTGCCGCGCGCATTGATGCGGATCTTGGCGTACGACTGTTCCGGGCCCACGATCGGATCCGCGAGAAGCCCGTCACTGACACCGCCGCACGTGCCGGAATGCAGGTGCCACGGACGCATGGCGCCGGGCGTGTCGCCGCTGATCACCACGCGCACCAGCGTGTGGTTCGGCTTCGCACCAGGTTCGACGACCACGGTGCCGTGCGGCCCCGCGAAGCCGGCATGCGGCGCAAGGTCGGTACTCCACTTGGTGTGAGCGTTCCTCAGCGCCTTTGCACCCTCTGGCGAAGTGGACAGGGACAGGAACGCCAGCATGGCCTGAAGCCCGGGCATGACGAGTGGCGTGAGCCGGGTAGTGGGTAAAAACACAAAGCCTCCGCCGTGGTGCGGACAGGTGCACGAACAACGAGAGTTCGTGCAGACTTGCACCGATTGTGCCCCCAATCGGATGATCGCGGAAGAGCATGCCTGGCCAACGGACAGAAAAACGGGCGCCTCGCTGGAGGCGCCCGTCGTTCAATTCGAGCTGCGGCTGATAAGCGCCGTATGTCGCACGTCAGTCGCGGCGACCCTGCAGGCGAGACAGCAGACGCAGCAGCTCCAGGTACAGCCAGACCAGCGTGACCATCAGGCCGAACGCCCCGAACCATTCCATCTTCTTCGGTGCGCCCATCGCCACGGCCTGGTCGATGTCGTCGAAGTTGAGCACGAGGTTCAGTGCGGCCACGCCGGCAATCACGACGTTGATGCCGATCGCGATCGGGCTCGACGACATGGTGTAGCCAAGGTTCACGTTGAAGAGCGACAGCACCATGTTCACGAGGTAGAACACCGCGATGCCGATCGTCGCGCCCATGATCATGCGGCGGAAGCCGGCCGTCGCGCGCAACACGTTCATGCGGTAGAGCGTGAACACGCCAAGTGCCACGGCAAAGGTCAGCAGCACGGCCTGCTGCGGAATGCCGGCGTAGCGGATGTTGTACAGCGCCGAAATGGCGCCCAGCAGCAGGCCTTCGAGTACGGCGTAGATGGGCGCGGTGATCGGTGCCGTGTTCGGCTTGAACGACACGATCATCGCCATGATGAACCCGCCCAGGCCACCGACGAGCAGTGCCGGCATCACGATGCCGGTGTTGCCGGATGCGACCTGGTTCCAGGTATACGAGGCCGAAAAGGCGCACAGCGCGAGCAGCACGATCGACTTGCCGGCCGTGCCTGCCCGCGTCATCACATCGCCGCGAGCGGTGGTCGACAGGGTGTCACGAGCTGCCTCGGCGAGGCGGGAGAGCACCGGGTTTGAAGCGCGCATGTTGATCAGACTCCAGAGAGGAAGAGCACGGGACGATTCCCCGATGCGGATACTACCCCGACAGGCCCGAACTGATCGGGCTGCAGTGGTGCGACACACGTACCGCCGGAACTGGACGGCGATCAGCCGGAGACGGCCCGAAACCAGCGCTCGTCGTGATCGCCGTGCGTCTCCCGCTTGTAGGCCGGCGCACCGCCCGGGTGAAACAGAAAATGCGCGTACCAGCCGTTCCCCTCGGGGAATGGGCGGTGCGGAATTTCGAGCGTGGCCAGCTCGTCGTCGGATGGACGGCGGCAGGGCTCCATGATGACGTCGATGGAGGCGTCGGTGGTGACTTGGGCCGTGACATCCATCCGGATGTCGGCGCGACCAGCAGTGATATCGGACATGGCAGAAGGCTAGGGCACACCGGGCCACGAGAGTAGGCGCAACATCAGTGAGCCGCGGATGGGGCGAGCCGTGTGGCGACGTGGGAGTAGCGGACGACCCCATGTCCCGCACATCATGCGCGCATGAACTACCGTCGCGCCATCGCTCTCGTCAGTCTCGCCTCCTGCATGGTGGCGCTGTACCTGGCCCTCTGGAAGATGGGATACATGGGCCGGATGAGCTGCGGTATCAGCGGACGCGGCTGCGAGTACGTGCAGGGCAGCCGTTACAGCTGGTTCATGGGTGTGGACGTGGCACTGATCGGCACCATCGGGTACGCTCTGATCGTCGCAATCGCGCTGGCCGGAACGACCGACGCGCTGGAAGATGCGCGTTGGCCGACGCAGGTGCTGATGGTGTTGATTTACGCTGCGGTGCTGTTCACGCTTCGCCTCAAGTATGCGGAGTTCGTGATCCTCCAGGCATTCTGTCCGTGGTGCGCGGTTTCGGCCGTGGCCATCACGATCAACGCCATTTTCGTCACACTCGACTGGCGCCGTCTGCGCGCGATTTCGCGCGAACCGTCGCTGCTTCAGGAATCCAGATGATCGCTGTCACCGCCTGCCGCCTGCTCGTCGCCGCGTCGCTCGCCGCATCTGCCACCACGCTCGTGGCGCAAGGCGCACAACCGGCCGACACGGCCGTCCTGCCGCCGATCGCCGGCATCAGCATCCAGGCAGGACAGATCGGACTCGGCAGCTCGGCATTCAATCAGCAGCTGGCGCTGCAGGGACGCGGAAGGCTCAGCAGGAATGTCGTCACGCTTGGCGTGGAAAGCTGGATGCGCTGGGACCACCTGATGGTGCTGGCCGGCAGCCACACCTACGTGCCGGTGCGCGCGTCGGCGACGAACTACACCACGGAGACGAGCGGCGCGTACGGCACCATCGATCTTGGCGTGCCGCTGATCATGAGAAAGAAGTTGCTGGTGTATCCGCTGGTCGGCGTGGGTCTCAGCACCACCAGCGTGACGTTGCGGCGCAACGGCGCGGTGGACTTCATCACGAACTTCCGCGACATCTCGTCCATCGGCGGGCGCAACGTCGACATCACGGCGCGTCGCTACCAGGGCCATGTGGGCATGGGGCTGGATCGCGTGTTCCAGCCGCAGTGGCCGAAGCTGCTGATGACGTTCGGACTGCGCGCCGGCTACATGGGCGCGCTGGGCAAGCCGACCTGGCGCTCGGGTCCCGAGCGAGTGACGAGGGCGCCGGATCTTGGCCTCGAGGGCGCCTACGTCAGGCTGACGCTGGGCGGTGTGCTGGCCAAGCGTCGCCATGCTGCCGTCCCGATGGTCGGCTCGCTGCTCCCGTACATCGGGCGCTGATCCGCCAGCGGCATTTCGCTGTCATCACGCCCCGGTACACTGCATGTGCCGGGGCGTCGTGCGTCGGTGCCCGTGTGTCTCCTGCCGCTCCCGGATCATGACCGACTCCATCGTCCTGCTGCTGACCTTCGTCGCCGGCATCGCCATTGGCGGCGTGCTGGCCTGGGTCGCCGCCACCCGCGTCGGCGCGGCCGAGCGTGCAGGCGCCGCGGCGGCAGCCTCCGCGCAGATCGCGGCCCTCGGCGATGCGCAGCAGACCATGCGCGCGACCTTCGAGACGATCGCCGCCGACGCGCTGCGCCACTCGCAGGCCGCCTTCCTCACCAGCACACGCGCCGAACTCACCGCGTTGCAGGCCGATGGCGCCGCGCATGCCGAGCAGCGTGAGCAGACCATTGCCACGCTGCTGCACCCGGTGCGCGAGTTGCTCACGTCGTACGACACACGCCTCACGCAGCTGGATCGCGACCGCACGGAGGCCATGGGTCAGGTGGCCGAGCGGCTGCTGCAGGTGCACAGCGTGAGCGACAGGCTTGGTCGCGAGACGCGCGACCTGGTGCAGGCGCTGCGTGCGCCATCCGCGCGCGGGCGCTGGGGCGAGCTGCAGTTGCAGCGCGTGGTGGAGCTGGCCGGCATGCTGGAGCACTGCGACTTCACGACGCAGGTCACCATGACGACGGACACCGGCGTGCAGCGTCCCGACATGGTCGTGCGACTGCCGGGTGGCTCGTCGATCGTGGTGGATGCGAAGGCGCCGCTGGAAGGCTATCTCGCGGCGATGGATGCACCTGACGACGCGACGCGCCTGGCGGCGCTGGACCGGCATGCGAAGCAGCTGCGCATGCACATCAGCGCACTGAGCGATCGCAACTACTGGCGACAATTCGAGCACGCGCCGGAGTTCGTGGTGCTCTTCCTGCCGGGCGAGGCCTTCCACGCGGCCGCATTGGAGCGCGACCCGTCACTGCTGGAAGCGGGCGTTGCACAACGCGTGCTGATCGCATCACCCACCACGCTCATTGCGCTGCTGCGCGCGGCGGCCTACGGCTGGCGGCAGGAGCGCGTGGCCGAGAGTGCGGCGCAGGTGAGCGCGCTGGGTCGAGAGCTGTCGGAACGCATCGCGGTGTTCACGTCGCATCTCGCCGATGTCGGCACGTCGCTGGATCAGGCCGTGAACCGTTACAACAAGGCCGTTGGCAGCTTCGATTCGCGCGTCCTGGTCGCGGCGCGGCGGTTCACCGAGCTTGGTGCGGGCCCCGCATCCTCGTCTGCGCTCGATGCGCCGGCGCTGGTCGACAAACAGCCGCGGACGCCGGCGCCCGCGGCTGAAGCACTTTGATTTCTTGAACGCGGGACGCACGGACTCTGACCAAATGATTTAACCCTTGAACAGACCTCACGCACGTGATGGAGTGAGCGGTGACGGCGCACTGATCGGTGCCGCACCGTCGTACTGCAGCGAGTCGCGAAACGCAGATGCCTCGCGACGGATCTGCACGACTTCCTCCGCCGGCATGCGATCGAGATTGCGGATCATCATCGCCATGCGCGGATGGTTCTCGAAACGCTCGCGGTGCCGCGCCATGAAGTCCCAGTACAGCATGTTGAACGGGCAGGCATCGGCACCCGTCTTCTTCTTCACGTCGTAACGGCAGCTGCCGCAGTAGTTGCTCATGCGGTTGACGTAGGCGCCACTCGCGACGTACGGCTTGGATGCCATCACACCGCCGTCGCCCCAGGTGGACATGCCCGCGACATTCGGCAGCGTCACCCACTCGTAGCCGTCGGTGAAGCCGGCCCAGAACCAGCGCGTGAGTGCCGCCGGTGTGACGCCGAGCAGCGTCGCGAAGTTGGACTGGACCATCAGGCGCGGGATGTGATGCACGCGGCCTGTGTCACGCACCGCGCGCACGGTGTCGTTCAGGCAGCGCATCTCGCATGGCGCCGACGCGGGCCTGCCTCCGTAGCCCGCCTCGCCATCAGGGGCCCAGAACCACAGCGGCAGCGGCAGCCACGCCTCCAGCGCATTCGCCTCGCGCAGATCGGGCATCAGGTGCCAGTAGATGCCGCGCACGTACTCGCGCCAGCCAAGCAGCTGGCGGACGAAACCCTCCACACTGGGCAGCGAGACCTGCCCATCGCGATACGCCTGCTCGGCGCCCGCGATCACCTCGCGCGGATGCAGCAGCCCCACGTTGATGGCGGCTGAGAGAACCGAGTGGAGCATGTCCGCATGCCCATGCTGCATGGCGTCCTCGTACGGGCCGAACTCCGGCAGCCGCTCCGTGATGAAACGCTCCAGCATCGCCTTGGCATCTTCGCGCGTGACCGGCAGCGAGAAGCCGTCCACGCTTCCCCACCGGCCTGTCCAGCCCGCGACGCGCTGCATGATCGCGCGTGTCGTCTCATCAGGCGGAAACGTCATGCGCTCGGGCACGGCCTTGCCCTTCGGCCATGCCTTCCGGTTCTCCGCATCGAAATTCCAGTCGCCGCCCGTCGGCTTGCCGTCGGGCTCCATCAGGATGTCGTGCTTGCGGCGCATCTCGCGGTAGAAGAACTCCATGCGGAGTTCCTTCTTCTTGCCGGCCCAACGCGTGAATTCCTCGCGCGTGGCCAGGAACCCGCGGTCGGGCAGCAGTTCCAGCGTGATGCCGACGTTATCCAAAAGCGCAGCGGCGCGATCCAGCGCATCCACCATCTCCTGTTCGCGTCCTTCCGTGGCGACCACGCGCGTTGAGTGATGCTCCAGCGCCGCCGCCGCAATGCCGTCGGCGTAGCCCGGCGCCCGGCGGTAATCCACGCGATAGCCCGCAGCGATCAGCGCGTCGGCAAAGTGTCGCATGGCGGAGAGAATCAGCACCAGCTTCTGCCGGTGCCATGGCATGGACGCGCCCTTGTCCACGGACTCGATGAAGCAGACGACGAGGGAGTCGTCAGGCGTGCGCGGAAGCTGCGCGACGGCGCGCGAACATTCCCAGGGCGCGACGAACACGAGCGTCGTGCCGGTCTGGATCACGGACGTTGCAGTAGTAGTCACGCTGCTTGAACACCGGTACTGGCGACAGGCGTTCCTGTGCGCCTGACCGTGTGGATCGGCGCGGCCCGTGGTGCCGTGCTTCCGATTGCGCGCCAGGTGACGTGTGTCCGGTCGACAGCTCGACCGGACACACACGTCACCTGACGAAATCAGTTCTTCACCAGCGCCATTGCCCGGGCCGTGATCGCCTCGACGCTGAGTCCAAACTCCGTGTAGAGGCGGTCGAAGGGCGCCGATGCGCCGAAGTGATCCAGCCCGACCACGTCACCGTTGCCGGCAATGAGCTGCCACCACGACATCGGATGGCCGGCCTCGATGGCCAGTTTCGGAACGCCGGCCGGCAGCACGCTGTCGCGGTAGGCCGAGTCGGTGGCGTGGAAGAGCTCCATCGTGGGTACGCTGACGACGCGCGCCGGTACACCACCGGCCTCGAGCGCTTCGCGCACCTTGATGGCGAGCCCGATTTCGCTCCCCGTAGCAAGCAGGACGATCTTCGCCGGCATGGTCGAGTCCGCCAGCACGTACGCACCCCGCTCCACGCCAGCGCGCACCTTCGCGACCGGTGTGTTCAGAAACGCCAGCTTCTGCCGCGAGAGCACGATGGCGCTCGGACCCGTGCGATGGTTGATCGCAACGCGCCAGCATTCAGACACTTCCGTAGCATCAGCCGGTCGAAGCACCAGAAGATTCGGAATTGCGCGAAGGGCGCTCAAATGCTCGATGGGCTGATGCGTGGGGCCATCCTCGCCCAGGCCAATGGAATCGTGCGTGAAAACATAAATCACGCGAGCCTTCATCAGCGCGGCCAGGCGGATCGCCGGTCGCATGTAATCGCTGAACACCAGGAACGTGCCCGAGTACGGCACGATGCCGCCGTGCAGCGTCATGCCGTTCATGATTGCGCCCATTGCATGCTCGCGGACGCCGTAATGCACGTAGCGGCCGGCACGGTTGGTGGCGCTGTACGTCGGCTCGCCCTTCCGCAGCGTCAGGTTGGATCCAGTGAGGTCACCCGAGCCGCCGATCAATTCGGGAATGCCGCTGCCGATGGCGTTCAGCACCATGCCGGAGGCGGCGCGACTGGCGACGGCGCCCGTCTCCGGCGTGAATGTCGGCAATGCAGCGTCCCAGCCATCCGGCAGGTCACCGGACATGCGGCGCAGGAATTCCGCGGCCGCGGCCGGATTGGCCGCCGCGAACGCATCGAACCGTGTCTGCCAGTCCGTGCGCAGCGCGGCACGCTGGGCCACCTGCGACGTCCAGTGCGCGCGAGCCTCCTCGGGCACGAAGAACGGCTCGTGCGACACCCACCCCAGCGCATCCTTCGACTTGATGATCTCCTCTGCACCCAGCGGCTCGCCATGCGCCTTGGCGGTGCCGGCGCGGTTCGGGCTGCCGAAGCCGATGATCGTGCGGGTGATGACCATCGTCGGGCGGTCCCTGTCGCCCTTTGCCGCCGCGATCGCCGCGTCGATCTCGGCCAGGTCGTTCACGTTGCTGATGTGCAGCACCTGCCAGCCGTACGATGTGAAGCGCATTGCCGCGTCGTCGCTCAGCGCCAGGTCGGTGCTGCCGTCGATGGTGATCCGGTTGTCGTCGTAGAAGCCGATCAGCTTGGCCAGCTTCAGGTGACCCGCGAGCGACGCCGCTTCGTGGCTCAGGCCTTCCATCAGGCAGCCATCGCCGGCAATGAAATACGTGTAGTGATCCACCACCGCGTGATCCGGCGTGTTGGTCACGGCCGCCAGCTGCGTCTCGGCGATCGCCATGCCCACCGCATTCGCGAGGCCCTGAGCCAGCGGACCCGTCGTGGTCTCGACGCCCTCGGTGTGCTTCACCTCCGGATGCCCCGGCGTGAGGCTGCCCCACTGGCGGAAGTTCACGATCTCCGCCAGCGGCAGGCGGTACCCGCTCATGTGCAACGCGCCGTAGAGCACCATCGACGCGTGGCCGACGGAGAGCACGAAGCGGTCGCGGTCGGCCCAGTCGGGCACCAGCGGATCGTGGCGCAGGTGCGCCGTATACAGGCGGTACACCAGCGGCGCGAGCGCCATTGGTGTGCCGGGATGACCCGATTCCGCACGCTGCACCGCGTCCATGGCGAGTGCGCGGATGGTGTTGATGCTGAGCAGGTCGAGCGACGCGGGAGCAGCCATGGCGGTCACGGGATGGGCAGGACGAGGACGCAGGCGGAAATGCTGGAGGCGGCGCGCGCTGGCGCCGCAGACTCCGAAGTTACGATGGCGGGCTGATCGCTGACACCGCCGCGCGGCACATCGCCCGCGCGATCGCCGCAGTGACCCGTGACCTTTTACGCATTGCTGCAGACGGCAGCCGAGCTAGACGATGCGATCCCGCGGACGCGTACCCGCCAGCCACTGCAGCGCGTTCTCCAGCGCGCGAAGCCCCATCGCGGTACGCGTCTCGACCGTGGCACTGCCCAGGTGCGGCAGCAGCACCACGTTCTCCAGCGTGAGCAGTGCGGGCGAGATCACCGGTTCGTGCTGATGCACGTCCAGTCCCGCAGCGAAGAGGTGCCCGCTGGCAAGCAGTGCGGCGAGCGCGGTCTCGTCGACCAGCGATCCGCGCGCGGTATTCACCAGAATCGCACCGGCGCGCATCTGCGCGAGGCGAGCCGCATTCATCAGCTGCTGCGTGTCGGGCGTGGCGGGTGCGTGCAGCGAGACGATGTCGCTCGAGGCCAGCAGCTCGTCCAGCGACGCCGCCATCTCGCGGTCGGGTGGCGTGTGGCTTCCCGGTCGGCCGATCCACAAAATCCGCATTCCGAACGCCCGCGCTCGGTGGGCCACCGCACGCCCGATGCGGCCGTACCCGACGATGCCCAGCGTGCGTCCACGCACGGCGTGACCCAGGTGGTGCGTCGGCGCCAGGCCATGCCAACCGCCGGACCGCACCAGTCGTTCGCCTTCGCCAAGCCGTCGCGTCGCCATCAGCATCAGTGCGATCGCGATGTCGGCCGTATCGTCGGTGAGAACATCAGGCGTGTTCGTGACGGCGATGCCGGCACGTTCCGCCGCGTTCAGGTCGATGTGATTGGTGCCGACGCCCACGCTCGCGATCAGCGTGGCGCGATACGGTGCGTGCTGGAAGATGACGTCGTCCAGCTGGTCGCTCACGGTCGGCACCAGCACGTCGCAGTGGTGCAGCGCCTGCTGCAGTTCCTGTGCGGTGCGCGGTACGTCACCCACGTTCAGGCTCACGTCGAACTGCTCGACGAACGCCGACTCCACGGCATCGGTGTGCCGACGCGTGAGGAACGCAACGGGTCGCGTGCCGTGCTTCATGCGGTACCTGTCATTGCGCCTGTCACGGCGCCTGTCACGGCGCCGACGCAGGCGATGATTGCGACGGCCCGATGTGCGTGCGCCATCACGACCAGCGCGCGAGCAGGCGGTCGGTCAGGATGCTGCTCAGCGCCATGATCGTCTCCTGCGGATTCACGCCGATGCCGGTCGGCAGCATGGATCCGTCAAAGACGTACACACCTGGCACGCCATGACGCTCACCCGTCGGCGACACGCCGCTGGTGGCTGGATCAGTGCCGATGCGACAGGTGCCGTTCACATGCGCGCTGAACAGCGACACGCGGTTCGCATTCACGGCGCGCGTGCGGATCTGCGCCAGGTCGGCCTCACGCGTCACCACGATCGGTGACGTGTGCAGCGTGTGCACCGCCCGCGCGCCCGCGGCCAGCTGCAGTCGCGCTGCGGCCTCGATGGAGGCGCGCAGGTTTGCGGCGTCCGGCGCCGTGGGCGCGTACGAGGTGCGGGCACGTCCCTTCGCATCGGTCAGCACGCTGCCGCTGGACGCCTGCATGTCACTACCATCGCGCACCAGTGCGATCGTGGAGGAGAGGGTGGAAAATTGCCGCATCACCGACGCATGCGCCTCACCGAACCCCGCGATCGCGACCGAGCCAACCGATGGATGCAGCGGCGGGCATTCGAGCCAGAAGCCGTAGCCATTTGCGTCGCGCGTGATGTGCTCGTCGCACATGGCGCTGAGCGGAATGCCGGCGGCGCCATAGATCTCGCGATCATGAAATCCGATCACTGCCGTCGTCGGATGCAGGCGCAGGTAGCGACCCACGCCGCCGCCGCCCATGCCGGAGCGCTGCAGCAGCAATGGTGTCTCCACCGCGCCACCGCTCACGATCACGATCGGCGCCTCGAGCACCAGCGTGCGTGGTGCGTCGGTCGATCGGGGTGCGCTCACGATGGCGGTGACACGCTTCGTGGGCATCGCAGTGGCGTCCACACCGCTGTGCTGCACCAACTCGATGCGCGTCGCACGCGTGTTCGCGTACAGCGTGGCGCCATGTGCGAGTGCGCGAGGCAGGTAGGTCTGCTGCGTGCCCTGCCTGGCATCGTAGCGGCAGCCCTGTCCGCAGAATCCCGACCGCACGCAGCCGCGCGCGTTGATCATCGCGGCACGTGCGCGCCAGCCCAGTGCCGCCGCGCCATCCAGCAGCAGGCGGTTGTTCGGCGAATGCGTGTCGTCGGGGCACTCGCGGGCATGCACCTCGCGCTCGATGCGGTCGAACACCAGCGCGATCTCCGACGCGCGCATGCCCTCCAGCCCGAACCGCGTGGTCCACTCCTCCAGCACATGCTCCGGTGTGCGCAGCATGATCATCCAGTTCACCGTCGTGCTGCCACCCACGGTCGCACCCTGCAGCATGGACACGCCAAGGTCGTCGGTCGCGCGCAGGCCGCCCTCGGCATACAGGCGCTCGGTCATCGGGCCTTCGCGCTCGGTGAACTCGTCGCTCGGCACGAACTCGCCTGATTCGAGGATCACGACCGTCTTGCCGCGCTCGGCGAGTCGCGCTGCCGCCACGGCGCCACCGGCACCCGATCCGATCACGATCGCGTCGGCAGTGATCACCGACCCATCACGGAATGAGGCTGCCGTGATCACGCCCATGGGCAGGGCCTTCGGTGCCGGGTTGCGTGTCCACGCGTCACCGCGCAGCACCGGCTCGGCTTCTGCACTCACGCCATCGCGCAGCGGTGCAGGGCCTTCCCACGCGGCGACGGGGTCACGGGTATGCAGCGGACCGCGGTATCCGATGGCGGCGTGCGCCCGTTCGTCAGCGTAGTGCGTCGCAAGCGTCAGGCGGCGCAGCAGCTGGAACAACGTGCGTGCCTGGCCCACCGCACTCTCGCCCCACGCGGTCAGCATGCGGTCCTGCAGCGCGGGCGTGAGCGCGTAAAACGGCGTTGCGCGGCGCACACTCACCAGCGCCGCCGCCGCGCTGCCGAAGAGCCGCAGCCCATCGATCACTTCCAGCACCTTGTGCGCAGCAAGGCCGGCAATGCGATCCTCGACGCGTGCGGTCAGGTCTGCCGGCGGCTGCAGCACGATGCGTGCGACGGCCGCGCTCAACGTGCGGCGTTCGCGCCCGGCAAGTGCAACGCGCAGCGCGGGGAGCGCTGCAGGCGGTGGTGTGGCAGCGCTGCTGCGGGAGGGCGCGATGTCGGTGATCTGCACACCGCACGATACGCGTGCGCACCGGCGATACGCCACCGTCCCGCCGATCGATCAGCTCGCGCTCGTCGAGGCGACTTCGCGCAGCGAGGCCGCGACATCGGGCTGCTGCGCGAAATGCAGCGTGAAGATGCTGCCCGCCCCCGGCATGCTCTCCACGCTCAACATGCAGCCCATCTGCTCGGCAATCCGCCGCGACAGCGCGAGCCCAAGGCCTGAGCCGCCATATCGGTGACCCGTCTCCTCGTCCGCCTGTTCGAACAGCTCGAAGATCTGCGACTGCCGCTCGAGCGGGATGCCGATGCCGGTGTCACGCACGATCACGGCGGTGGCCACGCCGCTGTCCAGACGGGCGCAGACGGTGACCGTGATGCGACCGCGCGCCGTGAACTTCACGGCGTTGCCGATCAGGTTCGTGAGCACCTGCCGTAACCGTTTCGCATCGATCAGGGCGCAGGCAGGCAACTCGGGCAAGACAGCCTCCAGCAGCACCGGGCGTTCAGCCACCTGAGCGTCGAACGTGGCGAGCAGCGTGCGCACCATCGCCGAGATGTCGGTCGGCTCGAGCTGCATCGCGAGGCTGCCCGAATCCATGCGCGAGAGTTCCACGATCTCGTTCACCAGCGACAGCAGCTGCTCGCTGCTGTCCTGCACGCGATCCAGGTAGTGCCTATCCCGTTCGCCGATCTGCGAGTTCCGGCTGCGCCGCACCAGCTTCGTGAAGTTGATCATGGCACTGAGTGGTGTGCGCAGTTCGTGGCTCATACGCGACAGGAACGCCGACTTGGAGCGGTTCGCCGATTCGGCCGCACGACGCGCCTCGTCCAGCGTCGCTGCGGCGCGGTGCGTGTCGCTCAGGTCGTGCACGAACATCGCCCACGTCTGCTGCCCGTGAAGCGCCAGCGGCGTGACCACCACGTCTGCCGGGAACGATGCATGCCCGAACACGCGGATGCGGGTCGTGAACTGTCGCTCCACATCGTCTCCGGTAAAGCGAAGCGTGCCGTACTCGTCGGCCGACATGCGCAGCGAGTCGAGCGTGAGGAGGTCCGCCAGCATCACACCCTGGAGCGCGACACACGATTGCGCGAACATGCGTGCTGCCGCCGGGTTTGCATGGATGATGCGCCCGACCCCGTCCACCGAGAATACGCTCGCCATCACCGTGTCAATGATGACGCGATTGCGCTCCGATTCCGTGTGCACACGCACCATTGCATCGCGCAGCTGCAGTCGCGCCGCATGCACCGCCTCGCGGATCGGCAGCAACTCGTCGTCCGGCCCATCCTGCTCCAGCATGGGTTGGTACGATTCTGCGGATGTGTAGCCCAGCGCGAATACGGCATTGCGCAGTCGCGCGATGCGTGCGTCGAGCGTGCGTGCCGTGAGCACGACGATGCCCACGCCTGTGATGTTCGCGATGCCGATCACCAAGCCGAGCGTCCACCAGACCGAATGTACGAACTCCTGCTCAGTGGTGGTGTCGCGCAGCCGGTACGACGCGTGCAGGTGTCGCGCGCCGACGGCAAGTGCCACGGCACCGGTGAGGAGTGACGCAAGCAGTGCGATCGACACTCGAGTGCGCAGTGGAAACGACGTCACGTGATCAGGGCAGCGTTTGCGAATGCACGCAGGCTGCCCGGCGGTGTGGCGGGCAACAGGTCTGCCTTGAAGTGTCGGCACGTCCGCGGCTGAATCGTCAGTTCGGCAGCGGATTCGCCGGTCCTTACATCGCCGGCATGTCCGAGAGCACGCGTGCGAAGACCGAACGGTCCACATTGCCGCCGCAGAGAATCACCGCGATCTCGTCTCGCAGCGAGCCGCGCTCCTGCAGTGCTGCGGCGCAGGCGGCGGCACCGGCACCCTCGGCGGCATTGTGTGTGTCGGAGAACAGGTGGCGCATCGCCGCCTCCACCTCGTCATCCGACACCAGCACTACGCGGCTCAATCCGCGCGAGAGCACATCGAGCGCGTCAGGCACCGGGGTACGACAAGCCATGCCGTCGGCGATGCGCGTGGTGGCTGGAGACGAGACCGCACGCCCGGTCTCCAAAGAACGCGCATACGCCTGTGCCTCGGTCGAGACCACGCCGACGACTTCCGCCTGGTGCCCGAGCGCGTCGCGGGCCGCAATCACGCCGCAGGCGCCTGACCCCAGCCCGATCGGCACGTACACCGTCTTCACGTCCGGTGCCGCGCGCAGCAGTTCCAGCGCATATGTGCCCACACCCGCCACCAGGTGCGTGTGAAAGCTTGGCAACCGGTGCCAGCCACGCTCCACGGCAAGGCGGTCAGCCACCTCCACGCTGTCCTGGAAGTCATCACCATCCTCGATCAACTCCACACCCAGCGCGCGCATCGCAGCATTCTTCTCGTTGCTGTTGCCCCGCGGCACCACGACGCAGGCGCGTGCGCCGGTGCGCTGCGCGGCGTAGCCGACAGATTGCCCATGATTGCCGCGCGTGGCCGTCACGATGCCCTGCACCTCGGGATGCGCCGCCTGAAGCCAGTGCAGGTACACCAGTCCACCGCGCACCTTGAAGGCGCCGACCGGCGTATGATTTTCGTGCTTCACCCAGCAGCGTGTGCCCAGTCGCGCGTCCAGCAGCGGCCAGCGGATCTGCGGCGTGGGCGGAAACGACTGGTAGATCAGAGCCGCCGCCGATTCCAGTGCCTGCAGCGATGGAGACGTGCCCGTGCCGGATGTCGGGTGCAGCACGGTGCTCATGCCGGCGTGCCCTGTTCCAGTTCCGACGTCAACGGCGCGTCCTCCACGTCGGAAAGACCAATGGCGCCCATGAATTGTTCGTAGGCATCCAGCGCATACTGCGTGAGCTTGTCCAGGTCCACGATCGGATGCGGATAATAGAAGGCCTGCACGGTGGCGAGCACGTTGGGCAGGTGTCGCTCGAAGGTCTGCTGCACCACCGGAATCAGCTCGGGATGAAGGCGTGTCATGTCGCGCAAAAAGTGGATGCCGAATGACACGTGGCGTCCCTCGTCGCGACGGATCAGGCGGAAGCCTTCCTGCAGTCCCGGCAGCCAGTTCCGCGCGGCGAGTGCATCGCTCGCGCCGACATAGCCCGTGCGCGCCAGCATCGCCTCCACCACGCCCATGTAATGCGTCACCGCTTCCACCAGCGCGGCGCGCAACTTCACGGTGTCGGTTTCACTGCGCACGCGATCGGTCGTCGCATCCAGTTCATCGATCAGCACCGCCTGCGGCGCGGGCGTAAGTTCGCCCAGCAGCGACGCCGTCTCCTCGCCCAGCACCTCGTGGAAGTAGCGGGTGAAGAACTCGAAGTGCTTCGCTTCCTCGTAGATCTGGCTGGTGAGGTAGCACTCGATGTCCACACCCAGCTTCAGCCGCGCGACGGCACCCAGCAGCGGGGCGAGCGTGCTGGTGACGCTCTCCTCTCCGGCGTGGAAGAAGGCGCAGAGCTGGTGCATCTGCCGTGCGTAGTCCTCGGTCGCGAAGTCGCGCCGCATCAGTGCCCAGTCGGCCGCGTCGCGACTGAGGTCGATGGCTGCCGGGTCCCAGGCCAGTCGCTTGGAATTCGTGTAGAGCTGAAAATACTTGCTCTGGGTCTGGTCGCGCGACATCGGCATGCGGGTCTCCATCGGGGGGCTGTCGCAGGCTAGCGCCTGCTCTCGTGGTTGGCGAGGCGCTGCGGTCGGCTACGGCCAGAGCGTGTCGATCTTTTGCGCGCAGGCGACCAGCGCTTTCGCGCCCCTCGCGTGCAGCATCAGTGTGCCGAGCGATCCGCGGGTGAGGCGGACCTTGCCGCGGGCCACCGCCATGATCGGGTCGGTGGCGCCGCCCAATATTTCCTTCCAGGTGTCCAGGTCGGCCGACAACACGAAGGGCGCGGAGACGTCGGCGGGGGCCAAGGACGACGCGCTCAGGCAGGTGCCGGCCTGGAGATCCACCTGCACCGCTGCACCGGCATCGATGTCGACCCCCGGCTCGACCACCAGGGCCACCGGATTGGTCCAGCCTTTTGCGGCGTCGCGGTAGGTGTCGTCGCTGTTGACGGCGGTCATGAACGCGCTGGCCCAGTCGGCGGAGAAGGCGGGAATGAGCATGATCAGTCTGTTTGGGCGGCGGCGGTCGCCGTGGTTGAAGTCGCGCCGGTGGACGGTGGTCCGCTGGCTTCCCGGTCAATCGCATTCTCGACCACTTTCGGCTTGAGCGAGCGCATCACCGTGCCGCCGGCGATCAGCGCGCCGACGATGATGTACAGATAAATGGTGTAAAACCGCCACCACACGAGCGACGCGCCGAATATTTCGGCCGGGATCACGTTGCCCAGCGTCTGCTTGAAGACCAGTTCCACGGCACCACCGCCGCCGGGGGCCGGCACGACGGCGGCGCCGTACTGCATGGCAAGCGGCCAGGCGACCAGCGGCGCCACAGGCGTATTCGGCGCCACGAAGAGCACCAGGCCGGGCAGGATGCAGAGGCGTGCTGCCACGTGGAGCGCTGACGCCATGAACGAGCCGAACATCCAGCCCCGCTTCGCCTGGCGAAGTGACGCGACGCTGGTCCGAAGCTGTCGTAATGCTTTCTGGATTACACGCCAGCGACCGGCGTTCAGCCCGATCCTCGGCGCCCACGCAGGAGGCGGTCCGTTCGCGTTTCGGCGAGACAATGCCAGCCCAGCCACTGACAGGGCCAGGACTGTCATGGCATAGGTGGCGATGACCACGAGCACGCTCGTCACCGCCCGGTCACTGCCGGGAAAGAGCAGTGCGATCAGCAGTGCGATGGTCGCCAGCGACAGCACCTCGAGCACGATCTCGGCCCAGAGCACCATCACGATGCCGCCCAGTGGCGTCCTCGCCTCGGCCATGATCAGAAAACGCGCCGGCTCGGCGCCCGACCGGGATGGCGTGACGGAGGCACCGAAGTCGCCGCCCAGGCAGACGCGGAAGGCGGTGGCCACCGAGAGCGGAATGTCGAGCGCCTTGGCACTCCAGGTCAGCTTGAACGCGCGCAGGGTCACTTCGCCCAGCGCACCGCCCAGCGCGACGAGGTGCGCCGCCAGGGGCAGCGTGAGTCGGCCATGACCAGCCGGCCAGCTCGACCACACGACCCACGCCGACGCAGCAATCGCAGCTGCGAACGAGAGAATCGTGAGGAGCCAGCGCTTTGGGGTCACAGCGGTCGGATAGGGAGCAGCATGCAGGGAGCTGAACGGTCAAGTTACCGCGCGCAGTGCCAGACGCGCGGCACTGTCAACCATTCGCGCCACGATCGCCGCACGATGCGTCAGCGTGCACGCGCGCCTGCCGACGATATCGAACGACGAAGCCCGCCCGTGGAATCGGGCGGGCTTCAATGCCAGCGGGTTTCGCATGTGCTCCCGTCAGCGATTCACCCTGACCGGCACCCGCTCCGGATCACACCGGGTCGAGCATCTTCTTGATCTGGTCGCGCGCATCCTCGAGATGCGCCTTCGTCACGCGGTCACTGGTGCGACCGGCTGCCGTCGCGAGCTCGCGCGCGAGGTCCTGCATCTCGGCGCGCAGCAGGCCGCGGACATCCGCCAGCGTGCGCAGCGACGGACCGGCCAAGCCAAACGCGGCAAGCGCCGGGTTCGGAGCGGTCGGGTTGATCTTCGCGGCCATCGCTTCCAGGTACACACGCTGCAGGCGACGACGGTACGCGTCGATCGGCTTGCGAGCGTAGATCTCGCTCCAGAGTCCGCGGCGGAGCTCCGTCAGCATCGTGGACAGCGCGTAGCGATCGGCCCCCTTCGCCATCTCGTCAAGCTCGATCATGCGCACCATCCGATCGTTGCTGACGACGGTCGACAGCACGCCTGCCTGCGCATTGCCGATGCGGTCGATGCTGCCGGACGCCTCGGGCTTGCGCAGCACGGCCGGGTCCAGCAGCCAGGTCGGCGTGGTAAAGGCGTTCTCCTGCAGAAACTTCATCGCGGCACGCTGGCGGCTGGCAGGCACGGCCGTCCAGACGTCACCCTTCTGGCCCGTAGCCTTCGCCTGCCGATCCACGCCGCCCACGATGCGCGCGACATGACCCAGCTCGGTGCGCCACTGGTTGATCAGGGCACCGTACATCTCGCTCACGTCGCCGTAGTCCTCGCCCGCCGTCGATGCACCGACACGCAGCACCATCAGCGCGGTGCGCTTCAGGTTACGGACGCCGTATTCGGTGGCACGAACGCCGTCGGGATCGCCGATGGCCTCGCTCACTTCACCCGGATCGGCGCCCTGCTGGCCGCGGTCATCGGCGCTGCGGAACCACGGCACGCTGTCCTGCAGGCGTGCCCAGGCATCGAGCGTCGGCTTCTCGGCTTCGGGCGAGGCGGCGCCTGGAATCGGCGTGTAGCCCCACTTCACGGCATACGTGTCGTACGTGCCGACCTTCGGCACGATCTCCGACATCGGGATGTTGTCCTCGGGCTGCGCGACGTAATGGAAGCGCGCGTAGTCCATGATGGACGGTGCATAGCCCATGCGGCGCACGAAATCCCTGTTGCGGATGCTGTCCAGCGGGTACATCGAACTCGCCTTCATGTTGTGCGGGAAGCCAAGCGTGTGGCCGACTTCGTGCGCGACCACGAACTGAACCAGCCGGCCCATCAGCGAGTCGGGATACTGCATTGTCTGCGCGCGTGGATCGAGGTGCGCGACCTGCGCGAAATACCAGTTGCGGACCAGCGTCATGGAGTTGTGGTACATCTGCACATCGGCGTCCAGGATCTCGCCGGTGCGCGGGTCCACGGTGCTCGGGCCGACGGCGTTCAGCACTGGTGACGGCAGCCAGCGCACCATCGACACGCTCGCGTCCTCGCCGCTGAACTCGGGATCGTTCGGTGCGTCCTTCGCGACTATGCCGTTGCGGAAGCCGGCCGCCTCGAACGCAGGCTGCCATTCCTCGATGCCCTTCTTGATCCACGGCTGCAGCCAGAGCGGCGTGGCTGGGTCCACGTAGTACGTGATCGGCCTCACCGGCTCGCTCACGGCAGCACTCGGGTCCTTCTTCACCAGGCGCCAGCGGTTGATGAACACGCGATCGGGCACACGCTGCTGCGCGGAGCCGAAATCCTGAGAGCCGGTGCGAAACCAGATCACGCGCTCGTCCCAGTACCGTGGCTTCATCGGATCGTCGGGAAGCTTCACGATCGAGAAGTGGTACAGCTCCGTCGTCGCGCCAGGGGGCGGACCACCGAACGGTGACGGCGGGGCACCGGGTGTCGGTGCGGCAGTGAACGTCTGCGATGCCTCGATCTCGACATTGTTCGTGAACGCCACGGCGCGCTCGATGAATGAACGTGACGGATCGATCGCGACACGCTGGCCCAGCGCCGCAAGTTCCTGCACGCCGCCAGTGAACATGCGCGAGACGTCGATCACGGCAGCGCTGTCCGCGCCGTAGGCCTCGACGTTGAATGCAGCGATGATCGGGTAGTACTGGATGATCGGCATCGCGCGATTGATGCGGTTTGCCGTGTCGCTGCTGACGTTGCGATAATTCACCGCACGTACGAGCACGCGGTTCTCGCGACGTTCCCAGCGCAGCAGCGCGTTGTTGCCGATGGTGCCGCGGATGCCGATACCGGCCGGCGTGCCCTTGAGGGTTGCGACCAGCATCATGTCCTTGCCCAGCTCCTTCGACGGGATCTCGAAGAACAGGCGGCTGCCGACGATGTGCGTGCTGAACAGGCCTTTGCGTGTACGGGCGCGAGGCGTGATGACCGTGCCGTACGGGCGCGGAGTCGGCCCACCGGCGGCAGGGCCGCCGGCACCACCGGGACCCGCCGCGCTGGCGCCCGGCGTCGCGGGTGCACCGGGCATTTGCGGTGTGCCCGGTGTCGGCGCACCGGTCGTGGGACGCTGGCCGGCCTGCGGCGCAGGGGCGGGCGTCGGCTGCTTCGTGGCGCAGCCGGCCATGCCGGTCAGCGCGACGAGGGCGGCGCCGCGTGCGGCAAACTGAATGAAGCGGGACATGTACGGGGGCTGCAGATGAACATGGGTCGGTGCGCCAACGGCTGACGCAACCCAAAATTACGTCGATGTCTGCGCGAGCGTTGTGTGTGATGACGCCGCCCAGCATGACACGAATGCATCACGCCCGGCGCAATGTGCATCGGCGCCGGGCGTGATGGTGCTGCAGTGGTGCTCCCTGCGGTCGGCTACGCGGTCAGCGTGTCCGCGCCCATGCCCATGGAGTGATACCCCTTGTCCACATACACCGTGGTGCCGGTGATGCCTTTCGCCAGGTCGCTGGCCAGAAACGCTGCCGTGTGTCCGACATCCGCGGCCGTCACCCGTTCAGGCAGCGGCGAATTGCTGGCGCAGTAGGCCACCATCTTCTCGATGATGCCAATCGCGCTCGCCGCACGTGAGGCCAGTGGTCCGGCCGAGATGGTGTTCACGCGGACGCCCCACTTTCGTCCCGCTTCGAACGACAGCAGGCGCGTGTCCGATTCCAGCGCTGCCTTCGCGCTGGACATGCCACCGCCGTAACCCGGAATCGCGCGCTCGCTGGCCATGTAGGTCAGCGAGTTGAACGAGCCGCCCGGCCGCATCAGCGGCCCGAGACGCTGCACCATGCTGACCATGGAGTAGGCGCTGGCGCTGATTGCAGCCAGGTAGCCATTCCGCGACACCTCCAGCAGCGGCTTCTTCACCTCGGGACCGTTCGCGAGCGAATGCACCACGATGTCCAGCGGCTGTGCGCCGAAGTCGGCGGTCATGCGCTGCACCAGGCCATCGATACTGAAGTCGCCCAGCTCCTTGTAGCGCTTGTTTTCACGCACATCATCGGGAGCCTGTTCCAGCGTGTCGTACACCGCGTCCAGCGGGTAGATGCGCTCGAACGTCAGCAGCGAGCCATCGGGCATCTGCCGCGAATCGTCGATCTTGCCACGCTCGATCAGATTGAGGAAGATGTTGAGCGCGGGGGGCCAGGTGGCCACACACACCGTTGCTCCAGCGGTGGCCAGTGCCTTTGCAATGGCCCAGCCGAAACCGTTGTCGTCAGCGACGCCCGCCACCAGCGCGCGCTTGCCTGCGAGATTGATGGGCAGCATTCTGCAACCTACACAGTGATGGCGCGAAGCGTCACGACGCCGCGCGACGAAGCCGGTCGCGGACGGCATCCCAGATCGGCAGGTCCGGTACCGACTCGACGACGATGGCCGACACGCCGCGTGCATCCAGTTCGTGCAGTGTCGCGAACAGCCGCGCCGCGTATTCCACCGCATCGCCCGGTAGCTGACGCACGCTGACGTCGCCATTGAAGGGAAGGTCGAAGTCGGACCAGGCCACCACGCCCACACGCGCACCGGCAGACCGGAGTGCGTCGATGCTCGTGGCCAGTGCAATGCCGTCGCCAGCCGCACACATCTGCACCCGGGCACGCGGCGCGTAATGGCGGTCCAGCGCCCCGGGCGAGCGTCGCGGCGCCTCGGCCGAGGCAGGGGCCGCAGCGAGCTGAATGTTCATGCCCAGCACGCGCTCCAGCGCCTCGACCGAAACACCGCCCGGGCGCAGCAGCGTGGGCACGTCGGTGCTCAGGTCGATCACGGTGCTCTCGATGCCCACCGCACAGTCGCCGCCATCCAGCACCACGCCATCCACATCGGCCAGCCCACGCAGCACATGCGGCGCACTGGTGGGCGACAGCTGGTTGCTCTTGTTCGCACTGGGTGCCGCCACGGGCACGCGTGCGGCACGCAGCAGCGCCAGTGCGACAGGGTGCGCCGGTACACGCACACCGATCAGTGGCAGCCCGGCCGATACGAGGTCGGGAATCCGCGGCGCCTTGGGCAGCACCAGCGTCAGCGGGCCTGGCCAGAATGCCGCCGCCAGCTTGTCTGCCGCGTCAGGCCAGCGCGTCACGACGCATCGCGCAGCATCGACGTCCGGCACATGCACGATCACCGGATTGTACGACGGCCTGCCCTTGGCCGCGAAGATCCGCGCCACCGCCTCGGCGTCGAGCGCGTTGGCGCCCAGCCCGTAGACCGTCTCGGTGGGGAAGGCCACCAGTTCGCCGATACGGAGACGCGCCGCCGCATCGGCAATGATGTCAGGGTCAGGATTCGCTGGATCGACGGCGTGCAGACGCATGGTGAAGCAGGGGTGGGCGCATCGTCGCGCTGGCGAGCCCGGTTTCTCGTATGGCGGACCCGTCCCGCAAACTAGCAGGTGGTCGTGCCCCGCCACTCGCAGTGCGAGGGCATGGGCCGATGAGCGCCCGCGCAGGGCGGTGCCGTCGCCCACGTCGTACGAGTGCCGGCTGTCGCTCGTCGCGCGATTCGCGACTATCCTGCGATGACCGCAGTGCACATCACCGCCCACACAATCGACACGTGGCCACTTTTGCCGGCTCCCGCAATCTCGCGTTCGTCATTCGCTCGTCGAAGATCCAGGGCAATGGGGCGTTCGCCACGCGGCGCATCAGGAAGGGCGATCGCATCATCGAATACCTCGGCGAGTGCATCGATGCGGACGAGTCGGACATCCGCTATCCCGACGGCGAGATGGGCCGGCATCATACGTTCCTGTTTTCCATCGGTGACGGTTCACGCGTGCTGGATGCCGGACCGCTGGAGTGGCCGGCGAAGTATGTGAACCACTCGTGCGACCCGAACTGCGAGGCGCTGGAGGAGGAGGATGGCCGCGTCTTCGTGCATGCACTGAAGACCATCGAGAAGAACCAGGAGCTGCTCTACGACTACGCGTACGAGCGTACGCCGGAGCACAACGAGGAAGACGAGGTGCTGTACAAGTGCCTTTGCGGGTCGCCGAAGTGCCGCGGCAGCATCCTCGCGCCGCCCAAGCCCAAGAAGGTGAAGCAGGCCAAGGTGAAGCAGGCCAAGGTGAAGCAGGCCAAGGAGAAGCAGGGCAAGAAGAAGCAGGACAAGAAGAAGCAGGACAAAAAGAGTCGGAAAGAGAAAAAAGCGCGTAAGGCGCTCGAAGCCGCAGCGACGCCGGCGGGCACCGCCGTCACGACGACCGGCGCCACCGACGCAGCGCGCGTAACGACACGCGCAACGAAGCGCGTTACGACACTCGCAACGCAGTCCGGAACGCAGTCCGGAACGCAGCCCGTAACGAAGCGCGTAACGACACTCGCAACGAAGTCCGGAACGCAGCCCGTAACGAAGCGTGTCACGAGACTCGCAACGAAGCCCGCATCAAAGCGTGCGACAAAGACCTTGCCCAAGGGCGCATCGAAGCGGGCGACCGACGCGGCGACGCGGAGCAAGGCCGCGCGATGACATCGGCGCGCACGGTGCGCACGAGTCTCGGCGCGCTCGCGCTCCTTGCCAGCACGTCGGCCGTGCGCGCGCAGCAGCCGGTGGCGCCACTGGCCGCATGGCCTGGGCCTGTTGCCGCCACGCCGCATGCCTGGCGTGCGGCGCACCACGCTGCCGCGGTGCGCGCCGCACAGGCACCGGCAATCAGGGGATTTGCTGCACCATCCCGTATGCCGCTGCCGGCTCTTCGCGCTGCGGATGGTTGGAAGCTCGGTGGTGTCGCAGTGGCGGCACTGCTCGTGGCGCACGCGGACCGGCGCGGCGACGCGTGGGCGCGGCGCCCCGGCGTCCGTGACAACGATGCACTCCAGGCGCTGGCCCGCGTCGGGGATCTGACCGGCGCCGCCGGGTCCATCGGCATTGGCCCGGCCGCCTGGTTGCTGGGCCGCGCGCGCGGCGACTCGGGCATGGCGGTCCTCGGATTGCGCACGACCGAAGCCGTGTCGGCCAGCGGTGTGATGATCTTTGCGATCAAGGCCATCGCGGGTCGCACGCGGCCGTATGCCAGCGCCGATGCCAGTCCCACACGCTGGGACCTGTTCGGCGGGCGTCGCAGCGACAGCACGCGCAGCTTCGCGTCCGGGCATTCGGCGCTGGCAGCTGCGGCGGCCGTGACGCTGGCGGCGGAATGGCGACGGCAGGGACGCAGCGGCTGGTCCACGGCGGGACCGCCGCTGGTGTATGCACTCGCGTCAATCGCTGCCGGCAGCCGTATCGTGGACCGGCAGCACTGGCTGTCCGACGTGGTCACCGGCTCGGGGGTGGGCATCCTCAACGCGCTGCTGGTGCGACGCTGGCACGATGCGCATCCAGGCAGCCGACTCGACCGCGCATTCCTGCGCCGTTGACCGGCTGACGGCATGGCCCATGGCATCTACATCGTGGCAGATCTCGGCGGCGAGCAGGGCGATCGCATTGCGGTGCTGCAAACGCGTCTCGATCCGAAGCTTGCGGCCCTTGGCCGCCCGCATGTGACGCTTGCCGGCTCGAGCGGTGTCGGCATTTTGCCGCTGGGCACGCCGACGGCCGAGGTGTGCGCGGCGCTCGAGGCAGTCGGAAAGGCAACCGCGCCCCTGGAACTCGTGTTCGGCGCACCCGAGCGTTTTCCGCAGACCAACATCATCGTGTTGCCGCTGCCGGTGCATGGACCTGTGCGCTGGCTGCATGATCGCATTGCAACCTGTGGGCTGCCGTTCGCACCTGCGCGCTTCGCGTTCACGCCGCACTGCACCGTGCACTTCTTCCGCACCATGGCGCCCGATGCGCTC